>NZ_QGLF01000002.1:690882-1036323 GCF_003173055.1 Zavarzinia compransoris
CGGCCTGCCGTTTTCCTTGACGGCGCCAGTCGTCCCTCCCGTAATCGCCACTGTTCCGGCCCAAGCGACGAGGAAAGCCCGACCGGTGCTAGAGAATATCGTTCAATGGCTCGCCGTCCAGCCGGCGGGGCCCGTGCTCGTCGCCCTGATGGCCGATCGCCTGTGGCCGCGGCGCAGCGCCCGCCCGCCTGCCGCCGTCCGGCGCCTGGCCGGCGGCCTGGTCGCCCGGCTGAACCGATCGGGGCGCCCGGCGGGGGACCGGCAGAACCGGGGCCTGCTGCTGTGGGGGGCGGTGACCCTCGCCGCCTTTGCCCTGGGCACGCTGGCGGCTGCCGGGCTGAATCATTTCGGCCTGCGCTGGCTTCCCCTTGTCGCCGGCGGCCTGCTGCTGGCTGCCGGCATCGGCTATCAGGGCGCGCGGTCGGCGGCGCGCCGCGCGGTCGAAGGGGTGGCGGGCCTGCCGCCCGCGCAGGCGGGCCGGGTCGGCGCCGTTGCCGCCGCCCGGCTGGCGACCCGTTTCACCGAGGGGGCGGTGGCCCTGCCGCTCGCCTTCCTGCTGTTCGGCCTGCCCGGGCTGTTCGCGGTGAAGGCCGGGCAATGGCTGGTGTTCGCGGTCGAGGACGACCGCGAGGGCGCCTTCGGCCGCGCGGTCCGGGCCTGCCACGGGCTGGTGCTGGCGCCGGCCGGCGTGCTGGCGGCGCTGCTGATCGGCCTCGGGCGCCGGCCGCGGCTGGCGCTGGCGCCGGTTCCCGCGGTCGCGGCGCTGGACGGCGGGCTGGACCGGGCGGGCCTGGCGACGGCGCCCCCGGCCGCGCGCCTGCAGGGGGCCCGGGTCATGGTCGACCGGGCCCATGCGCTGTGGCTGGTGCTGCTTGCGCTCGGCAGCGTCGGCGCCGGCCTGCTCTGACGGTTCAGCGGGCGACGGTCGCCAGCGTCGCCTTCAGGGCATTGGCGCCGGCATTGTCGACCAGCCGGTTCAGGACGATGTCGCGCGGGTTCAGGGCCCGGCCGTAATAGGCGGTGTTCCAGCTGGTCGAGGACAGGATCCCGGCGCCTTCGAGCGAGGCGCCGGCGAACAGCCCCTTCGAGCGGGCATAGGAATAGATATCCGCCTCGAAATTGGTGGTGGTCGCCGCCTGCACGCCCGAGCCGACCGGCCCGACCGCGACCGAGGCATCGGCGCCGAGCTTCATCTCGTTCTTCATGATCGCTTCGAGCCCGCGCTCCTTGTTGATGACGAGCACGACCTCGGACGCCTGGGCGCCGATCTGGAGGCCGATGGAACCCGCCGCCAGGGAATAGAAGGCGGGGGCGGACCAGCTGCCGTTGGCGGTATTGCGGCCGAGCAGCACGCCGTCGCCGCCCGAGCCGCCGATGATGAAGCCTGCCTTGAGCAGTTGCGGCACGATGAGGCAGCCGACCGAGCGGGCGAGATAGGCGCGCATGTCGCCATAGGACGGGTCCTTGCCCATGCTGTCGATGGTGATGCGGGCGCGGTCGACCAGTTCCTGCTGGTCGGTGGCGGCCCGGGCGAGGCGGCTGGTGCCGGCGAGGGCGATGGCCGTGAAGGCGCCGCCCATCAGGCTGCGCCGGGAGATCATCTGCATCGGTGCCATTCCTTCCGTTTCTTCTGAACCAATGCCGGGGGGCAGGCGGGGGTTCCCTATTCGCCGGTCTGGAGCAGCCGGCCGCGCCGCCGCGCGCTCCGATGGAAGCCGAGAAAAGCGGCGATGCCAAGGCCGAGGAAGAGGGCGTCGAGGCCCGCGGCCCAGGCGAGGTGGCCGAAGTCCAGCCGCCCCTCGGCGATCAGGATGCGCATGCCCTCGAAGACATGGGTCGAGGGCAGGGCGAGGGCGACCGGCTGCAAGCCCCCGGGCAGCACGGAAACCGGGTAGAACACGGCGGACAGCGGCGCCAGGGCGAAGACGAGGCCCCAGGCCAGCCCCTCCGCCCCGAGGCCGACGCGCATGATGAGGCCGGCGACGAAAAGCGACACCGACCAGCCCATGACCACGAGAAGGGCGAAGAAGGCGGCCAGCGCCAGCCCGAGGTCATAGACCGAATAGCCGAAGAACCAGATCGCGAGCAGGCTGGTCGGCACCATGCCGATCAGGGTGCGGATCAGCCCGACGAGGGCGAGCGCCACCAGCATCTCGCCCGGCCGCAGGGGGCTGGCCAGCAGGTGCCCGAGGTTGCGGGAATACATTTCCTCGAGAAAGGACAGCGAGGTGCCGAGCTGGGCCCGCAGCAGCACGTCCCACAGCATGGCGGCGCCGAGGAGGGCGCCCAGGCCGAGGCCGGCGACATCGGCCCCGGGCCGCAGCGACAGGGTGATGAAGCCCCAGGTCAGCATCTGCACCGTCGGCCAATAGATCATTTCCAGCAGCCGCGGCCAGGACGAGCGCAGCAGGTACCAGTGTCGCAGGATCAGGGCCGCGACCCGGCCGGCGGCGCCGCTCATTGGTGCCCCCGGGCGCCCTGGCGCGCGATGTCGAGGAAGACCTGTTCGAGATCGTCCCGGCCGTAGCGGGCGAGCAGGCCGGCCGGCGTGTCGTGATCGACCACCGTGCCCGCCCGCATCATGACGACGTCGCCGCACAGGCGCTCCACCTCGGCCATATTGTGCGAGGCCAGCAGGATGGCGGCGCCGCTGTCGCGCTGGTAGTCCAGGAGATAGCGCCGCACCCAGTCCGCGGTATCGGGATCGAGGGAGGCGGTCGGCTCATCCAGGAGGAGAAGCCGCGGCCGGTTCACCAGCGCCTTGGCCAGGGCCACCCGGGTGCGCTGCCCGGCCGACAGGCGGCCGACCGGGCGGTCCAGCAAGCCTTCGAGGTCGAGATGGGCGGCCAGCTCGGCGATGCGCCGGCGCGGTGCCCGGACGCCGTAGAGACGGGCGAAGACCGTCAGGTTTTCCGTCACCGTCAGGCGGTGCGGCAGGTCGACATAGGGCGAGGAGAAATTCATCAGCCCGCGCGCCCGCACCGGATCGGCCCCGAGATCCAGGCCGTCGACGCGGATCGTGCCCCGGCTCGGCTCGATCAGGCCGAGGATCATGGCGATCGTCGTCGTCTTGCCGGCGCCGTTGCCGCCCAGGAGCCCGGTGATCGCCCCCGGGGCGATGGTGAAGCTGACGTCGCGCACCGCCTCGACCGGGCCGAAGGTCTTGGCCAGATGGGAGACGGCGAGAATGGGGGCGGGGGGAACGGGGGCGGGCACGGCGGCGATCTTGCCAAAGCGCCCGCGCCCTGCCAAGCGCGGGCATGAAAAGGCGCGGGGCGTGACAATGGTCATGATTGGCGCGGGCTATCGGATTATATATGGTGCCCCGAAAGAGACGGCGTTTTCAGGGGTAGAGCGATGGCCGACAGGCTGGTGACGGTATTCGGTGGCTCCGGCTTCATCGGGCGTTATGTCGTGAAGCGTCTGGCCAAGCAGGGCTGGCGGGTGCGGGTCGCGGTGCGCCGTCCCCAGGCGGCCGGTTTCCTGCGCCCCATGGGCGATGTCGGCCAGGTGGCGATCGTCCAGGCCAATGTCCGCCACACGCCGTCGGTGAAGCTCGCGGTCGAAGGCGCCGATGTGGTCATCAACCTCGTCGGCATCCTGGCCGAGTCGGGGGCCCAGCAATTCGACCTGATCCAGGCCGAGGGCGCGAGGCGCATCGCCGCCGCGGCCAAGGAGGCCGGCGTCGCCCGCTTCGTCCAGGTCTCGGCGATCGGCGCCGACCTGCATGCAGACTCCGACTACGCGAAAAGCAAGGCGCGGGGCGAGGCGGCGGTGAAGGCGGTCTATCCGGATGCGGCGATCCTGCGCGCCTCCGTCGTCTTCGGGCCGGAGGACAAGCTCTTCAACCGCTTCGCCAATATGGCGCGCTATGTCCCGGTCCTGCCCCTGATCGGCGGCGGCGAGACCCGCTTCCAGCCGGTCTATGTCGGCGATGTCGCCGATGCTGTGGTCGCCGCGGCCAACGGCAGCGTCGCGGTCCAGGAACGGCCCTTCGAACTGGGCGGGCCGGCGGTCTACAGCTTCCGCGACCTGATGAACATCGTCCTCAAGGTGACCGAGCGGAAGGCCGTGCTGCTGCCGGTGCCGTGGTTCGTGGCCCGGGCCCAGGCCGCCGCCGTCGGCTGGCTGCCCGGCGCCCCCATCACGCCCGACCAGGTGAAGCTGCTCCGCCACGACAATGTGGTCGGCCCCGGCGCCCCCGGGCTCGACGCCTTCGGCATCACCCCGACCTCGGTCGATGCGGTGGTGCCGGCCTATCTCCTCCGCTATCGCCGCACCGGCCAATACGCCACCCCGACTGCCGCCGAAGGTTGAGGCCACCCCACGGCTGCCCTTCGCAGGCCCCGCCCGCTGCCCGCGGGCGGGGTTTTTTGCGTTTGCGAAGGGTTTTGCCGAAAGAGGCTCGACGGCTATCGGGAAATCGTTTCAAATCAAGGGACTCAGGCGGATCGGCGGGTTCGGCGGATCATGCCGCATCGCGGAATAGTCAACAAACCGGAACTATTTTTGCCTAATTTCTAGCCTGCCCTGCTGTCGGCTTAGGCGATGTCCGGGAAATAGGTCAGCATTTGAGACCTATCGGCGATTTTTCGCTTTGCGATCGGAAAAATTGCGCGTAAATGAACATCATAGACCGGTGCTCTGGTGCCGGACCGCCGTGACGCGTGCGCCGCGTCGAGACAATGGCCGTGATGGAGTGCGCCATGGCTGAGAACAAGATGCTGAAGTTCGTTTCGCGCGAGCAGGAGATGCCGCCGAAGCGCAGTGCCGACGAACGGATCAAGGATTTCAGCGAAATCTACGCGACCTTCGTGCAGCCCTCGGCCCAGGATCAGGCCGGGCGCTGCTCGCAATGCGGCATTCCCTTCTGCCAGGTCCATTGTCCGCTCTCGAACAATATTCCCGACTGGCTGAAGCTGACCGCCGAGGGCCGCCTTCAGGAAGCCTACGAACTGTCCCAGGCGACCAATTCGATGCCCGAAGTCTGCGGCCGCATCTGCCCGCAGGACCGGCTTTGCGAAGGCAATTGCGTGATCGAGAAGGATTTCAATTCGGTCACCATCGGCTCGGTCGAGAAATTCCTGACCGATACCGCCTGGGAGAACGGCTGGGTGAAGCCGCGCACGCCGCGGCAGGAAATCGGCCTTTCGGTCGGCATCATCGGCGCCGGCCCGGCCGGGCTCGCGGCTGCCGAGATGCTGCGCGCCAAGGGCTACGAGGTTCATGTCTACGACCGTTACGACCGGGTCGGCGGGCTGCTCGTCTACGGCATTCCGGGCTTCAAGCTCGAAAAGCAGGTGATCGCCCGCCGGGCCCAGCTGCTCGAAGACCAGGGCATCAAGTTCCACCTGAATTTCGCCGTCGGCGTCGATGCCAAGATCGCGGAATTGCGGGAAAGGCACGATGCCCTGCTGATCGCGACCGGCGTCTACAAGGCCCGCGACGTCGGCCTGCCGGGTGCCGGCCTCAAGGGCGTGCTGCCGGCCATGACCTATCTCACCGCTTCGAACAAGGTCAGCCTGGGCGACACGGTGGCCGAGTATGAAAGCGGCGAACTGAATGCCGAGGGCAAGGATGTGGTCGTCATCGGCGGCGGCGACACGGCGATGGACTGCGTCCGCACCGCCATCCGCCAGGGCGCCAAATCGGTGAAATGCCTCTATCGCCGCGACAAGGAAAACATGCCCGGCTCGCAGCGCGAGGTGAAGAATGCCGAGGAGGAGGGCGTCGAATTCGTCTGGCTCTCGGCCCCGCAGGCGTTCCTCGGCGACGACAAGGTGACGGCGGTGCGCGCCAACCGCATGCGTCTGGGCCTGGCCGATTCGAGCGGACGCCAGATGCCGGAAGTGATCGAAGGCTCGTCGGTGAACCACCCGGCCGACCTCGTGATCAAGGCGCTGGGCTTCGATCCGGAAGACCTGCCGAAACTGTTCGACGCGCCGGAACTGACCGTCACCCGCTGGGGCACCCTGAAGGTCGATTTCCGGACCCAGATGACCAGCCTCGACGGCGTCTTCGCCGCCGGCGATATCGTGCGCGGCGCCTCTCTCGTCGTCTGGGCGATCCGCGACGGCCGCGACGTCGCCGAGACGATTCACCAATACCTGAAGGCCAAGGTCGAAGCCGGCCTTGCCAAGGCCTCCTGAGCGTCGGAGGGAAGATCATGAGCAAGAAGATCGAAAGCGGTTCCGAATTCGTCGCCCATTGGCAGGCCGAGACGGAGCGCCTGAACGAGCAGGGCCTCTACGCCCATGAGGACGAGCGCGACAGCTGCGGCGTCGGCCTCGTCGCCGCCATCGACGGCCGCCCCCGCCGCGAGGTGGTGAGCGCCGGCATCGAGGCGCTGAAGGCGGTGTGGCACCGGGGCGCGGTCGATGCCGACGGCAAGACCGGCGACGGCGCCGGCATCCATATCGAAATCCCGCAGGATTTCTTCACTGACCATGTCCGCTCCACCGGCCATTCGCCGTCCGACCGGGGCCTGGCGGTCGGCCAGGTGTTCCTGCCGCGCACGGATTTCGGCCAGCAGGAAGCCTGCCGCACCATCGTCGAGCAGGAAATCCTGAACTTCGGCTTCTATATCTACGGCTGGCGCCAGGTGCCGGTCGATATTGCCGTGATCGGCGAGAAGGCGAACGCGACCCGCCCCGAGATCGAGCAGATCATGATCGAACACCCGGCCCATCTGACGGCCGACGAGTTCGAGCGGAAGCTGTTCATCATCCGCCGCCGCATCGAGCGGAAGGCGATCGAGGCCAATGCCTCGTCGGATTTCTACGTCTGTTCGCTGTCGTGCCGCTCGATCATCTACAAGGGCATGTTCCTGGCGGCCGACCTGTCGACCTTCTACCCGGACCTGAACGACGAGCGTTTCGTCTCGTCCTTCGCCATCTATCACCAGCGCTATTCGACCAATACCTTCCCGAAGTGGAAGCTGGCCCAGCCCTTCCGCATGCTCGCCCACAACGGCGAGATCAACACCTGGAAGGGCAACATCAACTGGATGAAGAGCCATGAGATCCGCATGGTCTCGGAAGCCTTCGGCGAATATTCGGACGACCTGAAGCCGATCATCCAGCCCGGCGGCTCGGATTCGGCCGCCCTCGACAATGTCTTCGAGGTGCTGGTGCGCGCCGGCCGCTCGGCGCCCCTGGCGAAGACGATCCTGGTGCCCGAAGCCTGGTCGAAGAAGTCGACCATGCCGGATTCGCACCGGGCGATGTATGCCTATGTCAATTCGATCATGGAACCCTGGGACGGCCCGGCCGCGCTGGCCATGACCGACGGGCGCTGGATCGTCGGCGGTCTCGACCGGAACGGGCTCCGTCCCATGCGCTATACGATCACGCGCGATGGCCTGCTGGTCATGGGCTCCGAGACCGGCATGGTCCTGCTGCCCGAGACCAATATCGTCGAGAAGGGCGCGCTCGGCCCGGGCCAGATGATCGCCGTCGATCTCGGCGAAGGCCGGCTCTACCATGACCGCGAGGTCAAGGACATGCTGGCCGGCGCCCATCCCTATCTGGAATGGACCAAGTCCATCGTCGAGCTTGACGAGAAGATCAAGCCGGCGAAGGAGCCGAGCCCCTACGACAAGCAGGAGCTGCGCGTCCGCCAGCTCGCCGCCGGCCTCAGCCACGAGGACATGGAACTGATCCTTCAGCCCATGGTCGAGGACGGCAAGGAAGCCATCGGTTCCATGGGCGACGATGCGCCGCTCGCGGTGCTGTCGGAGAAATATCGCCCGCTGCACCATTACTTCCGGCAGAATTTCAGCCAGGTCACCAACCCGCCCATCGACCCCTTGCGCGAGCATCGGGTGATGAGCCTGAAGACGCGTTTCGGCAACCTGAAGAACGTGCTGGTGCAGGACAGCAGCCAGGCCAATGTCCTGGTGCTGGAAAGCCCGGTCGTCTCCTCCGGCGAGCTTGTGGAACTGAAGAAGTTCATGGGCGACGGGGTGGCCGAGATCGATTGCAGCTTCCCGGTCGACGGCGGCAAGGATGCCCTGAAGGCCGCCGTCGCCCGCATCCGCCAGGAAGCGGAGGACGCGGTGCGCCAGGGTTACGGCCACCTGATCCTGACCGACGAGAAGATCTCGGAAGACAAGGCCGCGATCCCCATGGTGCTCGCCGTCGGCGGCGTGCACAGCCACCTGGTGCGGCGGGGCCTGCGGACGTTTACCTCGATCAACGTGCGCTCGGCGGAATGCCTCGACACGCATATGTTCGCGGTGCTGATCGGCTGCGGCGCGACCACGGTCAACGCCTATCTGGCGGAAGCCTGCATCGCCGACCGGCTGGCCCGGGGCCTGTTCCCCGGCCTGTCTCATGCCGACTGCATCGCCCGCTTCAAGGAATCGATCAATCAGGGCCTCCTGAAGATCATGTCCAAGATGGGCATCTCGGTCGTCTCCAGCTATCGCGGCGGTTACAATTTCGAGGCGGTCGGCCTGTCGCGCGCCCTGGTCGCGGAATTCTTCCCCGGCATGCAGTCGCGCATTTCCGGCATCGGCTTCCCCGGCATCCAGAAGAAGGTGCTGGAACTCCACGCCCGCGCCTTCGACGCGGATGTGGCGGCGCTGCCGGTCGGCGGTCTCTACCGCTTCCGGAAGAACGGCGAGCTTCATGCCTGGGAAGGCGGCCTGATCCACCTGCTGCAACAGGCGGTGGGGACGGACAGCTACACCCTCTACAAGAAATATTCGCAAGGGGTGCATGCGCGGGCGCCGATCGCGTTGCGCGACCTCTTGGAATTCAAGCCGGCAGGCAAGCCCATTCCGATCGAGGACGTCGAATCGATCACCTCGATCCGCAAGCGCTTCATCACCCCGGGCATGTCGCTCGGCGCGCTTTCGGCCGAGGCGCATGAGACGCTGACCATCGCCATGAACCGGATCGGCGCCAAGGCCGATTCCGGCGAGGGCGGCGAAGGCGCCGAGCGCTTCAAGCCGCGCGCCAATGGCGACAATGCCAATTCGCCGATCAAGCAGGTGGCGTCGGGCCGCTTCGGCGTCACCGCCGAATATCTGAACCAGGCCCGCGAACTGGAAATCAAGGTCGCGCAAGGGGCCAAGCCCGGCGAGGGCGGCCAGCTGCCCGGCTTCAAGGCGACGGTGGAAATCGCCCGCCTGCGTCATTCGACGCCGGGGGTTACCCTGATCTCGCCGCCGCCGCACCACGACATCTATTCGATCGAGGATCTGGCCCAGCTCATATACGACCTGAAGCAGATCAACCCGACGGCGCAGGTCTGCGTGAAGCTGGTGTCCGGTTCCGGCATCGGCACGATCGCGGCCGGTGTCGCCAAGGCGAAGGCGGACGTCATCCTGATTTCCGGCCATGTCGGCGGCACGGGCGCCTCGCCCCAGACCTCGATCAAATATGCCGGCCTGCCGTGGGAAATGGGCCTGACCGAAAGCAATCAGGTCCTGACCCTGAACCGCCTGCGTCACTCGGTGAAGCTGCGCACCGACGGCGGCATCAAGACCGGGCGCGACGTGGTCATGGCCGCGCTGATGGGCGCCGAGGAATATGGCGTCGGCACGGCCAGCCTGGTTGCGCTCGGCTGCATCATGGTCCGCCAGTGCCAGTCGAACACCTGTCCGGTGGGCGTCTGCACCCAGGATCCGGCCATGCGCGAGAAGTTCGACGGCTCGCCGGAAAAGGTGGTCAACCTCTTCTCCTTCATCGCGGAAGAAGTGCGCGAAATCCTGGCTTCGCTGGGGCTGCGCACCCTCGAGGAGGCGATCGGCCGGGTCGACCTGCTGCGCCAGGTCTCGCGCGGCCATCACCACCTCGACGACCTCGACCTCAACCCCCTGCTGGTCACGCCGGACTCCGGCCCCTATGCCCGCCACTCGGTGATCGAGGGCCGGAACGAGGTGCCGGACACGCTGGACGCCCAGATGGTGAAGGATGCGGCGGCGGTCTTCGAGCGCGGCGAGAAGATGCAGCTCACCTATACGGTGCGGAACACCCAGCGTGCCATCGGCACCCGCCTGTCGTCCCATGTCACGCGGAAGTTCGGCATGGACGGGCTGGACCACGGCCATATCGAAGTGTCGCTGCGCGGCTCCGCCGGCCAGTCGCTGGGCGCCTTCGCGGTCAAGGGCGTGAAGCTGAAGGTCTACGGCGACAGCAACGACTATGTCGGCAAGGGCCTGTCGGGCGGCACCATCGTGGTGCGCACCACCACGTCCTCGACGCTGGTCCCGCATGAGAACACGATCATCGGCAATACGGTGCTTTACGGCGCCACCGCCGGCTTCCTGTTCGCCAGCGGCAAGGCGGGCGAGCGCTTCGCGGTGCGCAACTCCGGCGCCACGACGGTGATCGAGGGCTGCGGTTCCAACGGCTGCGAATATATGACCGGCGGCACGGCGGTCATCCTCGGGCCGGTGGGCGACAATTTCGGCGCCGGCATGTCCGGCGGCATGGCCTTCATCTATGACGCGGCGGACGATTTCCCGAAGCGCGTGAACGATGAAAGCGTGGTCTTCCAGCGTCTTTCCTCCGCCCATTGGGAAGGCGTGCTGAAGGATCTGGTCGCCCGCCATCTGGCCGAGACCGGCTCGCCGCTCGCTGCCCGCCTGCTGTCGGACTGGGAGCGCGAGAGCGAGCGCTTCTGGCAGATCTGCCCGAAGGAAATGATCAAGCGCCTGGCCCATCCCCTGTCGGACGAGGCGAACCTGAAGCGCGCCTGACCTGAGGCGCGCCTGATCGGGCGCCGGGAACGGGCAAGGGCCGGGGCAATCCCGGCCCTTGTCGTTTATGGGGGGGCGATCTCGTGCAAAACAGTCACAGGTCGTATTTATTGCCACGAGACATATTTCCGCCTGAATTGATCGCCGCCGCTGCCACTTTCCGCCCCTAGACAGGCCTCGTGACAAAAAACGGTGATGGTCGATGAAAAAGGTGATGACGGCGGTCGTCGGCGCGGCCTTGCTGCTGGGGGCGTGCTCGGTGCGCTCGATTTCCAATTCGGGCTATGGCGGCGAATCCGGCACGACCAATGCCTTCTATCGCGGCGAATTGAAGGAAGCGGATGTGATCGGTGTCCCGCCCGACACGCCGGTGACCGAGGCCGAGATCGCCGCCGCCCTGAAGGGCGGGGGGCAGGCCCTGCCCCAGCCCCGCCGGTCCCTGCCGCTCATGGTGGTGCAGTCGGGCGCCGTCGTGCCCGACGACCTGATGCTGCAAGCCCTGCGGCGCGGCTTCACGGTGGAGAGTTTCAGCGGCGTGCCGCCGGCGAATACCGACGATTACGCCCGCCGCCTGCGCCTGATGGCCGCCCAGGGCGGCTATCGCCAGCTTCTGTGCTATTGGGGCGCGCTCGAGGCGGAGCGCAGCGGCAGCGCGACCAAGCTGGTCTCCTGGGTGCCCATCGTCGGCGCGATCATCCCGGACGAGCGGCAGCGCATGCGCCTTCGGCTGAAGGCCCTGCTGGTCGATGTCGAGACCGGGCGCTGGCGCGCCTATGCCCCGGCACCGGTGGACGATACGGCGATCAGCACGCCCCTGACCCGCGAGGATTCGGACCAGGACCAGGTCGCCCAGCTCAAGGCCAAGGCCTATGAGGCGCTGGCGGATGACCTGATCCGGGCGGCCGTGCCCTGATGGTGCGGGCCCGGCCGCATCGGCTATGCTCCGCCGGCGTAAGCGGAGCCATGATCATGCCGTCCATCTATCTTGCCGGGCCCGAAGTCTTCCACGCCGAGGCGATCGCCCTCGGCCGGGCCAAGCAGGCGCTTTGCGCCGCCCTTGGTTTCGAGGGTCTCTATCCCCTCGACGGCGAAGTGCCGGCGGGGGATTTGCCGGCGCCCGACCTGGGGCGGGCGATCTACCGCGCCAATGTCGGGCTGATCCGGCGGGCCGATGCGGTGATCGCAAATCTCACCCCCTTCCGGGGCCCGGGGGCCGATGCCGGCACGGTATTCGAGGTCGGCTTCGCCCTTGGTCTCGGCAAGCCCGTGTTCGGCTACCGCAATGTCGGCGACGGCTATCTCGACCGGGTGCGGACCTGGAACGGCGTGCCGCTGAGCCGCGACGGCGCCGGCCGGCCGCTCGACCGCGACGGCCTGCTGGTCGAGGATTTCGGCTTCGGCGACAATCTGATGATCGATGCCGCCCTGATCGAGGGCGGCCTGCCGGTGGTCGAGCATGACGCCGCCCCCGGCGCCGAATTGACCGACCTCACCGCCTTCGCCTTCTGCCTCAAACGGGCCCAGGCGCTGCTGGCCGGCTGACCAACTGTCGCCGTGCCGTTGGATTTACCATTAACTTTTCTTGCCGCCGGTTCGGGGCGCCCCTAAAGTCCCGCACATGCGCATCCTCTACCATCTGCCGCTGTCGCCCTTCTGCCGCAAGCTCCGCCTTGCGCTGCGGGAAAAGAGCCTCGATTTCGAGCTGCGGGTGGAACGGGTGTGGGAACGCCGGCCCGAATTCCTGGCCCTCAACCCCGCCGGCCAGGTGCCGGTGCTGGTCGAGGAGGGCGGCCGCCCCCTGGCCGATTCGAGCGCGATCGCCGAATATCTGGAAGAGACTTATCCCGACCGCCGCCTGCTCGGCCGCAGTGCCGTCGAACGGGCCGAGACGCGCCGGCTGGTCGCCTGGTTCGACCAGAAGTTCCATGCCGAAGTGACCTTGAACCTGCTGTTCGAGAAGGTGAACAAGCGCTTCTACGGTCTGGGCAACCCGGATTCGGCGGCGATCCGCATGGGCAAGCAATTCATCAGCGGCCATCTCGACTATATCGCCGACCTGTCGGAGCGCCGGCGCTGGCTGGCGGGCGACGAGTTCAGCCTGGCCGACATGGCCGCCGCCGCCCATCTGTCCTGCATCGATTACCTGGGCGACGTGCCCTGGGATGCCCATCCCAGGGCCAAGGACTGGTACGTGCGGGTGAAGTCGCGGCCGAGTTTCCGGCCCCTGCTCGGCGATCATGTCGCCGGCATGCCGCCGCCACCCCATTACGCCGATCTCGATTTCTGACCTATGGCCAGCGACCTGCGGGCCAGCGATCCGCGCCCGGGGCTTCGTGCCGAGGCGCGGCGTCTCGGCTTCGATCAGGTCGGCTTCGCCCGGCCCGAAGCCCTGGCGCATCTCGGCCGCGACCGGGCCCTGGCCGAATGGCTCGATGCCGGCTACCAGGGCGAGATGGGCTGGATGGCGGAAACCGCGGCGCGCCGGGGCGATCCCCGGGTGCTGTGGCCGGGGGTGCGTTCCATCGTCATGGTCGGGGCCAATTACGGGCCGGCCAGCGACCCCCTGGCCCTGCTGGACGAGGCTGATCGCGGCGTCATCGCCGCCTATGCCCGCATGCGCGACTATCACGATGTCCTGAAGGGCCGCCTGAAGATGCTGGCGCAGCATCTGGCCAGCCGCCTGGGGGCGGAGGTCAAGGTCTTCGTCGATACGGCGCCGGTGATGGAAAAGCCCCTGGCCCAGGCGGCGGGCATCGGCTGGCAGGGCAAGCACACCAATCTGGTCAGCCGGGCCCATGGCTCGTGGCTGTTCCTGGGCGCCCTGTTCACCGCCGCCGACCTCGCGCCGGACGAGGCGGAGGCGGACCATTGCGGCACCTGCCGCCGCTGCCTGGACGCCTGCCCGACCGGCGCCTTTCCCGCGCCCTACCGGCTCGACGCCCGGCGCTGTATCGCCTATCTCAGCATCGAATACGGCGGCGTGATCCCGGTTGAATTCCGCGCCGCCATGGGCAACCGGGTCTATGGCTGCGACGATTGCCTGGCCGTCTGCCCCTGGAACAAATGGGCCGGCGCATCAAGGGATGCCAAGCTCTCGGAACGGGCGGATCTGGCCGCCCCGGCGCTGGCCGAACTGGTCACCCTCGACGATGCCGGCTTTCGCCGGCGCTTCGCCACCACGCCGGTCAAGCGCATCGGCCGCGACCGATTCCTGCGCAATGTCCTGATCGCCATCGGCAACAGCGGCGACCCCGCCTATCGCCCGCTGGTGATCGCGCGGCTGGACGACGCCAGCCCCCTGGTGCGGGCCATGGCGGTCTGGGCCCTGGCCCAACTGGGCGGGGTCGGGGCGGAGGTCCACCGCGCAGGGACGGAGACGGACGAGGCGGTCCGCGCCGAATGGCACGCCGCCCTCGACGATGCCGTTGTCCCTGAAGCGGAATGAACGTTCATTCCGCTTGGAGAGGGCAGGGCCTATTGCGTCCCTGGAACAAATGGGCCGGCGCATCGCGGGACGCAAAGCTGGCGGCGCGGGCGGATCTGGCGGCCCCGGCGCTGGCCGATCTCGTCGCCCTCGGCGATGCCGGCTTTCGCCGGCGCTTCGCGACCACGCCGGTCGAGGGCCTCGGCCGTGCCCGCGCAATGTCCTGATCGCCATCGGCGCAGCGGCGATCCCGCCTATCGCCCGCTGGCGAGCGCGCGGCTGGGCGACGCCAGCCCCCTGGTGCGGGCCATGGTGGTCTGGGCCTTGGCCCGGCTGGGCGGGGTGGGGCGGAGGCCCACCCCGCAGGGACGGAGACGGACGAGGCGGTCGCGCTGAGTGGCACGCCGCCCTCGGCCGCACCGCTTCTTCCCAAGCGGAATGAACGTTCATTCCGCTTGGGGAGGGCGGGACCTGTTGCGTCCCTGGAACAAATGGGCGGGGGCGTCAAGGGCTGCCAAGCTGGGGGCGCGGGCGGATCTGGCCGCCCCGGCGCTGGCCGATCTCGTCGCCCTCGGCCGGGCCGTTGTTCCTGAAGCGGAATGAACGTTCATTCCGCCTGGGGGGCGGGTTATTTCGCCTTGTCGAGGGCTTTCAGGCTGGCGGCGGCGGCATCGCGGATCGGGCCGGCGGGGGCCTTGGCGGCGGCTTCCTTCCAGTCGGCGGCGGCGCCCTTGCGGTCTCCGTCGAGCAGGCGGATGCGTCCGCGTTCGAGAAGGGCGGCGGGATCGCCCGGCGCCAGTTGCAGGGCTTTGGCGATGGCGCCCTTCGCCTCCGCCAGCTTGCCGGCCTCGCGCAGCGCAGTGGCGAACAGGAGCTGAAGTTCGCGGTCGTCGCCCCGCAGTTGCACGGCGGCGTCGAGATCGGCGGCGGCGCGCGGCCAATCGTTCAGGGCGGCCCGCGCCCGTGCCCGGTCGGCCAGGAGATCGGCGTCGTTCGGCGTGTTGCGCAGGGCCCGGTCGAAGGCCTTGAGGGCAAGGTCGGGCTTGTTGTCGAGCAGGCGGATATTGCCCAATTGGCCGAGCAGGGCGGCCGCCTCGCGCGGGTCGGTCATCTGGTCGATCAGGCGGCTGAGGCGTTCGCCGGCGGCGCCATAGCGCTTCAGGGCCACTTCCGCCAGCACGGCGCAATGCTGGGCGGCGGGATCGTCGGACCTCTTGGTCCAGGCGAGGGCGGCATTGAAGCCGTCGGCCGGGGCCCGGCTGACGAGGTCGACGCATTCGCCATAGGTGAGCGCCCGGGCGGGCAGGGCGGCGAAGCCGACGGCAAGGCCGAGGGCCAGGGCGGCGGTGGCTTGTTTCAGGGGCGGCATGGCGCCTACAGTCCTCTCTCGACGTTCCGGATGCAAGGCCACGGATGACCCGCCTGTTCTGTTTCGGTCTCGGTTACACGGCGCTGGCGCTTGCCGACCTGCTGCAAGCCGAGGGGATCGCCGTCGCCGGCACCGTGCGCAGCCCCGAGAAGGCGGCGCAACTCCGAGCCCGCGGCATCGAGGCCCATGTCCTCGACCGCGGCCGGCCGCTGGACGCCTGGGCCGCAGCCCTGGCGGGAACCACCCATCTCCTGTCCTCCGTCCCGCCGGACGAGGCGGGGGACCCCGTGATCGACCGGCATGGGCCCGATCTGCGCCGGCTTTCGGGCATTTTGTGGGCGGGCTATATCTCGACCACCGGCGTCTACGGCGACCGGGCCGGCGGCTGGGTGGACGAGGACAGCCCGCTGGCCCCGGCCGGGCCGCGCGGCACCCGGCGCGTCGCGGCGGAAGCGGCCTGGGCGGCCACCGGCCTGCCGCTGCATCTCTTCCGCCTGCCCGGCATCTACGGCCCGGGGCGCAGCGCGCTCGATCAATTGCGCGCCGGCCGGGCGCAGGCGGTGGTGAAGCCGGGCCAGGTGTTCAGCCGCATCCATGTCGCCGATCTCGCCCGGGCGCTCCGCGCCTCCATGGCACGGCCGAACCCCGGGCGGGCCTATAATATCTGCGACGACGAAGCCTCGCCCTCGGTCGATGTCCTCGATCATGCGGCCGACCTTCTTGGCCTGCCGCGGCTGGCGCGGGTCGATTTCGAGACGGCCGAAATGTCGCCCATGGCGCGCAGTTTCTGGAGCGAATCGAAACGCGTCTCCAACCGCCGCCTGAAGGCGGAACTGGGGCTCGACCTGCTCTATCCGACCTATCGCCACGGCCTCGCGGCGATCCTGGCGGGGGAGGGCGGCGATGGCCGACGTCCTGCTGTACCTTGACCTCGCCGCCCGCCAGCGCGACCTGGCCCGGGCGCGCCGGGAAGCAGTCGAGGCCGCGCGGCCCGGCACGACCGAAGCCCTGCTCGCCGCCGCCTTCCACGGCCGGACCGGGGAGGTCCGCGACCTGCTGCAAGCCGGCCTTGCCCCCGCCAGCGAGATCGACCATGTGGTCGCGGCGGCGGCGCGCGGCAACCGCGCCACCCTGCTCCGCGATCTGATCGCGCATCAGGCCCCGGCCCCGGCCCTGCTGGCGGAAGCCTGGGGGCAGGCGGCGGCGGCTGGCGCCCTTGCCTGCCTGCGGGTGTTCGAGACCTTGAAATGCGATCCCGAGGTGGCGGATGCCTTCGGCTGGACGCCGCTGTTCCATGCCGCCGCCGCCGGTCAGGCCGAGGCGGCGGACGGCCTGATCGAGGCCGGCGCCGCGATCGGCCGGCGCGACCGCCAAGGCCGAACCCCGGCCGATTGGGCGGCGGCGCGGGGCCATCACGATATGGTCGAGCGCCTGATCCCGGCCGACCTGCCGGCCGATCTGGACGCCCTGTCCACAAGCGACCTGAACGGCCTCTTCGTCGACGGTGCGCAGGAAGGCCGGCCCGGCCGGTTCCGGCCGCTGGTCGCCGCCGGGCTCGACCTTGCGGCTTTGGGGCCGGTCGCGCTCCGCCTTGCCGCCCTCCATGGCCGGGCGGAGGCGGTGCGGCAATTGCTGCTGCTCGAGGTGCCGCCCGATGCCGGCAATGCCATGGCGGTGGCGGCCGGGCGGGGGCGGGCAGAGGTCGTCGAATTGCTGGGCGCCTGGGGCGGCCGGGCCGAGGGCATGGACCCGGACCAGCCGGGCTGGCCCCTGGTCGAACGGGCGCGGGCGGGCCAGGACCTGATCAAGGCCTGCTTCTGGGGCCGGCGCGACGGGGTCGACGCGGTGCTGGCCCGCGGCGCCCCGGTGAATGCCCGGGAAGCCCGGGCCGGCCAGGGCGGCGCCCGCGGGCAGCGGGTCTATGAGGACAGCGTCAGCGTGCTGATGAAGGCGGTCTTCTTCGGCCATGCCGAAGCCGTCGCCCGCCTGCTGGAGGAACCGGCGCTGGAGATCGAGGCCCAGTTCAGATACCGGACCGCCCTGGGCGAGGCGGTCTGGTGGGGCAAGGACGAGATCGCCATGATGCTGGTGCGGGCCGGGGCCGATGCCAACCGGCCGTGCCGGGTGTCGGGCGAGACGCCCCTCGACATGGCCGGGGCGCGCGACAATCCGGCCCTGTCCGGGCGGTTGCGGCGTCTCCTCCGGGATGGCGCATAATCCACTGTCGCCGGCGCGGAAATAGGATTAATCCTCTCCTGCCGTCAGGCTAAAAATGAGGGGAGATCTGATGTCCATCGCTGTTCTTTGCGTGCTTATCGCCATCCTGATGCCGGCCTTGACCAATATCGTCGGCAAGGTTTCGGCGGGCCGGGGCTATGACAATAATTCGCCGCGGCTCTGGCTGGAAAAGCAGACCGGCTGGCGCCAGCGGGCCTATTGGGCCCACAACAACCATCTCGAAGCCGTGGCACCCTTTGCCGCCGCGGTCATTCTCTGCTTCGTCGCCGGCGTCGATCGGGCCTGGCTCGACCAGTGGGCGATGATCTTCATCGCCGTCCGCCTCGTCTATACGGCGATCTATCTCGCCGATATCGGGCCCCTGCGCACCCTGGTGTGGATGGGCGGCGCCGCCATCATCGTCTGGATGCTGGTCAAGGCCGGCGTGGCCCTGGCGGCCGTCGCCCCGGTGGCGGTTCCGGCCATCGGCGGCTGAGCATACAAGCCCGCGGCCGCCGCCCGACCGGCGGCGGCCGTCCTCGATGCACGGCCGTTCTCAGTGAACGGCTGGGCGTTCCAGGAACAGGCGACCGATGTCGCCCCGCCGGCTCAGGATATCGGCCAGCGTATAGCGGTCGAGCACGGCGAGGAAGGCCGCCAGCGCCTCCGCCAGGACGCCGGTCAGGCCGCAGGCGGGCGCGATCACGCAGCGCCCGCAGTCGACGAGGTCGGTGCCCGCCTCGGTGCGCCGCACCACCGCCCCCACATTGATATCCGCCGCCGGCCGGGCGAGGCGGATCCCGCCCGAGCGGCCGCGCGTGCTGGCGACGACGCCGGCCTGCCCCAGGTCGCTGACCACCTTCATCAGGTGGTTCTGGGAAATGCCGTAGGCGGCGGCGACTTCGGCGATGGAACACAGGCGGTCCGGCCGGGCCCCCAAGTAGAGCAGCACCCGCATCGCATAGTCGGTATAGCGCGTCAGGTGCATGGCGGGGCGTGGTCCTCATAAATCATGCATTCAGGATATATCATTTTTCCCTTGCGCCCGCCAGCGCGGGTCAATAGATGTATATTATATGCATGATTTAGGGGCGGGGCGATGGACGCCGGGATCGACGACGAAGGCTTGCGCCGTCTGGTGGCGGCATTCTACGCGCGGGTTCGCCTGGATGCGGAACTGGGGCCGATCTTCAACGGCGCCATCGCCGACTGGCCGGCGCATCTGGCGACGCTCGGGGATTTCTGGTCGTCGGTGATGCACGCCGGCGGGCGTTACAGGGGCAATCCCCTGGCCGCCCACCTGAAGCATGCGGCAACCATCACCCCCGCCCATTTCGAGCGCTGGCTGGCCCTCTGGCAGGCCACGGCCGAGGAGGTCGCGCCCGAAGCCGCCGGCGCGCTTCAGGCCAAGGCCCGGCGCATCGCGGAAAGCCTGCAACTCGCCCTGTTCTATCGACCCGCCTGAGAGAGACGCTTCATGTCCAAGCCGTTGAGTGACCGCACGATCGCCCTCGTCAAGGCGACGATCCCCGCCCTTGAAGCCCATGGCCTTGCCATCGTGCGGGAAATGTACGACCGCCTGTTCCAGGACGCGGGCATCCGCGCCCTGTTCAACCAGTCCCACCACGGCGGCGCCGGCGCGCAGCCCAAGGCGCTGGCCGGCGCGATCCTCGCCTATGCCGCCCATATCGACGATCTGGCGGCGCTGGCCCCGGCGGTGGAGCGGATCGCGCAGAAACACGCAGGGTTGCAGATCCTGCCCGAGCATTACCCCCATGTCGCGACCGCCCTGCTCGGCGCGATCAAGGCGGTCCTCGGCGATGCCGCGACCGACGACATCCTGGCCGCCTGGGGCGAAGCCTATTGGTTCCTGGCCGATATCCTGATCGCGCGCGAAAGCCGCATCTACGGCGAGATCGCCGCCGCCGCGGGCGGCTGGGCCGGCTGGCGCGATTTCGTGATTGAGAAGGTTACCCCGGAAAGCGCGGTGATCGCTTCCTTCACCCTGCGCCCGGCCGATGGCGGGCCGGTGCTGCGCCACCGGCCGGGGCAATATCTCACCTTCTGGCTGGACCTGCCGGGCCATGGCCCGGTGAAGCGGAACTACAGCCTGTCGGCGGCGGCGGACGGCGCCACCTATCGGATCTCGGTGAAGCGGGAGCCGGGCGGCCTTGCCTCCAACTGGCTGCATGACGCCGGGCATCCGGGCACGGTGCTGAAGGTGGCGGCCCCGGCCGGCGAATTCTTCCTGGCCGAGGCGCCGCAACGCCCCGTGGTGCTGCTGTCCGGCGGGGTCGGGCTCACCCCCCTGGTCGCCATGTGGCAGGAGGCGGCCCGCCGGCATCCCGGGCTGCCGGTCCAATTCGTCCATGGCACGCTGGACGGCTCCACCCATGCCCTGGCGGCGGAGATCCGGGCCCTGGCCGATGAAACCCGGCGCATCACCACCTTCTATCAGTCGCCGCGGGCGGCAGACGTGGCGGCACGGGACTACGACCGGGCGGGGCTGATCGACGGTGCCTGGCTGCAGGCCCATACGCCGGTGGCCGCGGCCGATTATTACCTGTGCGGCCCGCGCGGTTTCCTGCGGGCGCTGGTGGCGGCGCTGTCGCTTGCCGGGGTGCCGGCGGACCGCATCCATTATGAATTCTTCGGCCCGGCCGACGAATTGCTGGCCGCCTGACCATCGTGGCTGGCCCCTTCCGCCATCTGGCCCCGGCGGGCCGGCTGGGCTGGCTGCGCGCCGCCGTCGGCGCCCTGACCGGCATCATGCTGACCACGCTGGTCACCCATCTGTGGCGGGAAAAGCTGGGGGTGGGGCCGGCGGCCCTGCCCCTGCTGGTGGCGCCCATGGGGGCCTCGGCCGTGCTGCTGTTCGCGGTTCCGGCCAGCCCCCTGGCGCAGCCGTGGTCGATCGTCGGCGGCAATGTCCTGTCGGCCCTGGCCGGCATCGCCTGCCGGCTGCTGATCGGCGATCCGACCTATGCCGGGGCGGTGGCGGTGGCGGCGGCGATCGCGGTCATGAGCCTGGCCCGCTGCCTGCATCCGCCGGGCGGGGCCAGCGCCCTGACCGCGGTCATCGGCGGACCGGAGATCGCGGCGGCCGGCTGGTCCTTCGCCCTGCTGCCGGTGGGCTTGAACGCCCTGGTCCTGCTTGCGGTCGGCTGGGCCTTCAACAATCTGACCAAGCATTGGTATCCGCACCGGGCGCCGCCGCTGGCGCCCAACCCGCATGAAACCGCCGACCCGCCGCCGCAGGACCGGGTGGGGGTGACCCCGGCCGATCTCGATGCCGTGCTCGCCCGCTACGACGAATTGCTGGACGTCAGCCGCGACGATCTCGCCAGCCTGTTCGCCCAGGTGGAACTCCAGGCGGAGCGCCGTCTCCACGGCGCCATCCGCTGCGCGCGCATCATGTCGCGCGACGTCATCCGCGCCGGGCCGGAGGAAGGCGTCGGCCAGGCGCGCGACCGCCTGCTGGCGCGCCGGCTCGCCGCCATGCCGGTGATTGCGGCGGACGGCGGCATTCTCGGCCTCGTCGGCCATGCCGAACTGCTGGCCGGGGCCGGCCGCCGGGTCGGGGAAGTGATGCGCCGCGAGATCGTCGTGGTCGCACCGGACGCGCCGATCGTCGACCTTCTGCCCGTCCTGTCCGGCGGGGTGCACCACGAGGTGCTGGTGGCCGGGGCCGACGGCCGGCTGGCCGGGATGATCACCCAGACCGACCTGATTGCCGCCCTCTGGCGCGGCCATGTCGCCGAACAGGCGGCGCGGGCGATTTAGCTGATGGCAAGCAATTTGCCGGTCGCCGAGGCGCGGACCAGCAGGCGGCCGTCGTCGCCGACGAGGTCGCCCTCGAGGAAGGTGATGGAACGCCCGAGGCGCAGGACCCGGCCGAGCGCCCGGATGGTGCCGGGCGGCACCGGCTCGAAATAGGAAACTTTGAGTTCCAGGGTCGGCGGCGTGAAGCGGCTCTCGGTGGCCAGGATCAGGGCGACGGCCATGACATCGTCGAGCATGGCGGCGAGAAAGCCGCCCTGGACCACGCCGCGCGGGTTCAGGAATTCCGGCCTGCCCTCGAATGTCGCCTGCAATTCCCGCCGGGCCGGATCGAAGCCGACCGGCGCGAAGCCGAGATGGGCGGAACAGGCGGGCAGGGGCAGCGCGCCGAAGCGCGCCGCCAGATCGTCACCAGCCGGCAAGATCAGCCTTCGAGCAGGCGGCGGGCGATGACGTTGGCCTGGATCTCGGCCGCACCCTCGAAGACGTTGAGGATGCGGGCGTCGCACAGCACGCGGGAGATCGGATATTCCTCGGCATAGCCGTTGCCGCCGTGGATCTGCATCGCATTGTCGGCGGTCGCCCAGGCGACGCGGGCGCCCAGCAGCTTGGCCATGCCGGCCTCGAGGTCGCAGCGGCGCTCCGCATCCTTTTCGCGGGCGGCGAAGAAGGTGATCTGGCGCGCGATCATGACTTCGACCGCGGCCCAGGCCAGCTTGCCGAAGACGCGCGGGAAGGCATAGATCGGCTTGCCGAACTGGATGCGTTCCTGGGCATAGCGAAGGCCCAGCTCGAGGGCCGACTGGGCGACGCCGACGGCACGGGCCGCGGTCTGGATGCGGGCGGATTCGAAGGTAGTCATGAGCTGCTTGAAGCCCTGGCCTTCCTGCTGGCCGAGCAGGTTCTCGGCCTTCACCTCGAAACCGTCGAAGCCGATCTCATATTCCTTCATGCCGCGATAGCCGAGCACCTTGATCTCGCCGCCAGTCATGCCCGGGGTGGGGAAGGGATTGGCATCGTCGCCGCGGATCTTCTCCGCCAGGAACATGGAGAGGCCCTTGTAACCCGGCTCGGCGCTGTTGGTGCGGGCCAGCAGGGTCATGACGTCGGCGCGGGCGGCATGGGTGATCCAGGTCTTGTTGCCCGTCACCTTGTAGACGTCGCCGTCCCGGACCGCGCGGGTGCGCAGCGAGCCGAGGTCGGAGCCGGTGTTCGGTTCGGTGAAGACCGCGGTCGGCAGCAGCTCGCCGCCGGCGATCAGGGGCAGCCATTTCCGCTTCTGCTCTTCCGTGCCGCCGGCCATCACCAGTTCGCAGAAGATCTCGGCGCGGGTGCCGAGCGAGCCGACGCCGATATAGCCGCGCGACAATTCCTCGGTCACCACGCACATGGCGGTCTTGCCCAGGCCGTGGCCGCCGTATTCCTCCGGCAGGGTGAGGCCGAAGACGCCCAGTTCCGCCAGCTCGGAAAGGATCGTGAGCGGAATGAACTCGTCCTTCAGGTGCCATTCATGGGCGAAGGGGATGACCTTGTCTTCCGCGAAGCGGCGGAAACTGTCGCGGACCATGGCCATGGTCTCGTCGAGGCCGAGGTCGCCGAAGCCCGACGCCAGGCCGTCCGCGATCAGGCCGGCCAGTTCGGCGCGCACCTCGGCGGTATTGCCGCTGGCGATGAGATCGGCGACTTCCGGCACCGCCAGATAGGCGGCGACCTGGGTGGCCGTCAGGCCGTAATCGGCCGGGCGGACGACTTCGCCCTGGCTCATGGGGATGCCGCCGACGATCTGCGACAGATATTCGCCGAAGCCGGCCTGGAGGATCAGGGTCTCCAGCCGGCCGAGCTTGCCTTCCGCCTTCAGGCTTTCCGCCCAGTGCAGCAGCTGGCGCAGCGATTCGACATAGGTGGCGAGCCAGGCGAGGCCATGGGCCGCGAACTGCTCGGCCTCCAGCTTGGCGCCGGAAACCTTGCCGTTCACGGCGACCTTGGCCAGCACGGCCGCCTTGGCTTGCCCGAGGAGCGTGTCCGCCGCTTGAACCGCCGCCCCCGCCTTGCCGAACAGGTCGGCAAGAAGGATGTCGGCGGCTTCGGTGGCTGTGGCGGCAAGGCTCATGGCATCGCTCCTCGGGTACTTCTCTACGTGTTGCTCGGTGCTCAGTCTTCTAGGCGGTTTCGATCAGGGCTGGAGGCCGGCCTCGATCGTGTCCTCGAAGGTGCGCAGGCCCGGATATTTGGCCGAGACCATCACCGCCATGTTGCCCGGCTTGTGCTGGTTCTTCCACATCTTGGTATGCGCGCGAGGAATGTCGGCCCAGGAGAAGACTTCCGACATGCAGGGGTCGAGGCGGCGCTCGATGACGAGCTGGTTCGCTTGGGCGGCCTGCATCAGGTTCGCGAAGTGGCTGCCCTGGATACGCTTCTGGCGCATCCACACGAAGCGGGCGTCGAAGGTGATGTTGAAGCCGGAGGTGCCGGCGCAGAACACCACCATGCCGCCGCGCTTCACCACGAAGGTGGAGACCGGGAAGGTCGCCTCGCCCGGGTGCTCGAACACGAAGTCGACGTCGTTGCCCTTGCCGGTGATGTCCCAGATCGCCTTGCCGAACTTCTTCGCTTCCTTCATGAAGGCGTCGAATTCCGGCGAGTTGACCTTGGGCAGCTGGCCCCAACACTTGAAGTCGTTGCGGTTGATGACGCCCTTGGCCCCCAGCGACATGACGAAATCGCGCTTCGTCTCGTCCGAGATGATGCCGATCGCATTGGCGCCCGAGATCGAGATGAGCTGGATCGCCATGGAGCCGAGGCCGCCCGAGGCGCCCCAGACCAGGACATTGTGACCGGGGCGCAGGATGTGCGGGCGGTGCCCGAACAGCATGCGGTAGGCGGTCGCCAGCGTCAGCGTGTAGCAGGCGGCCTCTTCCCAGGTCAGGTGCTTCGGGCGGTGCATCAGCTGGCGCGCCTGGATGACCGTGAACTGGGCGAAGGAACCGTCGGCGGTTTCATAGCCGTAGATGCGCTGGGACGGCGAGAACATCGGGTCGCCGCCGTTGCACTCCTCGTCGTCGCCGTCGTCCTGGTTGCAGTGAACCACGACTTCGTCGCCGACCTTCCAGCGCTTCACCTTGGCGCCGACCTTCCACACCACGCCCGACGCGTCGGAGCCGGTGATGTGATAGTCCTTCTTATGGACGTCGAAGGTCGACACCGGGATGCCGAGACCGGCCCAGACGCCGTTGTAGTTGACGCCGGCCGCCATGACCAGCAGCAGGACTTCGTCCTCGCCGATCTCGGGCACGGGCATTACTTCAAGCTGCATCGCCGTCTCGGGCGGGCCGTGGCGATCCGCGCGGATCACCCAGGCGTACATTTCCTTCGGCACATGGCCGAGCGGCGGAATTTCGCCGATTTCGTAGAGATCCTTGACCGGTTGGCCCGTGGTCGTGGTCACCGTCATCCTTCAGTCCCTCGCGCTCCGTCGGTTTGTACGTCGGGTTGTTGCTGTTTTTCCCGCTTGCCGGCTCTATCCCGCATCATATGGCAATCTGATGAACCGGATAGGGCGGGAGTTTTGGATGCAGTCGGATCGAGTTGCAAGTTTATTTTGCGTCGCACAACATGCTATTTGAATAATATGGCATTGGATATGCTCCAAAAGCGCAACGACAAATCCCGTCAATAGGCTTTTGGTGCCATAAAATTGCGAGACGTAGGGAATCAGAGATGAGTGAGAGCAAGCGCGAAGGCACGGCGGCGGCAGGGGCGAAGCCCCGGCGGGACGATCCCTGGCTGATCCGGACCTATTCCGGGCATTCGTCGGCCTCGGCCTCGAACGCATTGTACCGCACGAACCTCGCCCGCGGCCAGACAGGTTTGTCAGTAGCCTTCGATCTTCCCACCCAGACCGGGTATGACGCCGACCATGTGCTGTCGCGCGGGGAAGTGGGCAAGGTCGGGGTGCCGATCTCCAATCTCGGCGACATGCGCACCCTGTTCGACGGCATTCCGCTCGGCCGGATGAACACGTCGATGACGATCAATGCGACGGCGGCCTGGCTGCTTTCGCTCTATATCGCGACGGCCGAGGAACAGGGCGCCAGCCGCGCCGACCTCCAGGGCACGACGCAGAACGACATCATCAAGGAATATCTGTCGCGCGGGACCTATATCTTCCCGCCCCAGCCCTCGATGCGCCTGACCGCCGACGTCATTTCCTTCACCTACAAGGAAGTGCCGAAGTGGAACCCGATGAACGTCTGCTCCTACCACCTGCAGGAAGCGGGGGCGACGCCGGTGCAGGAACTGGCCTATGCGCTCGCCACCGCCCAGGCGGTGCTGGACGAGGTGAAGAAGGCGGGCCAGGTTCCGGCCGCCGACCTGCCCAAGGTGGTGGGGCGCATTTCCTTCTTCGTCAATGCCGGCATCCGCTTTCTGACCGAAATCTGCAAGATGCGGGCCTTCACGGAACTGTGGGAAGACATCACCCTGAACCGCTACGGCGTCCAGGAAGAGCGCTACCGCCGCTTCCGCTACGGCGTGCAGGTGAACAGCCTGGGCCTGACCGAACCGCAGCCGGAAAACAACGTCTACCGCATCCTGCTCGAAATGCTGGCGGTGACCCTGTCCAAGGATGCCCGCGCCCGTTCCGTCCAATTGCCGGCCTGGAACGAGGCCCTGGGCCTGCCGCGGCCCTGGGACCAGCAATGGTCGCTGCGCTGCCAGCAGATCCTGGCCTATGAGACCGACCTGCTCGAATTCGGCGATATCTTCAACGGCTCGACCGTGGTCGGCCAGAAGGTGGCCGAACTGAAGGAGGCGGCGCTGGAGGAACTGGGCCGGATCGAAGCCATGGGCGGCGCCATCGCCGCGGTCGAAGCGTCCTACATGAAGCAGCGCCTGGTCGAAGCGAACGCCCAGCGCCTTGCCGCCATCGAATCGGGCGAGATGACCGTGGTCGGCGTCAACCGCTTCACCGAATCGGCCCCGAGCCCGCTCGCCACCGGCGACGAGGGCGCCATTCTCGTGGTCGACGATGCCGCCGAGGTCGAGCAGGTGGAGCGCCTGAAGGCGTGGCGCGCATCGCGCGACGACAAGAAGGTCAAGGCCGCGCTCGAAGCGCTGCGCAGCGCCGCCGTCGAGGGCCGCAACATCATGGAACCCTCGATCGCGGCGGCGCATGCCGGCGTCACCACCGGCGAATGGGGCCAGACGCTGCGCGAAGTCTTCGGCGAATACCGGGCCCCGACCGGCGTCGCCCGGGCGGCTTCGGCCCCGGCCGGCGATATGGCGGCGGTGCGCGCCAAGGTCGACGAGGTTTCGGCCAAGCTGGGCCGGCGCCTGAAGTTCCTGGTCGGCAAGCCGGGGCTGGACGGCCATTCCAATGGCGCCGAGCAGATCGCGGTCCGGGCGCGCGATGCCGGCATGGAAGTGGTCTACGAGGGCATCCGCCTGACCCCGGCCCAGATCGTCAATGCCGCCCTGGAAGAAGGCGTGCATGTGGTCGGCCTGTCCATCCTCTCGGGCAGCCATGTGGCGCTGGTGACCGATGTCCTCGACAAGATGCGCGAGGCCGGCATCGCCGACATCCCGGTCATCGTCGGCGGTATCATCCCGCCCGAGGACGAGGCCAAGCTGAAGGCGGCCGGCGTCGCCCGCGTCTATACCCCGAAGGATTACCAGCTGACCGACATCATGGCCGACATCGTCGCCATGATCGACGAATTGCCGGTCGCGGCGTAATCCGCTGCCCCGAGCCATGCATGGCATGCGTGGCTCGGGGGGGCTCCCCTGCAAAGCCGGCAGTTTCCGTCCCGCCGTTCCGGTGCTCAACTCATGGCTCGGCAAGCAACCGGGGGGATGCCATGGCCAACTACAGACAGACAGCGCCCATCGGGCAGTTCGATCCTTTCGCCTGCTGGGCGGCCAGCACGTCCTGGTGGCTGAAGGCGCTCGGCGGCGGCCGCCCGGCGCTCAGCCAGATGGATCTGATCAGCCAGTACACCCGCTTCTGCGACGACAGCGGCGGCCTGCCGCACAGCTACTTCATGAACAATCTGGCCAAGGAGGCCCGTTTCATGATGCGGCCGGCCTATTCCCAGTCCTCGCAATGGGCCAATGCGCCCATGCCCCTGGGCGACCGGCCGGTGATCGTGGTCTTCAACTATCCGCTGGTCGGCGGCACCCACATGAATGTGATCTTCGACCAGAACAAGGAAACGCGCACGGTGACCGCGATGGAACCCTTCCACCCCCATCCGGGGACGGACGGCCAGCGCACCGGCCGCTTCGTCGAGCGGCCGGAGAGTTTCTACCTCAGCGGCAGTCCGGTGATCGGCTTCGTCTGGGCCAAATAGCCTATCGCTCGCTGTCGAGTTGGGCCATGTGCAGCGCCGGATAGCGGTCGCCCCTGGCCGCCCCCTTGGGCACCGCCGCTTCGATCGCGGCGAGATCCGCGGCATCGAGTCCGAGCGCGAGGGCCGTCAGGCTCTCGTCCAGGCGGTCGCGGCGGCGGGCGCCGACCAGGGGAACGATGTCGGGACCCTGCGCCAGCACCCAGGCGATGGCGACCTGGGCGACGGTGACGCCCCGGGCGGCTGCGATCTCGCGCAGTTTCTCGACCAGGGCCAGGTTGTGGTCCAGGTTGTCGCCGGCAAAGCGCGGGCTGAAGCCGCGGAAATCGCCGGCCCGGGGCGCACCCGCCTGCCAGTGCCCGCTGATCAGCCCGCGCGCCAGCACGCCATAGGCGGTGACGCCGATGCCCAGGGCCCGGCAGGCCGGCAGGATCGCGGCCTCGATCCCCCGGGCGATCAGGGAATATTCGATCTGCAGGTCGGCGATCGGGTGCACGGCGGCGGCGCGGCGGATGGTCTCGGCGCCGACTTCCGACAGGCCGACATGGCGCACCCAGCCGGCTTTCACCATGTCGGCGATGGCGCCGATCGTATCCTCGACCGGCACCTGGGGGTCGAGGCGCGACAGGCGGTAGATGTCGACATGATCGGTGCCCAGCCGCTTCAGGCTCATGGCCAGGAAGTTGCGGACCGAGGCCGGCCGGCCATCGTAGCCGGCGAAACCGCCGGCGGGATCGCGCAGGGCGCCGAATTTCACCGACAATTGATAGCGCTCGCGCGGGAGGCCGCGCAGCGCCTCGCCGATCAGCATCTCATTATGGCCGGAGCCGTAGAAATCCCCGGTGTCGAGCAGGGTGATACCGGCATCGAGGGCGGCATGCAGGGTGGCGATGCTCTCGCCCCGGTCGTTGGGGCCGTAGAAATCCGACATGCCCATGCAGCCGAGGCCGAGGGCGGAAACCGTGGGGCCGTCACGGCCGAGAAGGCGCTGTTCCATGTCAACCTCCGTCATGGGATGGCCGGAGCATGCGGCGGTTTTCACCGTTCGATAATCTGTTAAGGTCAGAACAACTTGTACGGATACCCGGACAATGACCGCACCCGACCTTGCCGATCTCGAAGCCCTGGCCCTGGTGGCGGCGGCGCGCAGCTTCAGGGGCGCGGCGGCCCGGAGCGGGCTGTCGGCCTCGAGCCTGTCCGATGCCGTGCGCCGGCTGGAGGCGCGGCTGGGGGTCCGGCTGCTGAACCGCACCACCCGCAGCGTCGCCCCGACCGAGGCGGGCCTGCGCCTGCTGGAACGGCTGCGCCCGGCCCTGGCCGAGGTGCGGGCCGCGCTCGATGTCGTCAACGGCTTCCGCGACAGCCCGACCGGCACCCTGCGCCTGAATGTCCCCGGCATCGTGGGACGCCTGATGTTGCCGCGCATCCTGCCGCCGTTCCAGGCGGAACATCCCGGCATCACGGTCGAGGTGACGGCGGACGACCAGTTGATCGACGTCCTCGGCGCCGGCTTCGATGCCGGGGTGCGCTATGGCGAGATGCTGGAACAGGATATGATCGCCGTGCCCCTGGGCCCCCGGGTGCAGCGCTATGCGCTGGCCGCAGCACCATCCTACCTGGAACGCCACGGATCGCCCGGGCACCCGCGCGACCTTCTCGGTCACGCCTGCTTGCGCTACCGCTTCCTCTCGGGCGCCCGGCCGGCCTGGGAATTCGAACGGGCGGGGCAGGTGGTCAGGGTCGATCCATCGGGGCCCCTGCTGGCCAATTCGATCGAAATGATCCTGGCCGGCGCCGCGGCCGGCCTCGGCATCGTCTTCAGCTTCGAGGACCTGGTGGCGCCCCTGATCGCGGAGGGCCGCCTCGTCGCCCTGCTGCCGGACTGGTGGGGGGAATTTCCGGGGCCGTTCCTCTATTGCCACGACCGCCGTCTCATGCCGGCCCCCTTGCGCGCCTTCATCGACCACCTGCGCGGGCCGCACGGCCGCTGGTAGGCGTCGCTCAAAGGCTGGCGTCGATCAGGGCCGCGGCGGCGGCGGCGAGGTGGACGGCCGGCCCGTCGCCCTCGAACAATTGGGCGCTGGCATAGGTCCCCTCGATCAGGAGCAGCAGGCCGTCGCCCAGCAGGTCGGGATTGCGGGCGCCCATGTCGCGCGCCAGCGCCCGCAGGCGGCGCCGGTATTCCTTCTTGTTCTCGACCGAGAGCCGGCGGGCCGGGTGGTCCCGGTCCGGGTATTCGACCGCCGCATTGGTCATGCCGCAGCCCCGATAGCGGCTGACCCGGGTGCGGTCCTCGATCGCCTGCACCCAGGCCAGGACCTGCGCCTTGGGATCGCCGGCATGGGGCGCGGTCACCGCCTCGAAACGGTCCCAGAACTCCCGGTCGTAGTCGCGGATATAGGCGGCGGCCAATTCGTCCTTCGAGGCGAAGGCGCGATAGAGGCTCGGCTTGGTCACGCCGGCGGTGGTGACGATCTCCTCCACCCCGACGTCGCGGATGCCCCGGCGATAGAACAGGTCGCGGGCGGTTTCCCGGATCCGGTCGACGGCGCGGCGGGGCTTGCCCGGGTCTGTGACTTTGGCGGCGGCGGTCATGCAAAAACTTCTGTTGACGGTGTTACCGATCGGTACGTATCTAGAGGCATCTGAAACGTACCGGTCAGTAACATGAAGATAGTCCGCCCGCGGCCCTTTGGCCAGAAATATGCGTTCGTGGTGGTGGGCGTGGTCTTCCTCGCCCTGCTGGTCTCGGCCGGGCAGCGCTCGGCGCCCGGCGTGCTGATCCGCCCGCTGGAGGAGGCTTTCGGCTGGAGCCGGGAAACGGTCTCGCTGTCGGCGGCGATCGGGATTTTCCTCTACGGCATGGTCGGGCCCTTTGCCGCCACCCTGATGGTCAGCCTGGGCATTCGCCGCGTCGTGCTCGGCGCCCTGGTCCTGATGACGGCGGCGACCGGCCTGTCCTATTTCATGGCCGAGGCGTGGCAGTTGATCCTGACCTGGGGCGTGTTCTCGGGGCTCGGCTCGGGCTGTATCGCCATCGTCCTCGGGGCGACGGTGGTGAACCGCTGGTTCGCGACCAACCGGGGCCTGATGATGGGGCTGCTCACCGCCAGCGCGGCCACCGGCACCCTGCTGTTCCTGCCCGCGCTGGCCGCACTGGCCGATGCCTTCGGCTGGCCCTCGGTGGTGCTGACGGTGGCGGCGGCTTCCGCCCTCATGATCCCGCTGGTCTGGTGGCTGCTGCCGGAAAGCCCGGCGGCGATCGGCCAATTGCCCTATGGCGCGGCCGAGGCGCCGGCGGCGGCCCCGCCCCGGGCCGGCAACATGATCGTCGCCACTTTCGCCACCCTTGGCCGGGGCATGCGGACCAAGGCGTTCTGGTATCTGTTCGCCACGTTCTTCATCTGCGGCTTCACCACCAACGGGCTGGTCGGCACCCATCTGATCGCGCTCTGCGGCGACCAGGGCATCCCGGAGGTGCAGGCGGCCGGGCTGCTGGCCGCCATGGGCCTGTTCGACCTGATCGGCACCACCCTGTCGGGCTGGCTGACCGACCGTTTCGATCCGCGCAAGCTGCTCTTCGTCTATTACGGCATCCGCGGCCTGTCGCTGATCTTCCTGATCCATTCGGATTTCGACCTGTTCAGCCTCGCCCTGTTCTCGATCTTCTTCGGGCTGGACTGGATCGCCACCGTGCCGCCCACGGCGCGGCTCGCGAACGAGCATTTCGGCGACCGCGACGCGCCGGTGCTGTTCGGCTGGATCGCCGCCGGCCACCAGATGGGCGCGGCCAGCGCGGCCTTCTTCGCCGGCTATATGCGCACCGTCCAGGGCAATTACCTGGATGCCTTCGTCATCGCCGGGGCGACCGGGCTGGTTGCCGCCCTGCTCTCGGTCATGATGGCGCGGCGCCCGGCCCAGCGGCCGGCCTGACGGCGGCAGGAAACGGCCGGGGCGGTGGTGCCGCCCCGGCCGGTGCCCGTCAGTTCACGCGGCGGAACTGGCCGCCCTGAACCATGAACGTGTTCTGGTCGATGATGCGCAGGGGCTGGCTGTCCGGCTCCGGCGTGAAATCGGTGCATTGGCCGTTGTAAAGGCAGACCGATTTCGGTTCCCACTCGGTCGGGACCAGTTCCAGGACCTGGCCGTTCAAGCTCCAGGTGCCCTGGATGGTCAGGGTCGCCGAGGTGATCTGCGGCGCCTGGGTATACTGGAAGAACCGCCCGTCGGCATAGAAGGTGGTCTGGATGATCTGGTTGATGCCGTCCGCGAACACCTGGCCCTGCCAGGTCCCGACCAGGATCTGCTGAAGATTGCCCTGGCCCTGTCCACCCTGGCCCTGTCCACCTTGACCGCCCGGTCCGCCTTGGCCGCCCGGGAAGGGCGGCGGGGGCGGGGGCGGGTTGCCGCCGCCGAGCGAGCCCTGGCCACCGGGGGGCGGGGGCGGGGCCGGCGGCGTCGGGGCGGGGGGCGTTCCGCCCTGGCCGCCGGCAAGGCCGCCCAGCGTACCGCCGCCGCCCGAGGCGCCGCCATTGCCCGATGACCCGCCCTTGCCCGAGGAGCCGCCCGGGCCTGCGCCCGGCGCGCTGTCGCCGCCGGCCGCAGGCGGGGCCGGGGGTGTCGGTGCAGGCGGTGTGGGGGCAGGCGGCGTAGGCGCAGGCGGCGTGGCGCCCGGCGCCGGCGGTGTCGGTGCAGGCGCGGCGGGCGGGGGCGCGGCGGGCGGCGTTGCGGCCGGCGCCTCGGCGGCGGGCGTCGCCGCCGGTTGGGACGAACCGCCCCCCAGCAGCCCGAATTCATAGGCGCCGACGACCGCGGCCACGATGACCGCGGCGGCGCCGATGGTGATCAGATTCGAATTGGCCATGCACGCATCTCCCCAGGATGGGCCACACTCTTCTTCGGGCAGTCATGGCCTGCGGAAGAGGTCACCCCCCGTCGGAATGCCGCTGGCCCCTTGCCCCCAATGGCCGATCGGGCCGGGCAGGCCGGCCCGACGGGCACCGGCACCATTCGTGCGCCAAACGGGCCGGCTTGCAAGGGACATTTCAGAGTCAAGCGGTCAGCACCATGCGCCCGATCACCTTGCCGGCCTTCAGGTCGTGCAGGGCTTCCGTCGCCTCGGTCATGGGGCGGAGCGTGACCGGCACCGTCGCGACCTTGCCGGCCTTGACCAGGTCCAGCAGTTCGGCGAGTTCCGGCAGGCTGCCGACATAGGAGCCGACGACCGAGATGCCGTTCCAGGGAAAGAGCGGGATCGGCATGTTCAGGGCGCCGCCGAACAGGCCGACGACGACGGCGGTGCCGCCCCGGCGCAGGCCCCGTATCGCCAGTTGCAGGGTCGCGTCGGCGCCGACGAAATCGAAAGCGGCATGGACGCCGCCATAGCCCTTCTGCAAGCGGGCGAGACTGTCCTTGTCCCGGGGGTCGAGCACTTCGGCGGCGCCTGCGGCCCGGGCCGCTTCCGCCTTGGCCGGGTCGATCTCGGCGACGACGACGGTGGCGGCGGGATAGAGCGAGCGGGCAACCTGGATCGCCATCAGGCCGACACCGCCGGCGCCGACGATCAGGATGGGATCGCCCGCGCCCGCCGCCGGGATCTTCTTCAGGGCGGCATAGGCGGTCAGGCCCGAGCAGGCCAGGGGGCCGGCGCGGTCCTCGTCGATCCCGGCATAATCGAGGACGTAGCGCGGGTGCGGCACGGTCACCGTATCGGCATAGCCGCCGTCGACATTGACGCCCAGATGCCGGCTCTTCGGGCACAGGTGTTCGAGGCCCCGGGCGCAGGTCGGGCAGGCGCCGCAGCCGATCCAGGGGTAGACCACGCGGCGGTCGCCGACCGCGACACCCGTCGCCGCGGGGCCCGCGGCCAGCACCGTGCCGACGATCTCATGGCCGAGGGTGAAGGGCAGCTTGCGGCCGCCGCGCACGTCGAGGCGGTTGCCGCCCCCCATCTCGAAGTAACCCTCGTAGATATGAAGGTCGGAATGGCAGACGCCGCAGCGCGAGATCCGCACCACCACCTCGGTGCCCTGGGGCACGGGATCCGGTTCCACCTGCGCGCACAGGGGGGCTGCGTATTCCACCATTTTCTGGCTTTTCATTGAACTCTCCTCCGCCTTGTGGCGGCGGCGAACTCTCCCCCGCCTTGCGGCGGCGGGATCTCTCCTCCGCCTCACGGCGGCAAGGTACGGGAGCGGGGGCGTCTCAGCAAGGCGGCCTTCAGCCGGGCGCGAGGCCGAGACGGCGGCGCAGGTCCGCCGGGCTCTCGCCTGCCGCGCGCATGGCCGCCAGGGTCAGGGCCCGGTCGCGCTTGGCAAGGCGGATGCCGTCCTCGCCCATGACCAGCCCGTGGTGGGCGTAGTCCGGCACCGGCAGGTCCAGCAGCGCCTGGAGCAGCCGGTGGACATGGGTCGCCGGAAAGAGATCGACGCCCCGGGTCACCAGGGTGATCCCCTGCAGGGCATCGTCGACGGTGACCGCGAGGTGATAGGACGCCGGCGTTTCCTTGCGGGCGAGGACGACATCGCCCAATTCTTCCGGCCGCGCCTCCTGGCGGCCGGCCTTCTCGTCGTGCCAGCACAGCGCCGGGCCGACGATGCGGCGCGCCCCGGCGATATCGAGGCGAAGGGCATGGTCCTGCCCCCCGGCCAGGCGCCGGCCGCGGGCCGCCGCGGTCAGATGGCGGCAGGTGCCGGGATAGAGCGGGCCGGCCGGCCCCTGGGGCGCGCCCACCGCCTGGGCGATTTCGCTCCGGGTGCAGAAACAGGGATAGAGCACGCCCAGCGCCTCCAGCCGGGCCAGCGCCGCGCGGTAATCGTCGAAATGCGCCGACTGGCGGCGCACCGGCCCGTCGGACATGATGCCGAGCCAGGCGAGATCCTCGATGATGGCGGCATCGAAGGCGGGACGGCAGCGGGTCTGGTCGATATCCTCCATCCGCACCAGGAAGCGCCCGCCCGCCGCCCGGGCCCGGTCGTGGGCGATCCAGGCGGCATAGGCATGGCCCAGATGCAGGCCGCCGGTCGGGCTTGGTGCAAAACGGGTGGAAATGGGTGCAAATGGGACCAATGCGGTCTTTTCCTGTAACGATTCGTCTTCATGATTATGGCAGCCGTTTCAGGGGGCAGGAGTGTTTGCATGACCAGGCTTGATGGACCGCGCCTCGCGCCGCCGGAGGACCGCCCGGCGCGCCAATTGGTCGTGCTGCTTCACGGCTTCGGTGCCGACGGCGAGGACCTGATCGGCCTCGCGCCCTATTGGCGCCGCCTGCTGCCGGATGCCTATTTCGTCGCGCCCGACGGGCCGGAACCCTGCGCCATGGCGGGGTTCGGCCGGCAATGGTTCCCGCTGACCGATTTTTCCGAGACCGAGCGCTTGGCCGGGGCCCGGATCGCGGCGCCCCTGCTCGATCGTTTCCTCGACGACGAATTGACCCGCCTCGGTCTTGCCGACCGCGATCTCGCCCTCGTCGGCTTCAGCCAGGGCTGCATGATGGCGCTGCATGTCGGCCTGCGGCGGCGGGCGCCGGCGGCGGCGGTGATCGGCTATTCCGGCGCCCTGGCCGGGGCGGGCGAGGTGCTGGCGGCGGAATTGACGTCGCGTCCGCCGGTGCTTCTCGTCCATGGCGACCAGGATCCGATCGTGCCGGTCGCCGCCCTGCACCGCTCGGTCGCCGGCCTGGACGCGGCAGGGGTGACGGTCCAGCGCCACATCGAGCATGGCCTCGCCCATGGCATCGGGCCCGAGGGGCTGGCGCTCGGCGGCGAATTCCTGTGCCGCATGCTGCTGGACCAATAGGCACCGTCACGGCGGCGTAACACAGTATGTAGTATTTTACTGGCGCGGAACCGCAAGGCTTGACACTATTTCCTCGAGCCGCCGCGCGGCTCTGGAATGGTTCGGGGCCTTGACCTGAATGCGTCCGGTCGGGCTCCCGTTTACGGGTAGCCCGTTTACGGGTAGAAGGGCGAGGCGGTTCGATGAACGCGATGTCCCATCCGGTGGAGGCCTGTCCCGCGCTGGTCCTGAACGCGGATTACCGGCCTCTCAGCTATTTTCCTCTCAGCCTGTGGTCGTGGCAGGACACGATCAAGGCGGTCTTTCTCGGCCGGGTGAACATCCTGTCCGAATACGACCGCATGGTGCGCAGCCCCAGCTTCGAGATCCGCCTGCCGTCGGTCGTCTCGCTGAAAACCTATGTGCAGCCGGCCCGCCACCCGGCCTTCACCCGGTTCAACGTCTTCCTGCGCGATCGTTTCGCCTGCCAGTATTGCGGCGACGGCGACGACCTGACCTTCGACCATGTGGTGCCGCGCAGCCGGGGCGGGCGCACCACCTGGGACAATATCATCACCGCCTGCTCGCCCTGCAACCTGCGGAAGGGCGGGCGCCTGCTGAAGGAATCCGGCCTGCACCTGCGCTCGCATCCCTTCGTGCCGACGGTCGGGCAATTGCAGGAGAACGGCCGCTCGTTCCCGCCCAACTACCTGCATGAATCCTGGAACGACTTCCTCTACTGGGACGCCGAACTGGAGGCTTGAGAAAGCCGCAGGCCCAGGCGTTCGGCCAGCGCCGTGCCCATGGCCCGGCCGGACAGGAAGGCCCCCTCGATGCGGGCGCCCAGGCACCAGTCGCCGCAAGCCCCGATCGGCCGCCGCGGGTCGATCAGATAGGGCTGGCCCAGCGGCCGGGTGGTCTGGGCATGGCGCCAGCGGTGGGCGATCCTGGTCGCCGGCCACGCATCGATGCCGGTGACCGCGGCGAAGGCGGCGGCGAGGCGGGGGGCGATCGTCTCCGCCTCCTCGTCCAGATGGGCGGCGCTCCAGGCCGGGGCGGCGTGGACCACCCAGGTTTCCCGGTCCCGGGGCCGGCCCGGCTTGCTGCTGTCCCGGGCGATCCAGGCCAGCATGCCGCCGCCGAGGGCGGGATCGACGAAGGCGCCGTCGAAGGGCAGGGGCAGGGGCGCGTCGAAGGCCAGCATCAAGGCCCAGCAGGGCGCGATCTCGACCGCCGCGACCCGTGTCGCCAGGGCGGGTTCGAGGGCGAGCAGGGGGACCGCCTGGGGCGCCGGCGTCGCCACCACGATGCCGTCATAGGGGCCGAAATGTTCGCCCTGGCGGTCGGTGACCGTCAGTTTCGCGCCGCGGGTGACGATCTCGCGCAATTCGACGTCATAGACGGTGGCGCCGCTGCCCAGGGCGCCGACCAGCGCGCTCATGCGCGGGCAGCCGACGAAACGCGCCTCGCCGCCCTCGCCGGGCACGAAGCCCCCGGGGCCGAGGGTGCCGATCGTCCCGCCCCAGGGCGCGATGCTGCCTTGCGCGACCAGGGCGGCGACCCGCGCCTTCAGGGCCGGATCGCGGACGGTGAAATATTGCGCGCCATGGTCCCATTGGCGGGGGCCGTCGCGCCGGGTCGACAGGCGCCCGCCGGCGCCGCGCCCCTTGTCGAAGACGGTGACCAGGGCGCCCGCTTCCGACAGGGCCGCGGCGGCGCTTTGCCCGGCGATGCCGCCGCCGATGACCGCAACCAGGGGACCGTAGTGCATCGCCGCCTCCTCGCCTGTGCCGTGCGTCGGGATGTGGAGCGGAAAACCGATCGGACCAGAAGGGCCGGCCCGGCGTAGCGCGGGCGACCGCGACAGATGTACACCTTGCCGGGCGGCGGGGACAGACCCCTTGATTTTGATCACGCCGTCGCCAGATCATAGGGGCGCAGGTGGTGCCTTCGGGGCCCCTGCCGGGGTTTTCCCCGGTCGACGTAATCCCAGCGCGGCTGCCCGGGCTTTCGGGGGCCGCAGGTCGTGGGGCCAAGGCTTATGACTCGTCTGTCCGTCTTCAACAGTCCGCTCCTGCTCGGTTTCGACCATATGGAGCGGGTCCTCGACCGGGTCGCGAAATCGGCGACCGACGGCTATCCGCCCTATAATATCGAGCAGACGGGGCCGAACGCCCTGCGCATCACCCTGGCCGTCGCCGGTTTCGCCCGCGAGGACCTGGCGGTCACGGTGGAGGAAAACCAATTGATCGTGCGCGGCCGCCAGGCGGCCGAGGACGGCAAGCGCGTCTATATCCATCGCGGCATCGCCGCCCGCCAGTTCCAGAAGGCTTTCGTCCTGGCGGAAGGGATCGAGATCGTCCGCGCCGGCCTCGACAACGGCTTGCTCCATGTCGACCTGCGCCGGCCGGTGCCGGCCAGCGTGGTCCGCCATATCCCGATCGACGGCAGCGCCGAGGGCGGCGAAGTGCTGGAGACCGGCGAGGAAGGCTGAGCAAGGGGCGCCGGCCGGCGGTCGGCGGCGCCAGGCATACCAAGGGCGCCGGCGGCGCCAGGCATACGAGGCCGCAACGGCTCGTTAAGCAGGATGGGCCCATCATGGGGCATCCAGCGGAGGTGTGAGATGATTGGTGGAACCAAGGATACGGATATCCGGCTCATCACGCCGGAAGTGCTGGCCAACCTCGGCGGCGGGGTTCTGGTCTATGTTAAGCCGGTGACGGTCGAGGGCAAGGATGTGGTCGCCGTCCATGGCGCCGACGGCGCCCTGCTCGCCCTGCTCGAGACCCGCGACCTCGCCTTTGCCGCCGCCCTCCAGTACGAGATGCAGCCGCTCAGCGTGCACTGACCGGTCCCCGTCCCGGAAGCGGGGCGGGCGTGCTCAGGCCGCGTGGGGTCGGGCGTCGTCGGTCAGCAGGGCGTAGATCGCCTCGACCGAATCGCAATGGCGCAGCTTCTCGCAGGTTTCCTTGTCGCGCAGCAGGCGCGACACCCGGGCCAGCGCCTTCAGGTGATCGGCCCCGGCGCCCTGGGGCGCCAGCAGCAGGAACACGAGGTCGACCGGCTGCTCGTCGATCGATTCGAAGTCGATCGGTTCGGCCAGGCGGGCGAAGAGGCCGAACAGGCGGTCGATCTCGCCCAGCTTGCCGTGGGGGATGGCGATGCCCTGGCCGACCCCGGTGGTGCCCAGGCGCTCGCGTTCGAGAAGGATGTCGAAAATCGTCCGCTCGTGCACGCCGGTGATGGTGGCGGCACGCGCGGACAATTCCTGCAAGGCTTGCTTCTTGCCGTTGGCCCTGAGGTCGGCAATCACGCCCTCAGGGCTGATGATGGTGCTAAGCTCCAAGACGACTGCCTCACACCGTGGCGCCGACGGCGCGCTTGTTCGGCTCGATCCAGCCGATGTTTCCGTCAGGGCGACGGTAGACCACGTTCAGTCCGCCGTTCGCGCTGTTCCGGAACATCATCGCCGGATGGGCGCTGAGATCAAGGCGGAACACAGCCTCGGAAACGGTCAGGGTCTCGATCTCGGCTTCGTTTTCCGCGATCACCAGCGGGCCTTCGTTGCCGTTGTCGAGGGGGGCGTCGTCATCCGCATCGTCATGGGCGGGCGACAGCACATAGGCGAGCGCCGGCTCGAGGGTGCGCTGGGCGCCGTGATGGTGATTCTTCAGGCGCCGCTTGTGGCGGCGCAGGCGCTTCTCGACACGATCGGCAGCGGCTTCGAAGCCGGCGTAGATTTCGGTGCCGTCACCTTCCGCATTCACCGTAAGCCCGGCACCGAAATGCACGGTGATGTCGGTGCGGAACAGGTGCGCCTCCCGCGAGAAGGTCACCGATGCATCGATCGGCCGGTCGTAATACTTGCCGACGAGGCCCTTGAGCCGCTCGGTCACATGGGTGCGAAGGGCGTCGCCGACGTCGATCTGTTTGCCGGAAATGATCAGCTTCATGTCTTACCTGCGCTTGAGGGATGGGGCGCTTGGACGATGCTCAGGACCCGGCGGCGTCCTGTCATTGATGGGGGTCAATCTCCCCGAGGGCGCGACCGGGCCGGAGCCCCGTCCCATCATACTTACGATCTAACGCCCCGGGATTCCAGTGGTGACCGTCACCGTCACGTTTTTTCCGCAGGCGCGAAAGCCGCGTCAGCGCCCGCGCGCCGCCTTCTGACGCCGACGATCCGTGGAGGATCCGATGCCCATGGCCTCGCGGTACTTGGCGACAGTGCGGCGGGCGATGTCGATGCCGTCACGTTTCAGCAGTTCGACCAGCTTGTCGTCGGACAGGATGGCGGTGGCCGCCTCGCCGTCGATCAGCTGCTTCAGGCGGTGGCGCACCGCCTCGGCCGAATGGGCGTCGGAACCGTCGGTCGAGCCGATCGCGGCGGTGAAGAAGAATTTCATTTCGAACAGGCCGCGCGGCGTCCACACCCATTTGTTAGCGGTGACGCGGGACACGGTCGATTCGTGCATGCCGATCTCTTCGGCGATCGCCTTCAGGTTCATCGGCCGCAGGTGGGTGATGCCGAAGCGCAGGAACGCATCCTGCTGGCGCACCAGCGAGGTCGCGACCTTCAGGATGGTGCGGGCGCGCTGGTCCAGCGCCTTGACCAGCCAATTGGCCGAGGCGAGGCAATCCGAGAGATAGGCCTTGTCGTCCTTGCGCGCGCCGTCATGGGCGGACAGGCGGGCGGCATAGCGCCGGTCGATCAGCACCCGCGGCATGGTGTCGGCGTTCAGTTCGATCAGCCAGTCGCCGTCGGGCCCGCGCCGGATATAGACGTCCGGAATCACCGCATGCACCGGCGCCGTGTCGAAGGCGTGGCCGGGCTTGGGGTTCAGGGTGCGGATTTCCTTGATGATCTCGACGATCTCGTCCTCGTCGACCCCGGCAAGGCGCGACAGCTGGCCGAGATCGCGCCGCGCCACCAGGTCGAGATGGCGCAGGACCGCCGCCATGGCCGGGTCGAGGCGGTCCGCCTCGCGGCACTGGATTTCCAGGCATTCCTGGAGGCCGCGGGCGAAGACGCCGGGCGGGTCCAGGGCCTGGAGCTGGCGCAGCAGCACCTCCAGCCGGGCTTCGCCGATGCCGAGGCGGGCGGCGATATCGGCGGTCGATTCGCCGAGATAGCCGGCCTCGTCGAGGGAATCGACCAGATTGGCCGCGATCAGCCGGTCCGCCGCCGACAGCGGCAGTTCGGACAATTGCGCCATCAGGTGCTCGCGCAGCGACACGCCGGCGGCAAGACGCTCGTCGCCGGCGAAGTCGCTGTCCTCGAAATCGCTGCGCCCGCCGGCGCCGATGCCGCCCCAACTGGTCTCGGTCAATCCGTCCGGCCCCTGGGGGCCGGCGAATTCGGCCCGGTCGGTGACCGAATCGTCGCCGAAGACATTCTCGTAGCCGTCCTGCAGGCTGGCCGCCGGCTCGCCCATGTCGCGGCTGTCGCGAATGTCGCGGTCGATGCCCGCCGGGCCGTCGCCGGATGGCGCGGGTGCGTCCTCGGCCCGGGCGGCGCTCTCCGCCTCGGGTCGTTCCGCCTCGCCGCCATGGTCGTCCTGGGTGAGCAGGGGGTTGCGCTCAAGCTCCTGTTCGACGAAGGACGCCAGCTCGATCTGGCTCAATTGCAGCAGTTTGATCGCCTGCTGCAACTGGGGGGTCATCACCAGCGACTGGCCCTGCTTCAGCTCCAGCCGTTGTGTGATCGCCATGATCCTTACCTGTCAGAGACTGAATCTATCGCCAAGATAGACGCGGCGGACACCCTCGTGGGCGACCACCTCGTCGGGCGGTCCTTCCATCAGGACCTGTCCCTCGTGAATAATGTAGGCCCTGTCGATCATGTCCAGCGTTTCGCGGACATTGTGGTCCGTGATCAGCACGCCGATGCCCCGATCCTTGAGATGGGAGATCAGGTGGCGGATGTCGTCGACCGCGATCGGGTCGATGCCGGCCAGCGGTTCGTCCAGCAGGATGAAGCTGGGGCTGGTCGCCAGCGCCCGCGCGATCTCCACGCGCCGCCGCTCCCCGCCCGACAGCGCCACCGACGAGGTGTTGCGCAGGTGGGCGATGGAGAATTCCGCCAGCAGGTCGTCGAGAACAGCCTCGCGGCGGTCGCGCTCGGTCTCGACGATCTCGAGCACCGAGCGGATATTGTCCTCCACCGTCAGGCCCCGGAAGATCGAGGCTTCCTGCGGCAGATAGCCGATGCCGAGGCGGGCGCGCCGGTACATCGGCAGGGCGGTGACGTCGCGCCCGTCGAACAGGATGCTGCCGTAGTCGGGCGCGATCAGGCCTGAGATCATATAGAAGCAGGTGGTCTTGCCGGCGCCGTTCGGGCCGAGCAGGCCGACCACCTCGCCGCGCTGCAATTGCAGGCTGACGCCCCGGACCACCGGGCGCTTGCTGTAGATCTTGCCGAGCGAATGGGCGACCAGGCCGGTTTCGATCGCCGGCGGGGCGGCATCGGTCATGGGCCGGTCTTCTTCTCGGGCACGATCAGGCCCTTGACCCGGCCGTCGCCGTCGCCGGCACCGCCGGTCATGACGCTGCGGCCGGTGTTCAGGTTGACCACCAGTTCGCTGCCGCGGAGGACGTTCTCGCCCCGGGTCAGCACCACCTTGCCGGTCATGGTGACGATGCCCTTGTCGGGATCGTAGACGGCGGCGTCGCCCTGGGCCGTATCCTCGCCCGAGGTGACGAAGACATTGCCCTTCGCCGTGATCCGCTTGATCCCCGAAGGCCCGCCGCCCGCCCCATCGGCGACCGAACCGCCGGCATAGACCACTTCCAGCCGGTCGGCGCGCAGGATCATCCGGTCCTGGGTCACCTTCACGTTACCGACGAAGACGGCCGACGACGAACTGTCCGTCACTTCCAGGGAATCGGCCAGGATCTCGATCGGGGCGCCGGAATTGAAATTCAGGCGCGGGGGGCCGTTCTGGGCCGCCGCCGGCAGGCCCAGGGCCAGCCCGGCGACGAAACCAAGGGCGATCGCATGGCGCAGAACTCGTACCGCTTTCGTCATTGACCATCCCTCGGCAGGCCGGCGCCGGCGTCTTCGCTGCGTGTGATCACGGCCCTGACATTGCCGTTGAACCGCAGGCTGTGTCCACCGTCGCTGGCGCTCATGCTGTCCGCTTCGATCCGGCCGGTCGGGCCCGATCCCACCACCCGCTTGTCGCTCGAAGCCGTGCCTTTGGCAAGATCCAGGAGCACGCTTTCGAGCTTTACCACATGGCCGTCGGCCAGCGTGACCGTCACGCCGCCGTCGAGCGCCAGGGTTTCCTCCCTGATGCGGTAGATGCCGGTGGCGGCGACCACGGTCACCGGGCGGCCGTCCTCCATGGCGACGTCCGCCTCGATCTCGTGCAGGGTGACCATGGTCGGCTCCAGCCCGTCGGCGGTCGCGCCCTTGGCGGTCAGGACATAGGGCCGGCCGCGGTCGTCGGCGCCGGTCAACACCGGGGCGACCATTTCGAGGCCGTCCGCCCGGATCTCGACGTCGCTATAGGACAGGGCGATGTCGCGCCGGTTCTCGATCGAGGGCCAGATCAGCACGGCGGCCAAAAGGCCGACCGCGACCAGCGGCAGCACGATCTTCATCAGGCCGACGAAGCGGCTGTAGCTGCGCCCGGTGCGCGGCGCCGGCTTGGGCAGGGTGGCGCGGCGCGCCATCTCAGGCCACCCCGGCCCGCAGCAGGTCGTGGATGTGCAGGATGCCGACCGGCTTGCGGGCATCGTCGGCGACGAACAGGGCGGTGATCGCGTGCTTGTTCATCAGGAACAGGGCTTCGGCCGCCAGCGCGTTCGCCCGGGTCGTGCGCGGGCCCTGGGTCATGACGTCGCGGGCGGGCATGTTCAGGAGATCGGGGCCCATCTTGCGGCGCAGGTCGCCGTCGGTGATGGCCCCGACCAGATGGCCGGCCGAATCGACGATGCCGGCGCAGCCGAAACGCTTCGAGGTGATGGTCAGGATCACCTGTTCCATGCGGGCGTCGGCCGGGGCGAGGGGGACCTCGTCGCCGGTATGCATCAGGTCGCCGACCCGGATCAGCCGGCTGCCCAGCTTGCCGCCCGGGTGGAAGGACTTGAACTGCTCGGCGGTGAAGCCGCGCCGCGCCATCAGCGCGACCGCCAGCGCATCGCCGAGGGCGAGCTGCATGGTGGTCGAGGTGGTGGGCGCAAGGCCGAGCGGGCAGGCTTCCGCCGCACCCGCGGGCAGGGCGAGAAGAATGTCGCTGGCCTGGGCCAGCGTGCTCTTCGCGCCCGCGGTGATCGCGATCAGGGTGATCTGGTGGCGCCGGGTATAGGCGATGATGTCCGCCAGCTCATGGGTCTCGCCGGAATTGGACAGGCAGATCACCACGTCGTTCGGCGTGATCATGCCGAGGTCGCCGTGGCTGGCCTCCGCCGGGTGGACGAAGATGGCGGGCGTGCCGGTCGAGGCCAGGGTCGCGCTGATCTTCTTGCCCACCAGCCCGGACTTGCCCATGCCCGAGACGATGACCCGGCCCGCGGCCTCGGCGATGCGGCCGACGGCGGCGGAGAAGCGCCCGTCCAGCGACTCGGCCAGCAGGTTCAGACCGGCGACTTCGGTCGAAAGAACGCGGCGGGCTTCGGTCAGATCGGAGTCGACGGGATTCACGGTGCCTGGCTCATCATTTGGTCGTCATGCCGGAACGGGCCGGCGGGGGCCACCGGGCCCACAGGGTCCAAACGGGCAGGGCCGGGGCCGGTTCCGCGAACGACGGGGATCAGTGCGCGAATATGTCTACTTCAGGCCAGCCCGCCAGGTCGAGCAGGGCGCGGCTGGGCAGGAAGTCATAGCAGGCCTGCGCCAGCCCGGTCCGCCCCTCGCGGGCGAGCAGGACGTCGAGCTTGGCTTTCAGGGCATGAAGATAGAGAACGTCCGACGCGGCATAGGCCAGCTGCGCCTCGCTCAGGTCGTCGGCGCCCCAGTCGGACGACTGCTGTTGCTTCGAGATCTCGACCCCGGTCAATTCCTTGACCAGGTCCTTCAGGCCATGGCGGTCGGTGAAGGTGCGGATCAGCTTCGAGGCGATCTTGGTGCAATAGACCGGCGCCGTGACGACGCCGAGCCCGTGGTGAAGGGCGGCGATGTCGAAGCGGGCGAAATGGAACAGCTTCAGGACCTTGGGGTCCGCCAGCATGCGGGCGAGGTTGGGTGCCGACCCCTGGCCGAGGCCGATCTGGACCAGATGGGCGTTGCCGTCGCCCGACGACAGCTGCACGAGGCACAGCCGGTCGCGATGCGGGTTCAGCCCCATAGTCTCGGTATCGATGGCGACGACGGGACCGAGATCCAGCCCATCAGGAAGATCGCCCTTGTGGAGCGTCACGGTCACGATGGGACCTCGGTCATTACGGCGTCCGCCGCCTTGCGCGGGGATCGCGATGGTGCCCAGGAGAAGACTCGAACTTCCACGCCCTTACGGGCACTAGTACCTGAAACTAGCGCGTCTACCAATTCCGCCACCTGGGCAGGTGCGAGGCCGGTTAGATACTTTTCCCTGCCGGGGTTGTCAACGGCCTCGTCGAAAAAATTTAACGAAGGGCGGTCCGGCCGGATTCGGATGGCAGGCGGATTGCCAAGGCGGGGCGGCCCCGGCTAACGTCGCCGGCCATATCCCCTGTTTTCGAGAGAAGAGGTCCGTCATGGCCGAAGTCGTCGGCATCGCAGGCGAGCAGCTGCGCCAGTTCGTCGCCCGCATCGAGCGCCTGGAAGAAGAGAAGGCGGCACTGGCCGCCGATATCCGCGAAGTCTATGCCGAGGCCAAGGGCAACGGCTTCGACACCAAGGTGCTGCGCCAGGTCATCCGCCTGCGCAAGATCGACAAGGCGGAGCGCCAGGAGATGGATGCCATCCTCGAACTCTACCTCGAGGCGCTGGGCATGCACGAGGCCGCGCTCGGCTGATTCCCTTGGCAGCCGCGGCCCGGCACCCCATATCGGCAAAGATCAGACGTGGAAGGTTAGCCCGATGAGCGAAGCGAGCATGGCGACGAGCCTGGGGGTCCTGCCGGAATGGGACTTGAGCGACCTCTACCCCGGTCCCGATTCGCCGGAACTGGCCGAGGCTTTCGCCGCCGCCGAGGCTGCGGCCCGGCGCTTCGCCGAAGCCTATGAGGGCCGGCTCGCCGCCCTCGGGGGCGACGAGGTGGCCGCCGGCTTGCGCGAATACGAGGCGTTGCAGGATCTGCTCGGGCGGATCGGGTCCTACAGCGGCCTCGTCTATTCCGGGAACATGGCGGACAGCAGGATCGCCCAGTTCAGCCAGACCGCCCAGGAACGCCTGACCGAGATTTCCAGCCTGCTGCTCTTCTTCACGCTGGAACTGAACCGGCTGGAGGACGATGTCCTGGAGGCGAAGCTCGCCGCCTCGCCCGCCTTCGCCCATTACCGGCCCTGGCTGCGCGACCTGCGCGCCTATCGCCCGCACCAGCTGTCCGACCAGATGGAAAAGCTGCTGCACGAGAAATATGTCGCCGGCCGGGCCGCCTGGAACCGCCTGTTCGACGAGACCTTCGCCCAGCTGCGCTTTTCCATCGACGGCAAGGAACTGACCAGCGCCGAGGCGCTGCACCAGATGTCGGACCGCGACCCCGCCGTGCGCGAGCGGGCGGCCCAGGCCCTGGCGGAAGTCTTCAAGAAGAACATCCGCCTCTTCGCCCTGATCACCAATACGCTCGCCAAGGACAAGGAGATCGAGGACCGCTGGCGGAAGTATCCGGCGCCGGCCGCCTCGCGCCACCTTTCCAACGCCGTCGAGGCCGAGGTGGTGGATGCCCTGGTCACCGCCGTGCGCGACGCCTATCCCCGGCTGTCGCACCGCTATTACGCCCTGAAGGCGAAGTGGTTCGGGGTCGAGGCGCTGAACGCCTGGGACCGCAACGCGCCCCTGCCGAACGGCGACGACCGCACCATCCCGTGGGACGAGGCGCGTGACACCGTGCTCGGCGCCTATGGCGATTTCTCGCCCGATCTCGCGGCGATCGGCCGGCGCTTCTTCGACAATGCCTGGATCGATGCGCCGGTCCGCCCCGGCAAGTCGCCCGGCGCCTTCGCCCATCCGACCGTGCCCTCGGCCCATCCCTATCTGCTGCTGAACTACCAGGGCAAGACGCGGGACGTGATGACCCTGGCCCACGAGCTCGGCCATGGCGTGCATCAGGTGCTGGCGGCGGCCCAGGGCCCCCTGATGGCCGACACGCCCCTGACGCTGGCCGAGACCGCCTCGGTCTTCGGCGAGATGCTGACCTTCCAGGCCCTGCTGCGCAAGCAGAAGGACCCGGCGCTCCGCAAGATCCTGCTCGCCACCAAGGTGGAGGACATGATCAACACCGTGGTGCGTCAGACCGCCTTCTACCAGTTCGAATGCCGCGTCCACGCCGAACGGCGGACCAGCGAGCTGACGGCGGAGCGGATCGGCGAGATCTGGCTGGAGATCCAGGGCGAGAGCCTGGGCCCGGCGATCCGCCTCAATCCGGGCTATGAAACCTTCTGGTGTTACATCCCGCATTTCATCCATTCGCCGTTCTACGTCTATGCCTATGCCTTCGGCGACTGTCTGGTGAATTCGCTCTATGCCGTCTACGAGGGCGCGGAGGCGGGCTTCCAGCAGAAATATTTCGAGATGCTGAAGGCTGGCGGCACGCTGCGGCACAAGGAATTGCTGGCGCCCTTCAACCTCGACGCCAGCGATCCCGCCTTCTGGTCCAAGGGGCTCGGCGTCGTCTCCGGCTTTATCGACCAGCTGGAGGCGATGTAACATCATGGATGACGAGCGGGACGCGGAGGGAAATCGTTTCGCCAGCCGCGCCCGCCGTTACGCCAAGGTGACGGGGGCGGTCGGCGGCATGGCCCTGCGCGAGGCCGGGCGCCGCATCACCGGCACCGAAGCCGATTACGCCAAGATCGCGGGCGAATTGCGCCGCGCCCTCGGCGGGCTCAAGGGGCCCTTGATGAAGGTGGCCCAGATCCTGGCCACCGTGCCCGACGCGGTGCCCGAGGAATTCGCCAAGGAATTGGCGACGTTGCAATCCCAGGCGCCCGCCATGGGCTGGGTCTTCGTGCGCCGGCGCATGAGCGCCGAACTCGGCCCGGACTGGCGCGGCCGCTTCGCCGAATTCGCCCAGGAGGCGGTGGGGGCGGCCTCCCTCGGCCAGGTCCATCGCGCGGTCGCGCCGGACGGCACGGCGCTGGCGGTGAAATTACAGTATCCCGACATGCTGTCGGCGGTCGAGGCCGACCTGAAGCAGTTGAAGCTGGCCTTGTCCATCCACAAGCGCATGGACGGGGTGATCGACACCGCCGAGATCTACGAGGAAATCTCGGACCGCCTGCGGGAAGAGCTGGATTACACCCGCGAGGCGGCGCATATGCGGCTCTACGGGGCCGTGCTGGCCGACCAGCCGGACATTCATGTGCCGCGCCATTTTCCCGCCCTGTCCAGCCGCCGCCTGCTGGCCATGAGCTGGCTGGACGGCACCCCGATCCTCGACTGGAAGGGGGCGGCGGAAGAGGTGCGCAACCGGCTGGCCGATGTCCTGTTCCGGGCGTGGTGGCTGCCCTTCACCCGCATCGGCGTAATCCATGGCGATCCGCACCTCGGGAATTACACGGTGGCGGGCGAGGGGGCGGGGATCAACCTGCTCGACTACGGCTGCGTGCGCATCTTCCCGGCCGCCTTCGTCGCCGGCGTGATCGAGCTTTACCGCGCGCTGGAGACCGGCGACGAGGCCCGCGCGGTCCATGCCTATGAGACCTGGGGCTTCACCAACCTCAGCACCGACCTGATCGAGACCCTGAACATCTGGGCCCGCTTCATCTATGGCCCGATGCTGGACGACCGGCCGCGCACCATCGCCGACGGCATCGCCCCCGCCGAATACGGCCGGCGCGAAATGACCGAGGTCCATCGCCGGCTCAAGGCCCTGGGACCCCTGCGCCCGCCGCGCGAATTCGTCTTCATGGACCGGGCGGCGATCGGGCTCGGCGCCGTCTTCCTGCACCTCGGCGCGACGCGCAACTGGTGCGAGATGTTCAATGCCGCCCTGGACGGTTTCGACCCTGCCCTGATCACCGCGCGGCAGCAGGCGGCGCTCGATGCCGCCGGGATCCCGGGGGCTGCGGCGTCAGCCTGACGCGGCGCCTGCGATCCGCGCCGCGATCAGGGCGGCGTCGTCGCCCACCCCCAGGGCAAGGCCGGAGGCGCGGTTGCGCTGCCAGGGCCGGCCCAGGGTGTAGAGGCCGGGCACCGCCGTCTCGCCGCCACGCTGGCGGATACTGCCGTCGGCCTCCAAAAGCCCGTCGATCTCGATCCAGTCCGGCCGCTCCGGCAGCGGGCCGGTCGCCCAGATCACCGTCGCCGGGTGCCGGATGCGGCCGTCGTCCAGCCGGATCCCGCCGATGGCGGCGTCCGAAGCCCGGGGCAAGAGTTCGATGCCGCGCCGGGCCAGGGCCTTGGTCCCCCGGCCCCGGTCGGGAAACGGGTCGGCACGGCGCATGAAGCGGCCGAGCCGGCTGTCGGGCCCGACGCGCAGCAGGCCGAGGCGCGCCAGCCACCACCACAGGCTTTGCCCCAGCAGGCGTTCCGGCAGCAGCCGGCGCCGGCGCCCGCCCGCCAGCGCCACCGGCCGCGTGCCCGCAAGGTCGAGGGCGATGTCGCGCCCGGCCGCGCCGTCGCCGACGATCAGCACCGGCCCGGGGCCGAGGTCGGCAGGCCGGCGGTAGTCGTCGGCGGCGATCTGGCGGATCGCGAGGTCGAGGTCGGCGGCGAAGGCCGGCACGCGCGTGCCGGGAAAAGCCCCGGTCGCCAGTATCACGGCACGGGCCAGGATGATGCCGCCGCCCGCCCGTTCGGCCCGGAACAGGTCGCCGATCCGGGTCAGGCGCAGGATCCCGTCGCCCAGCGACAGCGGCAGGGCGAAATGGCGGGCATAGGTTTCCAGATAGGCGGCGAATTCGGCGCCGCTCGGGAAGCCTTGCGGGTCGCCCGCCAGGGCAAGGCCGGGCAGGGCGCTGAAGGCGCGCGGCGTGAACAGGCTGAGGCTGTCGTAGCGCCGATGCCAGCCGCCGCCCGCCCGCGCCGCGCCGTCGACGATCAGCACCTCCAGCCCGCGCCGTTGCAGGTGATAGCCGGCGGCAAGGCCGGCCTGCCCGGCGCCGACGACCAGAACCCCGGTCTCGACCGGCCCTGCCGCCGCCCGCGCCGCCCAAAGATCGCATAGGCCGTCCATCGCCCGCCCTCCGTCCTGTCACTGCCGGGCATCCTGATCTCTACAGTCACTGTAGGTTCAAGGGGGAATCGAGAGGGGGCGGCGCGCCCGGCCGAGCAGGTTCTAGTCCAGACGGACGGCGAGAATCGCCGGCGCCCGGCTAGAGTCGGCGGCGATGGGGGGATCGTCATGGCAATACCGGCATTGTTGCGGGGCAGGCTCACGGTGCCGGTGATCGGCGCGCCCATGTTCCTGGTGTCCTTTCCCGATTTGGTGAAGGCCCTGTGCAAGGCCGGGATCGTCGGCAGTTTTCCGCATCTGAACGCCCGCCCGGCGGCCCTGCTCGACGACTGGCTGACCGATATCCGCGAAGATCTGGCGGATTACGCGGCGGCGAACCCGGGGGCGCGGGTGGCGCCCTTCGCGGTCAACCTGGTGGTCCACCGCAGCAATGTCCGCTTCGAGCCCGATCTCGAAACCGTGGTCCGGCACCGGGTGCCGCTGGTCTTCACCTCCCTCGGCCATCCGGGCGAGGTGGTGCGCCGGGTCCATGGCTATGGCGGCCTCGTGTTCTGCGATGTCACCACTGCCGACCATGCCCGCAAGGCGGCGCAATCGGGCGTCGACGGCCTGATCTGCATCGGCGCCGGCGCCGGCGGCCATGCCTCGCAGCAGAGCGACTTTTCCCTGGTGCGCGAGATCCGGCAGTTCTGGGACGGCTGCCTCATCCTCGGCGGCGCCATCAACGACGGCTTCCAGGTGCGGGCGGCGGAAGTGCTGGGCGCCGATCTCGCCTATGTCGGGACCCGCTTCCTGGCGAGTGCGGAATCCGGGGCCGCGGCCGACTACAAGCAGATGATCGTCGATGGCGGCATCGCCGACCTGGTGAATTCCGACCGGCTGTCGGGCATTCCCTGCAACTGGCTGCGGCCGTCGCTGGAACGGGCCGGGGTCGATCTCGACAAGCTGCCGCCGAAGCGCCCGGATCTCAGTTCCCTGAACGACGGCGGCACCCGGCTCTGGCGCGATATCTGGACCGCCGGCCACGGCATCGTCACGATCCACGATACCCCGCCGGTCGCCGACCTTGCCGCCCGCCTGATCGCCGATTATGTAACCGCCTGCGGCCTGCCTGCCTCGCCGGCGCTGGGCTGACCGCCATGGCCGAACCGATCGACTTCTATTTCGACTTCGCCTCGCCCTATGCCTATTTCCTGGCGGAACCGCTGGCATCCCTGGCGGCCGCCCACGGGCGGGTGCTGAACTGGCGCCCCCTCATGCTCTGGGCCGTGCTGAAGGAGATCGGCCTGCCGCCGCCGCTCGACAATGCGGTGAAGCGCCGCTACGTCCTGGCCGACATGGCGCGCTCCGCCCGTCATGTCGGCAAGCCCTTCGCCCTGCCCGACCGTTTCCCGGTGTCGAGCCATCTGCCCGCGCGCCTGTTCCACGAACTGGCGGCGGACGACCCGGCCGGGGCGGTCCGCTTCGCCCACCGCGTGTTCAAGGCTTATTTCACCGAAGGCGCGGATCTCGGCGATGCCGCGGTGATCGAGGCGCTGGCGCTCGATTGCGGCATCGCCCGCGAACGGGCCCGGGCGGGCGAGGCCGGCCGGGCGCTGGTGCTGCGCGCCATTGATCAGGCGGTGGCCGCCGGGGTCTGGGGCTCGCCCTATGTCGTGATCGGGGCGGAGGCGTTCTTCGGCGCCGACCGCCTGCCCCAGATCGAGGCTTGCCTGCGCGGCGACCTCAGACCGTGACCCCCAGCCGGCGCAGATAGCTGACCAGATCCGCCTTCATGCCCTCGGCCTGTCCGGCCAGGGCATTGGCGGCCCCGACCATATGGGCGGAGGCATCGCCGGTGTGGCGGGCGGCGCCGTTCACGCCGTCGATATTCTGCGCCACCTCCTGGGTGCCGGCGGCCGCCTTGGCGGCGGAGCGGGCGATTTCCTGGGTGGTGGCGGATTGTTCCTCGACCGCGGCCGAGATCAGGTTGGTGATTTCCGAGGTCTTGGTGATCGTCTGGGTGATGCCGGTGATCGCGGTCATCGAGGTATTGGCCGCCTGCTGCATGGCGGCGATCTGGGCCGCGATATCCTCGGTCGCCTTGGCGGTCTGGTTGGCCAGGACCTTCACTTCCGAGGCGACGACGGCGAAGCCCTTGCCGGCCTCGCCCGAGCGGGCGGCCTCGATCGTCGCGTTGAGGGCGAGAAGATTGGTCTGGCTGGCGATATCGCTGATCAGCTTCACCACGTCGCCGATCTTCAGCGCCATCTGCTTCAGGTCGTTCATGGCGGCGGTGGTGACATCGGCCTCGGCGACCGCGCGGTTGGAGATGGCGGCGGATTCGACCACCTGCCGGGCGATCTCGTGGATCGAGGAACTCATTTCCTCGCCCGCGGCGGCGACGGTCTGGACATTGCCCGAGGCTTCGCCCGCCGCGGCGGTGACGGCCTCGGCCTGGCGGGTGGTCTCTTCGGCGGTGGCGGCGATCGCTTCCGAGGTCTGGCGCATGTCGGCGGCGGAACGGGCCACGGCCTCGGCCGCTTCGCGCATCTTGAGCGCGAGGGCGATCTGGTCGGTGATGTCGGTGGCGAATTTCACCACTTTCCACGGCCGGCCGTTCGGGTCGAGGATCGGGTTGTAGGACGCCTGGATCCAGATTTCCCGGCCGCCCTTGCCGATCCGGCGGTAACGCCCGGTGTCATATTCGCCGCGCCGCAGCTTTTCCCAGAAGGCGCGATAGGCGGTGCCGTGCACATCCTCGGGGGCGACGAACATCGAATGGTGGCGGCCCTGGATTTCCGCCAGCCGGTAGCCGACGGCATTCAGGAAATTCTCGTTCGCCGTCAGGATCTCGCCGTCGAGGGTGAATTCGATCACCGCCTGCGACTTGCCGATGGCGGCGAGCTGGCCGTCCGCGTTGGCGGCGCGCTGCTTTTCCGCGGTGATGTCGGCGGCGAATTTGATCACCCGCTCCGGCTGGCCGCGGGCATCCAGGATCGGGTTGTAGGTCGCCTGGATCCAGATTTCCCGGCCGCCCTTGGCAAGGCGGCGGTATTGGCCGGAATCATATTCGCCGCGTCGCAGCTTGGCCCAGAAGGCGAGATAGGCGGGCGCGTCGCGGTCCGCCGGCTCGACGAAGAGCGAATGATGGCGGCCCTGGACCTCGTCCAGCCGATAGCCCATGACGGCGAGGAAATTCTCGTTGGCCTTGAGGATGGTGCCGTCGAGCGCGAATTCGATCACCGCGAGCGAGCGGTTCAAGGCCGCCTCGATCGCGCTTTCGCGCGGCGCCTCGGCGGCTGGCGGGGGCGGCGCCGGTTCCCGGGCGGGCAGGATGGCAGGGGGTTTTTCTTTCGCGCGGATGCCGAACATGCACGCCTCCGGGGGGCAGGGTGGCGCCATTGTCGCCGGGGATTACTAAGGCCCGGTTAAGCCAGCGCATCGTCAGGCGAAATGGAAACCGGTTCGCCGTCCGACGATGCGCAAAACCTGGCTAGCCCCTGAAGTCGCCGGGTACCAGGCCGTGGCGGGCGAGCTTGTCGTAAAGCGTCTTGCGCGGCAGGCCGAGGTCGTCGAGCACGGCGGGGATATGGCCCTTGTGGCGTTCGAGGGCGGCGCGCAGCACGCCGGCCTCGAAGGCGGCGACCTGATCGGCAAGACTCTCCGGCGCGGCGGGGGCAGGCTCCGGCCCCGCCTCGTCCAGAAGGCCGAGGACGGCGCGTTCGGCGCAATGGGCGAGTTCGCGGACATTGCCCGGCCAGTCGTGCTCGGCGAAGCGGCGGCGGAGGTGGGGGGAAACCGCCGGCCTGCCGCGGCCGAAGCGTTCCGCCGCGCGGGCGGCGAAATGCTCGAACAGCAGGGGAATGTCGTCGCGCCGCTCGCGCAAGGGCGGAATGCGCAGGGTCACGACATCGAGGCGGAAGGCGAGGTCGGGGCGAAAGCCGCCCGCCTTGGCCGCCTGGGCGAGGTCGACCTTGGTCGCGGCGATCACCCGCATGTCGATGCGCCGCTGCTGGTTGCCGCCGAGCGGCGTCACTTGCCGGTCCTCGAGCACGCGCAGCAGCTTGGCCTGAAGGTTCAGCGGCATGCTCTCGATCTCGTCGAGGAACAGGGTGCCGCCGTCGGCCAGTTCGATCTGGCCGATGCGCTTCTTCTGGGCGCCGGTGAAGGCCCCGGCCTCGTGGCCGAACAATTCGCTGTCGATCACCGTCTCGGGCAGGGCGCCGCAATTGAGGGCGACGAGGCGCCTCGCCCGCCGCCGGCCCCATTGGTGCAGGGCCTGGGCGACCATTTCCTTGCCCGAGCCGGTCTCGCCATGGACGAGGACGTCGACATCGAGATCGGCAAGGCTGCGAATCCGTGCCCGCAGGCGTTCCATCGCCGGCGTCGCCCCCATCAGGGGGGCATCGCCCGCCGCCGCGTCGAGGGCGGCGCGGAGCGCGCGGTTTTCGAGCACGAGACGGCGCTTGTCGCCGGCGCGGCGCACGCTTTCGACCAGGCGGGCGGCGGCGAAGGGCTTGGCGATGAAGTCATAGGCGCCCTCGTGCAGGGCCGAGACCGCCATGTCGATATCGCCGTGGCCGGTGATCAGGATGACCGGCAGTTCCGGGTCGAGGGCCCGCAGGCGGCGGAACAATTCGATGCCGTCGATCCCGGGCATGCGGACATCGGTGACGACGACGCCCGCGAACCCGGCATCGAGGGCGGCCAGCGCCGCCGCAGCGCCGTCGAATTCCCGCACCGCGAAGCCGGCCAGGCCCAGGCTCTGCGCATTCGCGGCGCGCAGGTCCGGATCATCGTCGACGAAGGCGACCTCGATGCTCATGCCCGTTGCAACCTCAAGGTAAATTCGGCGCCGCCGGCGGGCCGGTTCAGCGCATGCAGCGTGCCGCCCAGATCCTTGACGATATCGCCGGAAATGACGAGGCCAAGGCCGAGTCCCGCCGCCTTGGTGGTGACGAAGGGGGTGAACAGGCGGGTCATCACCTCGGGCGGGATGCCGGGGCCGTTGTCGGCCACGGTGACCACCACCTCGTCGCCGGCGGCGCTCCCCGCGATCTCGATCGCAGCACCCTCGCCGGCGGCGTCGAGGGCATTCTGCAGCAGGTTGACCAGTACCTGTTCCAGGCGCACCGGATCGCCCTGCACCCGGGGCAGGCCGGGCGGCAGGGCCCGTTGCACCACCGCCCCCTGGCGGCGCAGCCGCGGCCCGAGCAGCAGCAAGGCGCCGTCGAGCACGGCGGCGAGATCGACCGCACTGCTGGCCCGGGGGCCGCGGCGGGCGAAATTGCGCAATTGTCCGGTGATGGCGCCCACGCGGTCGGTCAGGCGGGCGATCTGGCCAAGGTTGGCGGCGACCGCCTCCCGCTCCGCCCGGTCCAGGAAGACCGCGGCATTGTCGGCATAGGTGCGGATGGCGGCGACGGGCTGGTTGATCTCATGGGCGACGCTGGCGGCGATCTGGCCGAGAATGGCGAGGCGGTTGGCCTGGGCCAGTTCGTCCTGCAATTGCTGGCGTTCCGCGATCTCGGCCGACAGGCGGCCGTTGGCGGCGGTCAGGTCGCCGGTGCGGGCCGCCACTTCCGCCTCCAATTGCTGGCGCCTGGCCGCGTCTTCCGCCCGGTGTTCGGCCGCGCGGTGGCGCCGGCGCAGCAGCACGGCGGCGGCGGCCAGCAGCAGGGCGGCAGCAAGGCCGGCGGTCAGGGCGGCGCCGCTTTCCGCCTGGCGCAAGCCCGGTTGCAGGCCGCGCAGCAGGTGCAGGCTCCAGCCCGTGGTCGGCACCGGCAGGACGGCATCGATGTGGCGGCTGCCGCCGATGCGCAATTGCCCGTCCGGCAGCCGTTCGAAGGCCAGCGGCGCCAGCGGGGCGGCGCCGAATTGCAGGCTGGCGCGCACCGCGGCGATCGTGTCGGCATCGAGGGGCGCCAGGGTCTGGAAGCGCCAGTCGGCCCGGTCGGTGAGAAGCACCACGCCCTTGCCGTCGGTCACCATTACCGGGTCCCGGTCTTCGGCCCATTCGGCTTCCAGCGCCTCGAATTCGACCTTGATGACCACGGCGCCGAGACCATTGCCGACCTTGCGCGCGAGATAGAGCCCGGGCCGGTTCGAGCGCGTGCCCAGGGCGAAATGTTCCGCCGCGCCCTCGGCGATGGCGCTTTTGAAATAGGGCCGGAAGGCATAGTTCTGGCCGACGAAGCTGGTGTCGTCGCGCCAGTTGCTGGCGGCGACGGTCAGGCCCGTGCGGTCGACCAGATAGATGACGCCGACCCTCGTATCCCGGCTGAGGCTTTCCAGCTTGCGGTTCATCGCCTCGATCAGGCGGTCGTTGCCCGGCGCGCCCAGGGCCGCGGCGACATCCGGATCCTCGGCCAGGACGACGGGCAGGGAACGGTGTTTCTCGATCTCGGCGCGCAGCACGGCGACCTTCAGGCGCGCGGCGATCTGGGCATCGGCGGCGGCATCGTTCAGGGCCCGCCGTGCCCCCTCGCGCCCGGCGAAGACGGCGGCGGCGGCCAGCAGCAAGAGGCCGGCCAGGCCGAAGACCAGCCATTCCCGTCTGTGCGGTTTTCCGCCAGCACCCCGCCGCATCTGTGTGGACTCCCGCACAAGGGCCGCCCGGGCGATGCCGGGCCGGCAACCAAGACCAAGGAATTTCAAGCACTTGCCTACTGTGGTAGCCGCTTTCCGCGGCTGGCACAACGCTTGCCATGGGGGAGCCGTCATCACCCGAGGGGCCGCCAAGGCCCCCGGCTCATCCAGGGAGGATCCCATGGCCAGTTATGCCCCCGCTGCCGCAACCGGGCAGCGCCGTCCGTTCTACAAGGTGCTTTACGTCCAGGTCCTGTTCGCCGTGGCCGCGGGCATCCTGCTCGGCCATTTCTCGCCGCAGTTCGGCGCCGACCTGAAGCCGCTGGGCGATGCCTTCATCAAGCTGGTGAAGATGATCATCGCGCCGGTGATCTTCCTCACCGTCGTCACCGGCATCGCCGGCTCGGGCAACCTGGCCAAGGTCGGCCGGGTGGGGGCCAAGGCCTTCATCTATTTCCTGATCTTCTCGACCCTGGCACTGATCGTCGGCCTGATCGTCGCCAATCTGGTGCAGCCGGGCCACGGCCTGCACATCGATCCGGCGACGCTGGATGGCAAGGCGGTCGCCGACTATGCGCAGAAGGCGCATGAACAGTCGCTGATCGGCTTCCTGATGAACATCATCCCGTCGACCGCGGTCGGCGCCTTCGCCTCGGGCGAAATTCTCCAGGTGCTGTTCTTCTCGGTGCTGTTCGGTGTCGGCCTCGCGCTCTCGGGCGAAAAGGGCCGGCCGGTCACCGAATTCCTGAAATCGGTCACGGCCGCCGTCTTCGCCATGGTCAACGTGCTGATGAAGGCGGCCCCGATCGGTGCCTTCGGCGCCATGGCCTTCACCATCGGCAAATACGGCATCGGCTCGATCGCCAACCTGGCCCTGCTGGTCGGGACCTTCTACCTGACCTCGATCCTCTTCGTCGTCGGCATCCTGGGGCTGGTGGCCCGGGCGAACGGTTTCTCGATCCTGAAGCTGATGCGCTACATCAAGGGCGAATTGCTGCTCGTCCTCGGCACCTCGTCGTCCGAATCGGCCCTGCCGGCGGTGATGGACAAGCTGGAGCGTGCCGGCTGCTCGCGCTCCGTGGTCGGGCTGGTGGTGCCCACGGGCTATTCCTTCAACCTCGACGGCACCAATATCTATATGACCATGGCCGCGCTCTTCATCGCCCAGGCGACCGATACGCCGCTGGCGCTGGGCGACCAGATCCTGCTGCTGCTCGTCGCCATGCTGTCGTCGAAAGGGGCGGCGGGCGTCACCGGTTCGGGCTTCATCACCCTGGCCGCCACCCTGTCGGTGGTGCCCAGCGTGCCGGTCGCCGGCATGGCCCTGATCCTCGGCATCGACCGCTTCATGAGCGAATGCCGCGCGCTCACCAACTTCATCGGCAATGCGGTGGCCGCCATCGTCGTCGCCCGGATGGAGGGTGAACTCGACCGCGACCGCCTGGCCCTCGCCCTCGACGGCAAGCCGGTGCCCGAGGTCGACGCCGTCTTCGAACCCGCCCTCGCCCGCCAGCCGGCCGAATAAGCCGGGGCCGCCCGCAGGCCCCCCCGGCGCGGCGGCTTTCGGCAAAGGGGCCGGAAGGGGTGCATCCCTTCCGGCCCCGTCTTGCTTCGTCCGGCGTGCCGTCGCGGCAGCGGCGGTTTTTTTTGCTTTTCCGTGAATGCGATTCTAGTATTTTCCCAGAACTGACAATTTGTCGGAAAAGGCGCTGCCGGGGTGAGGGCTGTCCCCGCCGCCTTGACGACGGGCAGCCGGCAGAGACCGGCGCCCCGCCAGGAAACGCGAGGTCTGGGGAGAGACATGTACGACTTCATCATCATCGGCGCCGGTTCGGCCGGCTGTGTGATGGCCAATCGCCTGTCGGCCAATCCGAACACCAGGGTCCTGCTGCTCGAAGCGGGGCCGACCGACCGCCACTGGTCGGTGATGATGCCCTTCGGCGTCGTCGCGCTCATGCGCTCGAAGACCCGGAACTGGGGCTATTACACCGTCGCCCAGCGGCATATGGCCGGGCGCGAGATGTTCTGGCCGCGCGGCAAGACCCTGGGCGGCTCGTCCTCGATCAACGCCATGATCTATACCCGCGGCCACCGCGACGATTACGACGACTGGGCGGACCTCGGCCTCGAGGACTGGTCCTATGACCGCTGCCTGCCCTATTTCCGCAAGGCCGAGCACAACGAGCGCATCACCGACCAGTTCCACGGCAACCACGGCCCCCTGAACGTCACCGATCCGCGCAACCCCAACCCGCTGTGCGACCTCTACATCGAGGCGGGCAAGCGCTGGGGCCTGAAGGAAACCGACGATTTCAACGGCGCCGAGCAGGAAGGCATCGGCTATTACCAATTGACCCAGAAGCAGGGCCAGCGCTTTTCCGCCGCCCGGGCCTATCTCTGGGATGCCGAAAGCCGGCCGAACCTGACCATCCTGACCGGGGCCCATGTCATGGCCGTCGAATTCGACGGCAAGCGCGCCCGCGGCGTGCGCTTCAAGGCGAAGGGCGCCGAACGGGTGGAAGAGGCGGCGGAAAGCGTCATCCTCTGCGGCGGCGCGATCAATTCGCCCCAGGTGCTCCAACTGTCGGGGATCGGCGATCCGGCCGACCTGAAGGCGGCGGGCGTCGCCCTTCGCCATGCCCTGCCGGGGGTCGGCCGGAACCTCCGCGACCATCTGGACATCACCCTGCAGCAGCGCACCAGGACCAGCGAGTCCTATGGCTTCTCGTGGCGCATGTCCTATCGCGGCGCCATCGGCCTGATGAATTATTTCATCAGCAAGCGCGGCATCTATACCACTAATGTGGCCGAGGCCGGCTGTTTCGCCCGCACCAATCCCCAGGACCCGCGCCCCGACGTGCAGATGCATTTCATCCCGGCGATCCTGGAAAACCACGGCCTGACCACCAAGTTCGGCCACGGCTATTCGACTCATGCCTGCCAGCTGCGGCCGCGCTCGATCGGCCGGCTGTGGCTGAAGTCCGCCGATCCTTTCGCCGCCCCCGCCATCGACCCGAACTATCTGGCCGAGCGCGAGGACGTGGAATGCCTGATCCGCGCCTTCAAGCTGTCGCGCGACGTCATCCTCGACCAGGCCTTCGCGGACAAGCGCGGCCGGAACCCCGATTTCCACTGGCAGCAGGCGCAGACCGACAAGGAGATCGAAGACTACGTGCGCCGCAATGCCGAGACGGTCTATCACCCGGTCGGCACCTGCAAGATGGGCCATGACGACATGGCGGTGGTGGACGAGCAATGCCGCGTCCACGGCATCGAGGGGCTGCGGGTGGTCGATGCCTCGATCCATCCGACCCTGATCGGCGGCAATACCAATGCCCCGACGATCATGACCGCGGAAAAGGCGGCGGAATATATCCTGGAGCCGCGCGCGTCCTATTCCCGCGCCGCCTGAACCTTGCTCCCGGACTGAACCTTACCTCCAGACTGAGTCCTGACCCCGGAATGAACGTTCATTCCGGGGGCGGGCCGGTGGCGGCGCGGCTTCAGGCCGAACAGGAAGCGCACCGGCCCATAGGGCCGGATGACCAGGTGATAGGCGGCGAAGGTGACGGCGGCCGAGCCGAAGCAGATCGCCGCCGCCTTCACCCACAGGGGCAGGTCCAGCGGCACCAGCACGAAGGCGATGGCGACCACCGGCAGGTGGTGCAGGACATAGAGCGGCAGGCTCGCCTCGCCCATATAGCGGTCGAAGGCGGTTTCGCGCCGGGTCAGGCGCCGCCCGAGGCCGAGCAGGCCGAGAACCAGGCACCACGCGGCCAGCCCCCGCGCCCCCAGGGCCCAGGGCCCGAAAGCCGCCTCGCCCAGGTAATAGAAGCCGAAACTGCCGAGCCCGAGACCGAGCAGAAGCAGCGGCCGGACGGTCAGGACCGCTTCGATCCGGGGCTGGCGCGAGACGATCGCGCCCATGAAGAAGAACACCGTCTCGATCGCCAGATTGGCGAAATCGCCGAACAGGTTGGGCAGGTCGCCGAAGCGCGGCCGCAGCAGCACTTCCGCCGCCGCAAGGGCAAGGCCCGGCAGCACCAGCCAGCCGCCGTGCCCCGGCCAGCGGTCATAGGCAAGGGCGATGCGCCGGATCGCCCAGGTGAAGATCAGGCTGAACAGCAGCAGATAGGCCAGGAACCACAGGTGCGACCAGGTGAACTGGTTCAGCCGGGTGAAGAAGCGGTAGTAGAAATCGACGTAGTCGAGGGTGAAGGGCACCTCGACCGGGCGCAGCCCGCTGGGGCGGAGGTCGATGCCGCCGAGCCGTTCGAGATATTTGATCGCCGGCGCGAAGAGCAGCAGCCCGACCACGAAGGGCGGCAGCAGGCGGACGAAACGATCCACCACGAAGGGGAACGAACGGCGCGACGACAGGGCGGTCGCGGCGGCGAAACCGGCGATGAAGAAGAACAGCGGCATGCGCCAGACATGGGCGAAGGCGGCGAAGAGATCCATCGCGCCCGAGGCGACCGCACTCTTCACATGATAGGCCGGGTCGAAATCGAAGACCTTGGCGGTATGGAAGGGGAATTGGACCAGGCAGGCGAAGATGCGCAACAGGTCGAGTTCGCGGCGCCGGCGGACCGCGTCGGGCGGGTGGGCCATGGCGGTTCAGCCCTGCCGGTGCAGCCCGGGGCGCCGCAGCCGGGGCAGGAACATGCCGGTCCGCGCGCGATAGGCGGCATAGGCCCCGCCAAGGCTGCTCGCGGCGAATTTCCCCTCCTCGCGCAGGGCCGCCCAGGCGAAGCCGGCGGCCATGACCGCGACCGCCAGCAGCAGCCAGGCTTCCCGCGCGGCGATGGCGCCGCCGATCCAATAGAGCAGATAGGCGGTATAGAAGGGGTGGCGCACCAGGCGGTAAGGCCCCTCGACCAGCAGGAAGGCCGGCGCATCCTTGGAAAAGGCCAGGGACAGGCGCTGGCGCCGCGTGGTCGCGATCGCCCAGCCATAGAGCAGGGCGGAAGCGGCCAGCAGCGCGCCGGCGGCGATGAAGCTGGCCCAGGTGGCGCGGGTATCGGTGATTTCGGCGATCACGCCGGCGGTGGTCGCGCCGGACAGGACCGCCAGCACGCGCATGGGCCAGGGCGTGCCCTCGGGCCGGCGGAAGTGCAAGGCATAGCCGATGGTGAAGGCCAGGAAAATCACGCTGGCCGCGATCAGCAGAATGTCTTGGGGCAGGCGCATCGCAGCAGGGGTCTCTTGGCGAATCCATCCATTCCGGCGGCAACCGGCTGGCGCGGACTATAGGGGCAGGGGGCGGCCTTGCAAAGCCGTCGGCAAATATCCATGGTGCGGGGCAGTGAAGTTTTCCGGCGCCGGGGGATCATGCGTCTGTCTTTGCTCCGCCTGATGCTGTTGCTGCTGATGCCCCTGGTCGTGTCGGGCTGCGCCCTGCAAACCCCGGTCGCGATCAGCCGGGCCACCGATTTCGAGGATTTCGGCGCCAATCCGGCCAACCTGCGGATGAAGGCCTATGTCCCGGCCGGTCTGCGGCGGGGGGCGCCGCTGGTCGTCGCCCTCCATCATTGCTTCCAGACCGCCGAGGAATATGCGGCCGAAACCGGCTGGCTCGCGCTTGCCGACCGCTATGGCTTCGCGGTGCTGATGCCCGGCCAGATCGCCTATAATGACCCGAACTATTGCTTCCAATGGTTCAATGCCTGGCAGCAGGGGCCGGCCGGGGACGAGCCGGTGTCGATCCATTCGATGATCGTCGCCATGGTCGAAGCCTATGGGCTCGATGCGCGGCGGATCTTCGTCACCGGCCATTCGGCCGGCGGCAGCATGGCCCTGATCCTGATGGCGAGCTATCCCGACCTGATCGCCGCCGGCGGCACCTTCGGCAGCCTGCCGGTGGGCCAGACCAGCGCCATGCTGTTCGCGCCGGTGGCCATGGCCGGCTTCGGCACCGACGATCCCGAGGATCTGGCCCGCCGCATCCGCGACGAGGTGGACTGGCCGGGGCCCTGGCCCCGCCTCTCGGTCTGGCAGGGGGCGGACGACGCCATGGTCGCGGCCTCGAACGGGCCGCGGGTGCGCAACCAATGGCTGGGCCTGATGGGCCTCGCCGGCCGGCCGCCGGCGGTCGACAGGGTGGGCCCCTATGTCCGCGAGACCTGGGTGGACGGCCAGGGCCGGCCGGCGGTGCAATTCGTCGACCTGACCGACGTCGGCCATTCCGTGCCGGTCGATTCGAAATCGGGCTGCGGGGTGGCGCCGAAGGGGCTGGCCCAATTGGTCAGCGACGTCGGCGTCTGCTCGTCGCTCGAACTGCTGAAATTCTGGGGCGTGGTCCGCTGAAGGCGGGATCGGGGCACAAAAAAGCCCCGGCGCGAACCGGGGCTCTCAAGCGGGGGGCGCCGCGTCAGCGGATATAGAGCCGGACCTCGGGCACCGCGGCATCGGCGCTGGTGGTCGCCGCGACCGAAACCCGGTCGGACGGCAGGCCCATGTCGGTCAGGGTGCGCAGCACGCCCTGGGCATTCTGCTTCGACTTGGTCTGGTTCATGGCCACTTCGGCGGCGGTGCCGGCCGAGGGGGTGATGGCGATGAGGTCGAAGCCGGTCTGCGGCCGCTGGTCCAGGACCTTGGAGACGGCGGTATAGAGCGCCTGCTGATAGGCGACGTCCGGCTGGTCGAAGCGGATCACCACCAGGGGGCGGCGGTCGTCGATCGCGGCGGCGGAACCGCCGGCGGCCGGGCGATAGGCCGGCGTCTCGTCGTAATAGGTCGGCGTGGCGGAAACCCGGCCCGGCGTGAAGGTGCGGGTGGTGATCGAGGCGCCGTAAAGCTCGCCGTTCTTGATCGCCAGGGCGAGGGTGGTCAGGTTGCCGCGCTCGCCCGAGACATAGACGGTCTGGCGCGAGACCTGGTCGGAAAGGGCGGTCAGCAGCCGGTCGATTCGGACCACGAGGCGCGCGGTATCGTCCTCGATCATATTGAGGGCGATGCGGTCCTGGTCGATGCCGCCGGACAGGCCGAGGGCCGCCTGGGTCGATTCGAGCAGATAGGCGGCGGAGGACGACGAGCCGGCAACCGAATTGGCCAGCTGGCCGAGGGCCGTCACATTGCCGGTGACCGCGTCCAGCTCGCGCTGGGCCTGGTTCCACTGCTGGACGAGAAGCGGGTTGCCCGGCGTGGTGCCCAGCTGCAGGCGGGCCTGAACGGCTGCGACGACGCCGTGATAGGCCTCCGACGAGCGCACGGTCTGGGCCAGCAGCACGTCGAAATTCTGCTGCTGCGCGTCGACATTGGCCTTCAGGCGGGACAGGTCGCCGCGCAACTGCTCGACCTTTCGCCCGACCACGGTGCCGGTCGAGGTGACCTCGAAGCCGGCCAGGGGCGCGCTGCCCGCGCTGCTGCCCGGCGTCGACGACAGCCAGCTGCACCCGCCGAGGCCGCCTGCAGCCGCGAGCAGGAAGGCGAGGGGAAGGACGCGGCGGCGCCCCGACGAAATCAAACCGCCGGGCGCGGATGCCGCGCCAGCGTTGAACGCACGATCGGTCGCAAAAGCCATCCCGGTCCACTCGTCATTATCTGCTGGGACGCTACTGCCCGAAGATGCGAATCCGGCGGCGCCTGCACGCGCGAGCCCGTCCACACCCCGATGTCCCCCGAAGCCAGGGGCGATACTAGCCACAGCGGCGAGGCCGGACAAGCGCCCAAAGCCGAAAGAATTCAGTTCGTTGCATATGTGTCGCGGGGTCCTGCGCCGGGCCCGCCCGACGGCCGCGCATTTTTCCGAATTTCCCTGTTGCAAGCCCCGGACCCTTCGGTTAGGTTCCCGGCCTCCGAAGCGGTCGACACCGCATGAAGGACAGCGCGCCCGTAGCTCAGCTGGATAGAGCATCAGACTACGAATCTGAGGGTCAGGAGTTCGAATCTCTTCGGGCGCGCCAATCCATCTTACTGATTTCATTGCGAAATCTGCGACCGCCGGAAGGCGGTCGAGCATGATCGATTCGGCGGCTTCGTCACCGAAACCGCGATGCTTTGGTATCCTGCAAGCTATTGCGTGACCGTGATCGGGCCATTCGGCGAATCGCGCCATCGTCCGGTTCCGGCATCCGGATGGACCGGTGGCATCCGTCGGAGGCCCTGGCCGGCAAGGCGATCCGCACCGCGTTCCGGCGTGCGGATGATTATACGCGCGTGCCACGCTTCCGGCAGCGTGATCTGATAGGGAAAAGGGTGCAGGCCGGACCCTGGATGCGTGTCTGAACGGCGGGACCCGCGATCACCTTGTCGGTGCTTGAGGCAGGGTTCCTTCTTCTGCGTCTTCCTGGTCGTGAGAGGTTCCAGCCAGGCCTGCATCTTGACACCCGGATGGGCTTGTCGAAGGCAGCGAAGGATCGGATTGCCCCGATGACCGCCGAGAGCATCTCCGGACAAAGGGGGGATGCCATATAGATGGCATTGCAATCATCGCTTAATATGCAGCCATCGAGTTTGGGAGGCCGCCATGGCGAGCATCACGATCCGCAACTTGGACGACGAGCTAAAGCGCCGCCTCCGCGTGCGTGCAGCCGAGCACGGGCGCTCGATGGAAGAGGAGGTGCGGGACATCCTGCGCCGCGTGGTGACGGAACCTTCGCCGCCGCTCGACTTGGCTGCTGCAATCCGCGCCCGTATCGCCCCTCTTGGTGGTGCCGAATTGAAGATCCCGCCGCGCGAACCGATGTGCGAGCCGCCGAAGTTCGATTAAGGCGCCCCGATGATCATTCTCGACACCAACGTCATCTCGGAACTGCTGCGCCCATCGCCGGAGCCCAAAGTCGAAAACTGGCTGGCGGCATAGAACGGCGCCGACGTCTATCTGACGGCAATCACGGAAGCCGAACTCCGTCTTGGTGTCGCGATCATGGCCGACGGAAAGCGTCGGTGGGCGCTGACGGCGGCCATCGACGGCCTGCTACGCGAGGAGTTTCGCTCGCGCATACTGCCTTTCGACAGCGCTGCCGCCGAAGCCTATTCAGAAATCGGCGCCCTCCGCCGTTCCGCCGGGCGACCCGCAATATAAAGGACTTCGAAGGCTGTAGGGTGGCGACTGCCGATCCTTGGTAGAAGCTCTTGGAGATCCGCAGCGCGCAGGGCGGATATCTCGCGCTCTGGCCTCGCGGCCGCGCAGCGCCGAAGAGCACGCCGGGGCTGGCAAGGGCCAGGGGCTATCCGGCGGCGGCCGGCCGGGACGGCCGGGTGATTCGCGCCGTCACTTCAGGGCGAGCACGACCGGGCCGGAGGCGGGATCGGTCAGGCCCAGGCCGCCGCCGAGGTCGTCCAGCGTGGCGCGGAAGCCGTCGAGGGTGGCGATCATGTGCGGGCGGGCGGCGGCCAGGGCTTCGGCACTGTCCCATTCGGCGATGATGCAATAGCGCCCGTCGCCGGTCTTGATGATGTTGGCGTGGCGGAGCCCCGGCCAGCCGGCGACGCTGTCCCGGTGCGCGTCGAGGAAGGCATCGTCCATGCCCGGTTTGACCTTGAAGCGCACGACATTGAACGCGGTCATCTCATCCTCCACAAGAGTTGGAGCGCTGGCGACGGCAGGCTGCGGAGACTCTGAACGGGAAGGGCCGGGGAGCAGGGGCCGGCTGTGACGACTTTGCGCCAGGACGCCGAATAGAGACAAGGGGAATCGGGGCCGCCTCTCGGGGCCTCTTGCCTTGCCGGCGCCTCGCGTATAATCGCCTGACACCGGGGCGCCTGGCCCCTCGAGGTGGCGGCATCATGAAAGTCCTGGTCACCGGCGTGATCACGGTTGCGGTGGCGGCGCTGGCCTGGGTGGCCCTGTCCCACCTGGCCGCGGAGATTTCCTACGACGACGTCTCGGCGGCCCTGCGCTCGGCCTCGCCGGGGACGCTGGCCGCCGCCCTCGGCTGCACCGCGGCGAGCTTCCTGGCCCTGACCCTTTACGACGGCACCGCCCTTGCCTATGTCGGGCGGCGGATTCCGCCGGCGGTGGTCGGCGTTGCCTCCTTCTGCGCCTATGCGGTCGGCAATACCGTCGGCTTCGGGCCGCTGACCGCCGGGGCCATCCGCTATCGCTTCTATACCCCCCACGGGCTGGAGCCGGAGGATGTGGCCAAGGTCGTCGGCTTCGTCACCGCCACTTTCGGCCTCGGCCTGCTTGCCACCACCGGGCTCGGCCTCGTGGTGGCCGGGGCAGCGCCGGGCCTCGATCTGCCGGCGGGCCTGCTGCGGCCGGCCGGCCTCCTCTTGCTGGCGGTGCCGGCCGTCCTGCTGGTGCTGGCCGCGCGCGGGGCGCGGCTGAAGCTCCGTGGCCTCGTCCTGGCCTTGCCGCGGCCGCGCCTTCTGCTGGTCCAATATGCGGCGACGGTGGCGGATATCGCCGCCGCCGGTTCCGTCCTCTATATCCTGCTGCCGCCGGTCGACACCGGCTGGACCGGCTTCATCGCGGTCTATGCGGTCGCCATCGGGCTCGGCGTGCTCAGCCATGTCCCGGCCGGGCTCGGCGTCTTCGAGACGGTGATCGTCGCCCTGGTCGGTCCCGCCGCCGACACCGGGCAGGTGCTGGGCGCCCTGCTGCTCTACCGGGTGATCTATCATGTCGTGCCGCTGCTGCTGGCGGCGGTGCTGGTCGCGGCGATCGAGGCGCGCCGGGCCGCCCTGAAGCTGGCGGCGAGCGGGCTGTTCGGCACCGGCCGCTGGCTGGTCCCGACGGTGCTCGGCGCGCTGACCCTGGTCCTCGGCGGCATGCTGGTCTTTTCCGGCGTCACCCCGGCCGTCGACGGCAATCTCGACCTGCTGGCCGCCTACCTGCCCCTGCCGATCGTCGAGGGGGCGCATTTCCTGTCCAGCGTGCTCGGCCTCCTGCTGATGATCGCGGCGCGCGGCCTGGTCTACCGGCTGGACGGCGCCTGGCTGCTGGCGGCGGTGCTGGCGCCGGCCGCCATGGTGCTGTCGCTGGTCAAGGGCATCGCGCTGGTCGAGGCCGGCCTGCTCGGCCTGCTGTTCCTCCTGTTGCTGGCGACCCGCGCCGCCTTCGACCGGCCGGCCTCGCTGATCCACCAGGCGCTGGGGGCGCGCTGGCTGATCGCCGTCGCCGTGCTGCTGGTGACCGCGCTTGCCGTGCTGCTCTTCGTCTATAAGGACATCGACTACGCCCACGAGCTTTGGTGGCAGTTCGAATTCTCGGCCGAGGCGCCGCGCGGCCTGCGCGCCCTGCTTGGCCTTGCCCTGGCCGCCGGGGCGGTTGCCGCCTGGTCGCTGCTGCGCCCCTTCGCGCCGCGGGCGGCGCCGGCCTCGGCCGCCGACCTCGCCCGGGCCCGCGCCATCGTCGAAGCCCAGCCGCGCACCCAGGGGCAATTGGCCCTGATGGGCGACAAGAGCCTGATGTTCTCCGACGACGGCAAAGCCTTCATCATGTATGGCCGCCAGGGCCGCTCGTGGATCGCCATGGGCGATCCGGTGGGCGCGCGGCCGTCCTGGCCCGGGCTGATCTGGCGCTTCGTCGAGGCGGCCCGCTTCGCCGGCGGGCGCGCCGCCTTCTATCAGGTGGCGCCGGAAAACCTGGCGCTCTATGCCGATGCCGGGCTCAATGCCTTCAAGCTGGGCGAGGAGGCGATGGTCGAGCTGGCCGGCTTCGACATCAAGGGCTCGAAACGGGCCAACCTCCGCCATGCCTACAACCGGGCGGAACGCGAGGGCCTGGGCTTCGCCCTGCTGCCCGCCGCCGAGGTGCCGGACCATCTGCCCCTGCTGCGGCGGATTTCCGACCAATGGCTGGCGGCGCACGAGGTGCGCGAGAAGCGCTTCTCGCTCGGCGCCTTCGATCCCGCCTATCTGGCCCTGCAACCCGTCGCCATCCTGACCAGGAACGGCGAGCCGGTCGCCTTCGCCAGCCTGATGATGACCGGCCAGAAGGACGAGGCGAGCGTGGACCTGATGCGCTTCACCCCCGACGCTCCGCCCGGCAGCATGGATTATCTGTTCCTGCGCCTGCTGTTCCATTTCAAGGACCAGGGCTACCGCCGCTTCAGCCTGGGCATGGCGCCGCTGTCCGGCCTTTCCGAAAGCAGCGCGGCCAGCCTGTGGCACCGGGTGGGACGGGCGGTGTTCGACCATGGCGACCGCTTCTATAATTTCGCCGGCCTGCATCACTTCAAGGCGAAGTTCCAGCCGGTGTGGGAAGCGCGTTACCTGGCGGTGGCGGGCGGCATCAACCCGATGCTGGCGCTGACCGATGTTACGGTTCTGATCAGCGGCGGCTGGCGCGGGGTGGTGGCGAAATGAGGCGAATGATCCTGCTGGTCCTGGCGCTGGTCGCCCAGATCCTGGCCGGAGCGGCGTCGGCGCGGGCGGACGACGGCGCCCTCGACGCCGGCCTGCTGGCCAGGGCGCGGCTGCTGCCGGCGCTGGGCGAGACCCGGGCCGTCGCCATCCTGATCTCCGACCGCGAGGGCTGGGACGAGCGGGCGATGGCCGTCGCCCGCTTGCTCACCCAGGGCGGCGTCCTCGTCATCGGCATCGACCTGCCGGCAGCACTCGCCCGCATGGGCGGGGAGGGCGATGCCTGCGTCTCGCCCCAATGGTCGGCCCAGGACGTCAGCCATGAGGCGCAGCGCCGGCTGGACCTGCCGGCCTATGACCTGCCCTGGCTGGCCGGCATCGGCGAGGGCGCGACGCTGGCCCTGAACATCGCCCGCCAGGCCCGCGCCGCCACCTTTGCCGGCGTCGTCGCCGTCGATGCCGAACCGGCCCGCGCGACGGACAAGCCGGTCTGCCCGCCCACCGAAGCGGTCGATATCGGCGGGGCCGCGGTCTCGTCGCAGCGCCGCGGCTTCGTCGATGCGGTGCATGCCGCCGCCGGCCTGCCCGGGGTGAAGCCCGGCAAGATCTCGCTCCCCCCGGGCGAGGCGCTGGCGGTCCGCCTGCTCCAGGAGGTGGAGAAGACGCGGCCGGGCGACGGCACCGCCGCCCTGCCGGTGACCGAATTGCCGGCGGCGCCGGCCCATGGCTTCCTCGCCATCGTCTATTCCGGCGACGGCGGCTGGCGCGATCTCGACAAGGACGTGGCGCAATATTTCCAGGACCATGGCGTGCCCACGGTCGGCCTCGACATGCTGCGCTATTTCTGGAGCCGGCGCAGCGCCGCGGAGGCGGCGGCCGACCTCGCCCATCTCATCACCCATTACCGCCGGGTCTTCGGCGCCGACAAGGTGGTGCTGGTCGGCTATTCCTTCGGCGCCGACCTCTTGCCCGCACTCTATAATCTCCTGCCCCCGGAGGTGCGGGGCAGCGTGTTCCAGCTTTCCCTGCTCGGCCTCTCGGACAAGACCAGCTTCGAGGTCACGATCGGCGAATTCCTCGGCGGCAACGACGATACCGCGCCGACGCGGCCGGAAATCGCCCGCATCCCCGCCGCCGCCGTCCAATGCCTCCAGGGCCGGGACGACGAGGAGGCGATCTGCGGCAGCCTGGCCGCCGGCGGGGTCGAGGTGGTGGTCACCGAGGGCAGCCATCATTTCGACGGCGACTACGGCCATCTGGCCGAGGTGATCCTGGCGGGCGCCCTGCGCCGGCTGGGCCTGCCGGCGCAGTGACAGGGGGCGGGGGATGCCGCGCTTCGCCGCCAACCTCAGCCTCATGTTCACCGAATGGCCATTCCTCGACCGCTTCGCGGCGGCGGCGGACGCGGGTTTTTCCGCCGTCGAATACCTCTTTCCCTATGATCATCCGGCAGCGGCGATCGCCGCCCGCCTGGCCCGCCACGGCCTGACCCAGGCCCTGTTCAACCTGCCGCCGGGCGATTGGGCGGCGGGGGAGCGGGGGCTGGCCGCGCTGCCGGGCCGCTTGACCGAGATCGGGCGGGGCGTCGACCTTGCCCTTTCCTATGCCGCGGCCACCGGGGCCCGGCGCCTGCACCTGATGGCGGGAATCGCCGACCGGGCCGATCCGGCCGCGGTCTCGGCCTATCGCGCCGCCGTTGGCCATGTCGCCGAACGGCTGGCGGCGGCGGGGATCGAGCTTTTGCTGGAGCCGATCAACCGGCGCAGCATGCCGGGTTATTTCCTCGACGATTTTCCCTATGCGGAGGCGCTGATCGCCGATCTCGGCCTGCCCAACCTGCGCCTTCAGTTCGATATCTTCCACCGCCAGATCCTGCACGGCGACGTGACCGCGGCGCTGCGCCGGCTGCTGCCGGTGATCGGCCACATCCAGGTCGCGGGTGTGCCGGAGCGCCACGAACCGGACAGCGGCGAGTTGCGCGACGGCCATATTTTCCGGCTGCTGGACGACATCGGCTATGGCGGCTTCGTCGGCTGCGAGTATGTGCCGCGGGCGGGAACCCTTGCCGGGCTGGGCTGGTTTGCCGCCCATCTGCGGGCACGATAGAGCCTGTGCCTATTCCGCAACAGGGAGCGGAGGATGGCGGCAGTGTGATCGCCGTTACTTGCAATGTTCAAGTGATGTTCCAGAATGCGCTGTCGCCGAAACCGGCACTGTCACCCGAGGCCTGACCATGCGAACCGCTGGAGCTTTCACCGTTGCCGCCCTCAGCCTGGGGATCGCCGTCGCCGGCCCCCTGGCCGCCGCCCGGGCGGAAGGGGTGCAGCCGGTCGAGTCCGGGCCGCTGATCCTCACCCCGGAGAGTGCGCCGGCGCCTGCCGTCGTCGCCCCCGTGGTCGAGCCCGTGCATCCGCCGACCGTCGCCACCGCCGTGCCGGTGCCGCCGCCGGCGCTGCCCGCCGCGGCCGATCCGGGCCAGGGCGACTCCGACGAACCGCGCACCACCGGCATCGACGAGGCCGAGCCCGATGCGGCAGCGCCCGCCGCCACGGCCGCCGCGCCGGTGCCGGCCCTGCCCGGCGGCGCCACCTTGGAAGGCGCCTTCGCCTTCGATCCGGCCCGCGCCGGCACCATCGACCGCGCGGCCGTCGAACGTTTCTACGCCCAGGCCGGGGTGGCCCCGCTCTGGACCGGCAGCGGCCGCCTGGCTGCCAGCGTGCCGGCCCTGCTGGCGCTGGTCGCCGGCGCCGGGGAGGAGGGGCTGGACCCCGCCCGCTACCCGCTCGGCCGCCTGGCCGGGCTGCTGGCCGAAGGGGCGCAGGGCACCTATGAAGTGCTGCTGACCGATACGCTGATCCGCTATGTCGCCGACCGCAACGGCGCCGGCCTTGCCGCCGTGCGCCTGCCGGTGGACATGCGCGAACTGGGCAAGCCGGTCGATGCCGTCGCCGTGCTGCTGGCGGCCGTTACCGCCGCCGATCCGGTGGCCGCCGTCGCCGCCACCGGTCCCCAGGACGCGGATTACCGGGCGCTGCGGCAGTTGCTGGCCGATTACCGCGCCCTTGCCGCCGCCGGCGGCTGGCCGTCGGTGCCGACCGGCGGCGCCAAGATCGAGCCGGGCGCGCACGACGGCCGCATTCCCGCCATTCGCGCCCGCCTTGCCGTGACCGACGGGGCGGGCCCCGCGGCCGGCGGCGCCAATCACTACGACCCCGAGCTGGTGGCCGCGGTCAAGCGCTTCCAGAGCCGGCACGGCCTGAAGACGGACGGCGTCATCGGCAAGCTGACCCTCGATTACATGGCGGTGCCGGTCGAGGGGCGGATCCGCCAACTCCTGGTCAATCTCGAACGCAAGCGCCAGCATCTGGCCGACCTCGGCCCCAACCGCATCATCGTGAACGTGCCGGAATTCACCCTGCGCTATTACGAGGACGGCGTGCTGGCCATGACCGTGCCCGTGGTCATCGGCCGCAAGGAGCGCAAGACCCCCCTGCTGGAAAGCAAGGTCACCAACCTCGTGCTCAACCCGCCGTGGAGCGTGCCGGCCCGCAATGCCGGCGAGGATATCGTCCGCAAGCAGATCAACGACCCGACCTATCTGCAATCCCACGGCTATACGGTCTATTACGGCGGCCAGCCGGTCGATCCGGCGACCATCGACTGGACCCAGGTGCCGCGCAGCCGCTCCATCCCCTATCGCCTGCGGCAGGCGCCGGGGGCCGGCAATTCGCTCGGCCGGCTGAAGATCAATTTCCAGAACGATTACGCCGTCTATCTGCACGATACGCCGGACAAGCATCTCTTCGCCCGCGACATGCGCGCGCTCAGCTCCGGCTGCGTGCGGGTGCAGGATCCCTTCAGCCTGGGCGCCCGCCTGCTGCGCGACGTGCCGGGCTGGGATCGGGCCCGGATGGACAGTCTGGTCGCCACCTCGACCTCCACCACCCATGTCAGCGTCGTGCATGATATCGGCGTGCGCCTGACCTATGTCACCGCCTGGGTCGATGCGGCGGGGACGCCCCAGTTCCGCGACGACCTTTACGGCATCGATGCCCGCATCGACAAGGGGCTGGCCCGGCCGGCCCTTCTCGCCGAAAATATGTAAGGCGGCTTGACGCAACCGCCGCCGCGGCCTGCGGCTCGCGGTTGCGCCTCGGGTTCATTCCTATCCCTCGTTGCGTTTTTCGTCCGCGGCCGCGACCCCCTGAATGGGTGTGGCGCGAATGGCGCAGTTGCGGGGAAAAATTTCTCCCAAATTTAACGTTTGTTCACTGTATCAGGGTTGCCACACCGCAAACCGTGAGTACTCTCATGACGTCGCTGGCCCAGACCGGCGATTCGATGGGAAAAACAAGGCGTCGCGCGAGACGCTGATACGGGCAGGTGGTCGCACGGTCGGGCAACCGGCGATCGGTAACAGAGGGTGCAGGAAATGGCGTTCGAGCGACTGTTCCGCCGCGTGGATGCGTTTGCGTCCAGGCAAAAGGCCTTGGCCTCCGAAACCGTCGCGCCCCTCAGTTCGCTGCCGTGCAGTTCCCTGGACAAGCCGGTGAAGGTCAGCGCTGCTGCCGAAACCGTCGACCATTCCCGCCGCCGCCTGCTGGGCGTCGGCCTGGGTCTGGTCGCGGCGACCGCTGCCGGCGGCCTGCTGAAGCCGGCCGAGGCGCTGGCGGCGATCGGCGGCCCGCGCAAGCTGTCGCTGAAGAACATGAACACCGGCGAGAGCTTCACCAGCGTCTATTGGCGCGACGGCCGCTATGTTCCCGATGCCCTGCAGAAGCTGAACATCCTGTTGCGCGATCACCGGGCGAATGAAGTCCACCGCATCGACCCGCAGCTTTTCGATCTTCTCGCCGCGATCAGCCACAAGATGGATATCGCCGGCACCCAGATCCAGATCGTCTCGGCCTATCGGGCGCCGCGCACCAATGCCCAGCGCGCCTCGGAAAGCCGCGGCGTGGCGCGCAATTCCTATCACATCCAGGGCATGGCCCTGGACATCCGCCTGCCGGGCCGGGATCTCCGCGGCATCTACAATACCGCCGTCGCCATGGGCGAGGGCGGGGTCGGCTTCTACCGCCGCTCGGGCTTCGTCCATGTCGACACCGGCCCGGTGCGCACCTGGGGCGCCAAGGGCCGCGCCTGATCTTTTCCAGCGAAACGCGCTATGATGGACGGGGCCTGCGGGCCCCGTTTGCCGTTTCGGGGGGACGATATGACATCCTGGTTTGCTCGGGGCAGCCTGGTCGCCGCCCTGGCGCTGGCGGGGCCGGCGGCGGCCAATGACTCCTCGGCGGCGCTGGGTGCCGGCGGCCTGACGCTGATCGAAGCCGGCGATATCGTGATGGCGGAGGAAGACCTCTACATCAGCCCGGCGGAGATCCGGGTCCATTACGTCTTCGACAACCCGACCGCGGCCCCGATCGAGAAACTGGTGGCCTTTCCCCTGCCCGCGATCGACCTCGGCGCGGGCGATGCCCAGCCGGTAACGCTGCCCGCGCCGGGACAGGCGAATTTCATCGATTTCACCGTCGCCGTGGCCGGCCGGCCGGTGGTGCCCGCGGTCGAATATCGTGCCGTCTTCAAGGGCGCCGAGGTGACCGGGCGCCTGAAGGCGGCGGGTCTCCTGGACCTGGTGCCGGATCTGCTGGACCGCTCGGGGCCCCTCTACCGCCTGGCGCCGGCCACCCGCGACGACTTGATCGCCGCCGGCCTGCTGGCGGCGGAGACATTCGATGTCGGCCAGGGCCTGCAAACCTTCTACGTGCCGCAATGGACCTTGCGCACCACCTATTACTGGCCGCAAGTCTTCCCGCCCGGCCGGCTGGAGGTGGAGCACCGCTACCGCCCGGTGGTCGGCATGTCCTTCCTCTACGAGGGCATGCTCGACGAGAAGGAATTCATCGCCCCCTTCTGCGTCGACGCCGGCACGCGGGCGAGCATCCTCAAGCGCTTCAAGCTGGACGAGGTCGAGGCCGGGGTCTGGATCGTCGATTACGTGCTGTCGTCCGGGGCCAATTGGGCGGGGCCGATCGGCCGTTTCCGCCTGACCGTGGACAAGGTCCGCCCGGATGCCATCGTCTCCTTCTGCGGTACCGGGGTGAAGAAGACGAGCCCGACCACCTTCACCCTGGACTATCGCGATTTCGAGCCGGCGGAAGATCTCGCCATCCTCTTCATCCAAGCGTTCGAGCCATAGGCCGGCCGGCGACCGGCGCCGGGCCCAGGATGAAATCGACCGCCTGCATGAAGGCCGGCGGCGGCGCCCGGACATGGGCGCCGGGCACTTCGTCGTAGAAATGGGCGATGCCCTCGTCCGCCAGCAGGCGGCGGGCGGCGGCCATGCCCCCGGCCCTGGCGCCGGATTCGTCCGCGCCCCGGATCAGGGCGAAGCGAAAGCCGCGAAAGGCCAGCAGGCTGAGGGCATGGGGCGCGCGATAGCCGCAGCGGCTGCCCATGACCACGGCGCCGCAATAGGCTTCGGGCGAAGTCTGGGCCAGGGCCCAGGACAAGTCCCCGCCCAGCGAAAACCCGGCCAGGCCAACCCGGGCCGGATCGACGGCGAAGCGCCGGCGATGGCGGCCCATGAGTTCCCGTACCCGCTCGTCCCAAAGCGCGACGGTGGCGGCGAAACGCTCGCCGCTGCCGTAGTCGGCGGCACTGCTCGAGCCGGGCGGCAGGAAGGCGACGAAGCCGCCCCGGGCGGCATGCATCTCGGCGTAATAGCGGTAAAGCTGGGGCGCGGTGCCGTCGGTCGCCGGCAGGAAGACCACGGCGGCCCGGCCCTCCGGCTCCAGGCCGGCGGGCACCACCACCCTGGTGCCGTCGTCCATCTCTTCCCCGAAGTCGAGGCGGCGGCCGCCGGCGGTGACCGGCGGCGGCGTGCCGGCACAGGCCCCGGCCAGCAGGGCCAGCCCCCCGGCAACGAGATGGCGGCGGTTGATTCCCATGGCGGCCCGTCTCCGCGAATTGCGCCGGAGCCGATTCTGAATCAGCCGGGCCTGATTCGCATCATTTTGCCGTCAGCACCGCATCGCAGGCGGCGGGCAGCACGGGCAGGCGCGGCTTCGGCGGCTTCGGCGCATTGGGATCGGGCGGCGGCGCCGGGCGGAACCAGGCTTCCAGCGAGTCGTCGCAGCCGTCGCCCGCCGGGATCGGGTCCTGGTCCTCGCATTGCGCGCTGCCGGCCGGGCAATGCAGGCGGATGTGGAAATGCTCGTCATGGCCGGCCCAGGGGCGGACCTTGCCCAGCCATTCGGCGCGCTCGGCCGGCGGCAGGCTCTGGCACAGGCGCTTCTTCAGGTGGAAATTGACGAAGATGCGGGCGATGGCCGGATCGCGGGCGGCATGGCGCAGCATGGCGACCTGGGTCGGGCCGAAGCGCTTGAGATCCACCCCCTTGCCGCCCGGCAGCAGCATGGAGGGGGGCGCGGTCAGGCTTTCCCGCGCCGCCGGCGCCATCGGCCCGGGGGTGAACAATATATCGGCATCGATCCCGGTCTGATGGCTGCGGTGGCCGGTGGCCATGGGGCCGCCGCGCGGCTGGGCCATGTCGCCGATCAGCAGGGGGCCGAATTTCGCCGCCGCCTGCGCCTTGCCGAGGCGGGTGAGGAAGGCGAGAAGATCGGGATGGCCGTAATAACGGTTGCGCCACCGGCGCAGGACCTGAAAGCCCTCGCCCTCCGCCGCCAGGGGCCTGGCGCCGGCGATGCAGCCGCGCGACGGGCCGCCGATCGCACGTGCCGCGCCACCGCTCGGCGCCGTGACATCGGCCCAGGGCGTGTCGTAGCGGGTTTGCGCCACTGCCGGCAGGGGCGCCAGCGCGGCCAGAAACACGATCGCAAGGACAGGAGGCAGGCGCAGGCGACGAGGCCGCCATAGCGCCTGGAACCAAAGGGCCGGGGCGATCATCGGTATTTCTCCCTCATCCGGGGGGCGCGCGGCGGAACCGGCGCCGTCACCCCGCGCTGCGGCGCTGGTCGATGCGGCGCTGGAACGAGCGTAACACGATGCGGTATAGCTCGTCCTTCAGCACCGCATCCTCGACCCCCATGTCGATGTTCGGGTTGTCGTTGATCTCGATGACGTGGACGCCGTTGCCGTTCTGCTTCAGATCGACGCCATAGAGGCCGTCGCCGATCAGGTTGGCGGCCTTCAGGGCGGTGTCGACCACCGCCCGGGGCGCCTCGGCGACCGGCCAGCTGCGGGCGGCGCCGGTGGCGAAATCGCCGCCCTTCTCGTGCTTCACGATCTGCCAATGGGCTTTCGACATGAAATACTGGCAGACGAAGATCACCTGGCGGTCGAGAATGCCGACCCGCCAGTCGAATTCGGTGAACATGAATTCCTGGGCCAGCACCATCTGGCTGTCCTGGAACATGGATTTCAGGATGGCGTTCAGCTCGTCCGCGTCATTCGCCTTCTTCACCCCCAGGCTGAAGGCGCCGTCCGGGATCTTGAGGACGACCGGATAGGCGAATTCCTTCTCGATGTCGTCGATGCGGTTCTTCGCGAAGATCATGGTCTTCGGCGCCTTGATGCCGTTGGCGCGCAGCAGTTCGGCCAGATAGACCTTGTTGCCGCAGCGAAGGATGGAGGTCGGATCGTCGATCACCGGCATGCCTTCCTCCTCCGCCCTCTTGGCGAAGCGGAAGGTGTAATGCGGGACCGAGGTGGTATCGCGGATGAACAGGGCGTCGAACTGCGGCAGCTTGGCGAAATCCTTCCGCGTGATCAGTTCGACGTCCATGCCGATCTCGGCGCCGATGCGGCAGAATTTGGCCAGCGCCCGGGCATCGCTGGGCGGCAGGCGGTCGTCCGGATCGTGCAGGATGGCAAGGTCGTAGCGCGGCACCGCGCGCAGGCGCGGCTTCACCCAGCGCTTCTGGGTATAATCCGCCAGCGCTTCGACGAAGAGCGCGTCGAGGGCGGCCGGAATCTCCTTGGGCGACAGGGCGTGGATGGCGCCGATCCGGTATTTGCCGCTCTCCGCCAGCTGGATTTCGAGCTTCAGCAGGGGCACGCGGAAGCGGTCGAAGATTTCTTCGGCCAGGTCCTGGAACTGGGCATCGTCGGTCTTGCCGAACAGGATGTGCAGGACATCGGGCGGCACCGCCGCCGGCCCGTGCTTCAGGCCACGGCGCAGGTGCTGGTCGAGGGCGGCCAGCGCCCCCTTGTAGATCGGCCGCTGGTCGAGTTCGAGAATGGTCGAGACCGAGGGGATCACCCGGTCGCGCCGGGCCTCGGCCAGCAGCGAGCAATAATAGCCGACCGAGAGATAGGCGAAGTCGCGGCAGAGGTTGACCACCTTCACGTTGCGGAGCTTCAGCTCTTCCGCATGGTCGAGATAGTCGAGGACGGTGATCACCCGCTGGCCGGGGTCGTCCCAGCGGAAATCGCTGCGCTTCTCGACGACGATCGCATGGGACGGCATGAAACCTCCGGGGTTCTATCGGTCAGGAACGGCGGCCCTTGACCAGGACCGCCGCGCGCTGCTGGCCGCGGCCGAAACGGGCCATGCGGGCGAATTCGGCGCGGGGCAGCGGCATGCGGATGGAATCCGACGCCGAGCGTCCGTCATAGACGGTCGGGTCGTTGACATAGACGAAATGATCGTCGAGGTCGGAAACGGCGATCCAATGGGGCTGCTTCTGCCCCGCCAGGCGCCAGGTCGAGATCAACACCAGAGGAACGGCGCCGGCGGCGACCTGTTCCTCCAAGGCCGCCAGTTGCAGCATGCCGTGATGGATGGGGATGCCGGCGGCCTGGGCCTGTTCGGCCATATCCTCGTGCACCAGGCGGACGACGTCCTTCTTCTCGTCGCCGCGGACGGAATCGAGCAGCAGGGCGCCGACGTCGTTGACATAGATCTCGACCGCGAAGCCGCGCCGCCAGGCGGCCAGGGCCAGCCCGTGGGGGCCGCAGCCGCCGTGGCCGGCGGTCATGAAGATGGTGGTCGCCTCGCGCCACAGGCGCAATTCCTCCCGCCGGTCGAGGGCGGCGTCCGGGTCATGGGCGCGCATCGCCATCATCAGGGCGGCGGGGCCGCAGGTGAATTCCAGGGTCTGGGCGTAATAGGGCAGAAGGCGGGCGGCCGGCGCCGGCGCCTCGGCCAGCGACACTTCGAGGCGAAGCGCATTGGCGCCGTCCTGGTAATAGCGGGCATGGGCGCCGAACTGGCGAAAGCCCAGGGATTCGTAAAGCCGCCGGGCGGCGAGATTGTCCTCGCGCACTTCGAGGCGGAGGACGGCGCAATCCTCCTGCCGGGCGGTTTCGACCACCGCATCCATCAGGCGGCGGGACAGGCCCCGGCCCCGGGCCTCGGGCGCCACGGCCAGGGAATAGAGCCGGGCGATCCAACTGCCCTCGTGGAACAGCAGGCTGGCATAGCCGAGCAGGCGCTCGCCCTCGGCGGCGACCAGGGTGCGGGCATGGGCCTTGGTCAGCAGGTGGCGAAAGCTCCGCTCCGACAGGCGGTCGCCGGAAAAGGCACGCGCTTCGATGTCGAGCAGGGCCGGCAGGTCGGCCTTGGTTGCCGGGCGGATCATCTTACTGTTGAATCACGGAAAATGGGCGCCTTCAAGGCCCGTTGGCGGCAGGGCAGGGCTGTCTGCCGCGCCGCTTGCGAAGCCTCCGGCCGGCGGACAGACTGCCGGGCCTTTCGGGGAGAAGATGATGCTGCGATCCTTGGCGGCAGTGGCTGCGGTACTGGTGGGCATTGCGTTCGTTTCGGCCAGCACCGGCCTCGTCGCGACCACGGTCGGCATCCGCCTCGGGCTCGACAGGGTGCCGTCCTATCTCGTCTCGATCGTGCTGACCGGCTATCCGCTCGGCTTTCTCATCGGCTGCCTGTTCGGGCGCCAGGCGATCGGCGCGGTCGGCCCGGTGCGCGCCTTCGCCGCTTTCGGCGGGCTGGCCACCGCCTGCGCCCTCGGCCTGGCCCTGGTCGACAGTCCCTATGTCTGGGCGGTGCTGCGCGCCGGCACCGGCTTTTGCGCCGCCGGCCTTTATACCGTCACCGAAAGCTGGCTGAACGCCCGCTCGACCATGGCGACCCGGGGCGCCGTGCTCGCCAGCTACATGATCACGGACAAACTGTCCTATGCCGGGGGACAGGCGCTGGTCGCCTCCGCCGATCCGACGGCGCCGACCCTGTTCATGGTCGCAGGCGTACTGCTGGCCCTCTGCCTCGTGCCGGTCTCCCTGTCGCGGGCGGAGGCGCCCCGGGTCTCGGCCACCAGCCGCTATGGCCTGCGCCGGCTGATGGCGGTGTCACCGGTCGGCGTCGTCGCCACCATCGCCTGCGGCGCGGCCAATTCCGCCGTTTCCATGGCGGGGCCGACCTTCGCCTCGTCGATCGGCCTCGATACCGGCGAGATCGCCGTGTTCATGACCCTGCTGTTCATCGGCGGCCTGACCCTGCAATGGCCGATCGGCTGGGCCTCGGATCATTTCGACCGCCGCACCGTGCTGTTCGGCGCCCTGGTCGCGACCACGCTGGCGGCGGTCGCCATGGCCCTGGTCGGCAAATCGGCCGAGGCGCTCTATGTCCTCGGCTTCATGTACGGCGGCGCGGCCTTCGTCATCTATCCGCTCGCGGTCGGCCATGCCAACGACTTCATCGAGCCGGACCAGGTGGTCGGGGTTTCCGCCGGCCTGTTGATGTGCTGGGCGATCGGCTCGGTGGTCGGGCCGCCGCTGGCCAGCCAGCTGATGGGGGCGATGGGGCCGGCGGGCCTGTTCCTCTTCGTCGCCGTGGTCTATGCCCTGGCGGCCAGTTTCACCGCCTATCGCATGCGGGTGCGGGCGGCGCCGCCGACCAGCCGCCAGGGCCCCTTCGTGCCCATGCCGACGACGCCCTCGGTCGCCACCCTGAACCCCCGTTCCGCGAGCGCCATGCCCCAACCCGGCGACATTCGCGACGGTCCCTGACCAGAAGCGCGTTGATCGCCGCCGCGCGGCCCGCTACCCCTAAGCTAAATGGGCCGCGGGCCCCCGGGGAGAGAGCATGGAACGACTGAGCGGCCTGGACGCATCCTTTCTCTATCTGGAGACGCCGACCAACCACATGCATGTGGGTGGGCTGCTGATCCTGGAACCGCCGGCCGATGCGGGGGCGGGCTTCTTCGAGAAGGTGAAGGCCCTGGTCGCCGGCCGCCTGCATCTGGCCCGGGCCTATCGCCGCCGGCTGCAGTTCGTGCCGCTCGACATCGATCATCCGCTCTGGGTCGAGGATGCGGATTTCGACCTCGATTTCCACATGCGCCATATCGCCGTGCCGCCGCCGGGCACCGAGGCGGCCCTGATGGAACTGGTGGCGCGGCTGCATTCCCGGCCGCTCGACCGTTCCCGGCCCTTGTGGGAATTCTATGTCGTCGAGGGGCTGAGCGGTGGCCGGGTCGCGGTCTATACCAAGATCCACCATTGCTGCATCGACGGCGTGGCAGGCACGGAACTGATGGTCTCGCTGCTCGACTTCGGGCCCGAACCGCGCGAGACGCCGCCGCCCGACCGGCCCTGGGTGCCCGACCGCGCGCCCAACGAGATCGAAGTGCTGGCCCGCGCCGCCGTTCACGGCGTGGTCCAGCCGGTCGCCATGCTGCGCCGCCTGCCCAAGGTGCTCGGCACCGTGCTGAATGTCGGCCGCCGGGCGCTGGAACCGGGGGCGAAACTGCCGCCGGCCCCCTTCCAGGCGCCGCGCACCCCGTTCAACCGGGCCCTGACCCCGCACCGGCGCTTCGCCATCCGCACCCTGGCCCTGGGCGAGGTGAAGGCGGTGAAGAACCTGCTGGGCTGCACGGTGAACGATGTCGTGCTGGCGGTGTGCTCGGGGGCGCTGCGCCGGTTCCTGGCCGGGCGGGACGAATTGCCCGACCGGCCGCTGATCGCCATGTGTCCCATTTCCGTGCGCAGCGAGGCGGAGAAGGGCGAGATGAACAACCGCGTCTCCGCCATGCTGGTCTCGCTCGCCACCGATGTCGAGGATGTGATCGAGCGGGTGGCGACGATCAAGGATTCGACCCGCGACGCCAAGGAAAGCTACAAGGCCCTGCCGGCCGACATGCTGCGCGACTGGTCGCTGTTCGCCGCCCCCCTGGTGGCGGCGCGGGCGGCCCGGCTCTATTCCCGCTACAAGATCGCCGACCTGCACCGGCCGGTGTTCAACGTGGTGATTTCCAACGTGCCGGGGCCGGGTTTCCCGCTCTATCTGGCCGGGGCCCGGCTGGAACATATCTTCCCGGTCTCGATCCCGGCGGACGGGGTCGGCATCAACATCACCGTGCAGTCCTATATCGACCACATCGAATTCGGCGTGATCGGCGACCGCGAGATCCTGCCCGACATCGAGGATTTCGCCGATCTCCTGGCGCTCGCGCTCGGCGAGCTGAAGCAGGCGGCGACGACGCGGGCGGACGAGGCGGCGGAAATCGCGGCCCGCGTCGCCGCCCGCCCGGCCAAGGCGCTCGGCGCCGGCCGGATCAGGGCGACGGTCGAGGAAATTGTGAGCAGGGCGCGGCGCGCCGGGCCCTGAGCCCAGGGTGCCGCGACGTAACCGAACGCGAACTTGAGCCGGGCCCCCGGCTCGGCCATTCTGTGCCCCGACAACAAGAACACGCACAAGGGAGAGCGGGGCCATGGACCTGCGTTTCAGCGACAAGGACGAAGCCTTCCGCGCCGAGGTGCGGGCATTCCTGGCCACCCGCCTGACCGACGACCTGCGCGCCGCCGGCCGGGCCGCGACCAGCGCCTTTTCGGAAAAGGACTGGAATATCGGCTGGCTGAAGGTCCTGCACGCCCGGGGCTGGGCGGCGCCGCATTGGCCGGTCGAATACGGCGGCACCGGCTGGTCGGTCACCCAGCGCTATATCTTCGATACCGAATGCGCGCTGGCCCAGACCCCGCACCTCAGCCCCATGGGGCTCAAGATGGTGTCTTCGGTGATCATGGCCTATGGCCGCCAGGACCAGAAGGATTTCTACCTGCCGCGCATCCTGTCGGGCGACGACTACTGGTGCCAGGGCTATTCCGAGCCGGGCTCGGGCTCCGACCTCGCCTCGCTGAAATGCCGGGCGGTCAGCGACGGCGACGATTACGTCATCGACGGCACCAAGATCTGGACCACCCAGGCGCAATTCGCCAACCGCATGTTCGCCCTGGTGCGCACCGACAATACCCGCAAGCCGCAGGAAGGGATCACCTTCCTCCTGCTCGACATGGATACGCCGGGGATCACCATCCAGCCGATCATCACCATCGCCGGTGACCACGAGGTAAACCAGGTCTTCTTCGACGGCGTGCGCGTGCCGAAGGCCAACCGCCTGGGCGAGGAGGGCGACGGCTGGACCGTGGCCAAATATCTGCTGGCGCATGAGCGCGGCAATACCTGGGGCGCCGGCATCACGGTTTCCCTGCGGCGGGTCCGGCGCATCGCGGCCGAGACCGGCGTCCTGGACGAGCACGGTTTCCGCCACCGCCTGGTCGAGGCCGAGATCGCCCTCGAAGCCCTGACCATGACCGAGCACCGGGTGATGGCGGCCATCAGCCGGGGTGCCCTGATGATGGCCGAATCGTCGATGCTGAAGACGCAAGGGACGGAATTGATGCAGCGGGTGAACGAACTGGGGCTCGAAGCGCTCGACCACGCGGTCATGCCCTACGAGCACCGCTGGACGCGGCCGGGCGCCAACGACACGCCCTTCGGCCCGGGCGAGGCGCCGATCCTGATCGCGCAGTACCTGAACAACCGCGCCATGTCGATCTATGCCGGCACCAACGAGGTCCAGCGCAACATCATGGCGAAACTCGCCCTCGGCCTATAGTGCTATTGGCACCGCCCCGTTCCCCGCGTTCCATGGATCGGCCATGACAGAAGCACCAAGAGCCCTGCCGCGGGCCTATACGCCGGCAAAGACGACGGAACTCGGCATCGCCGCGCGGCTCGGCCTGCGCCGGCTGGCCAAGCGCTTTCGCGGCGGGCTCGAGCCCGCGCCCGACCTCGAGGGCTTCCGCCGCTTCTTCTCCAAGGTTCTGAAGCAATTGCCGGCGGGCACATTGGTCGATGCCCGGCTGGTGGAACTGCCGGCGACCCGCGCGCCCTGGACCGGGACCGGTATCACCCTCGACGCCGGCGACCGCGTCACCACCTTCGCCATCGGCCGCACCGACATGGCGAAACCGCTCGACATCTGGGTGGCGCCGCCCTTCCAGATGTGGCTGCGCATCGGCGCGGGGCCGGTCTTTCGGGGCACCCGCGACAGCCATTCCACGGTGGTCACCGGGGCCGGGGGCGAATTGTCCCTGGCCAGCTATTTCCCCGGCGAATGGGCGACGCCGGACGGCCGGCTGGGCACCGATCCGGCTGAATACGCCAAGGTCTCGGGCACCATCCTGGTCGCGGTCCTGGTCTGGGCCGTCCCGATCGAGGAAGGCTTGCAGCGCCTTGCCGCGCTCGGCGATTTCGCCGGGCTGGTCGCGGGCGAACTCGACCGCCTCGGCAACGGCCGCCAGCCGCCGGCCGGCTGGAAACATCTGTGGTTCCTCGGCGACAGCGAGACCTTCTTCCGCTGCGAGGAACCGGGCAAGTCCCGGGCCATCGCCTGCCATACGCGGCGCGACGTCGCCATTCTGCAATATGATGCCGATGCGGCGCTCGAACCTGGGCTGCGGCTCGAATGGAACTGGCGGGTCGACCGGCTGCCGACCGATCTCCGCGAGGATTCGCTGCCCAGCCACGACTATATGTCGATCGCGGTCGAATACGACAACGGCCAGGACCTGACCTATTACTGGAGCGCGGCGCTGCCGGTCGGCACGGTCTACCGCTGCCCGCTGCCGACCTGGAAGAGCCGCGAGACCCATGTCGTGCTGCGCAGCGGCCCGGACGGCCTAGGCCGCTGGCAGGCCGAGAGCCGGGACATTCATGCCGACTACGGCGCCGCGATCGGCGGGGCGGTGCCGGCACGGGTGAAGCGCGTCTGGCTGATCGCCAACAGCCTGTTCGGCCGGGGCGAGGGGATTTCGGTCTTCGCCGACATCACCCTGGTCGCGGGCGAGCGGCGCATCCCGATCGGCTGACCGCGGTCAGGCCGCCGGCCGCGCACCGACGGCGCGGCCGAGGGCGGTCATCAGGTCCGCGGCCGAGGTCGGCTTGCGGCAGAATTCGACCCCGGCCCCCGAGCGCGCGAGGTCGGCGACATCGGGGCCGTCGCGATCGATATTGGCCGACCACAGGACGACGGGGATGGCCAGCCCCGCCTGGCGTAGGGCCCGGATCAATTCGGTGCCGCGCATGGCCGGCATCAATTCGTCGGTCAGGAGGAGATCGAAGGCGCCGGGCGCGGCCACGAGGCGGGCCAGGGCTTCGGCCCCGTCATTCGCCATTTCGATGGCGTGGCCGGCGCGGGCCAGGGCTTCCGCCGTCGCCTCGCGCAGCATGGGGTCGTCCTCGGCGATCAGGATGCGCCAGGGGGCACTCGCCGGGGCCGCCGCTACCCCGGTCCGGCCGGCCTCGGGATCGGCAAGGGGCAGGATCAGGTCGCAGCGCGTCCCCTGGCCCTGGCGGCTGGACAGCACGACTTCGCCCCCGGCGCCGCCGACGATGCGGTGCACCGCGGCAAGGCCGAGGCCGGTGCCCTTGCCCACCGGCTTGGTCGTGAAGAAGGGTTCGAACACCCGGGCCAGCTGGGCTTCGGGAATGCCGGTGCCGTCGTCCTCCACCCGCAGCCGGATGAAGCGGCCCTGGCCCGACCGGCTGCCTCGCCGGACCGAGGGCCAGTCGCCGCAGTCGAGGTCGTCGGCGATGGTCAGGCGGATCAGGCCCGGCGGCTTGCGGATGGCGTCCCCGGCATTGACGCCGAGGTTCATCAGCACCTGCATCAGGTGGTCCGACGACAGCGCCACCGTCCGCGGTGCGCGCTCGCCCTCGACCAGGATGCGGATGTCATGGGGCAGGGCGCCGGTCAGCAGGCCCGCCCATTCCTCCACCGTCGCCTGAAGCTCGCAGGATTGGTTGGTCTCGGCCGCGGGGCGGCTGAAACTGAGGACCCGGTCGACGAGCACGCGGCCGCGCTTCGCCGCCGCCAGGATCTGGCCGCTGAAGCGCCGGGCGGGCGAGCCCGCCGCCGCATCCTCGTGCAGCAGTTCGGCATAGCCGTTGATCGAGGCGAGCATATTGTTGACGTCATGGGCGAAGCCGCTGGCCAGCCGGCCCACCGCCTCCATCTTCTGGGCGACCAGGAATTGTTCTTCCAGCAGGCGGCGGCTCCGGGCGTCGGCCAGCGTCTGGGTGATGTCGCGGGTGATGCACAGGATGCCGCCGTCGATCATGCGCGACAGGCTGATTTCCTGTTCGACCGGCCGGCCCAGGCGATTGACCCCGCTCGCATTGCCGCGCCAATGGCCGTCCCGCATGACGATCGGCATGACCTCGCCGGCGATGCGGTCGCGTTCGGCGGCGTCGTAGAGCGTGCTCCAATGCTTGCCCACCGCCTCGGCCTCGCCGGCGAAGCCGAACAGGCGCCAATGGGATTCGTTCATCGAAGTGAAATAGCCCGCGGCATCGGTCAGGGCGATGCCGTCGTTGGAGATGGCGACGGCAAGGTCCAGGCGCTGGTTCTGCAACTGCGCCGTCTCGGCCTCGGCCAGCAGCCGGCGTGCGCGCGAGGTCTGGGTCAGGGCGACCAGGATCAGGCCGCTGCCGAGCGCCAGCAGCGCTCCCAGCATCACCGCGATCTGGGTCGCGGAGCGATGCAGCGTATCGCGGTTGTAGACGAATTCGTCCTGATTCAGGCTGCGGCGCACGATTTCGCGGACCGGGGAGTCGAAGGCGGCCAGCGTCTCGTCGACCAGGCGGGGCGCGTCCTCCGCCCGGGCGAGCCCGTCCCGGCCGGCGCCCAGCCGGCGGTCGAGATCGACGAGGGCCGCGCGCAGCGCCTGGAGCGTGGCGTCGACGCCGGGCATGTTGCGCACGCCCTGGGTCTCCACCCCCTTGCCCAGGACTTCGACCCGGCTCCAGAAAATCTCGTAGCGCATCTGGAAATCGTCGCGGGCTTCCGCCGTGTCGCTCAACTGCTGGCGCAGGCCGGCAAGGCGCAGGCGGTCGAATTCCTGTTCCAGCTGGACGGCGGCCCAGCTGCCGGTGCGATAGGTGTGCTCGATCAGGCCGCGGGCCTCGCCCACCTCGCGGACGAGGTAGACCGAGGCCCCGGTATAGGTCGCCGCCAGCACCACGATGGCGGCCAGGACGAGACGGTTGCGCCGGGCCCGGCTCATGCGCGGCCGGGCATCATGAAACGGCGATGCGGCGCAACTGCCAGATCATGCGGGCATGGATCTCGTTGCGGGCAAGCGCGGGATATTCGGCCAGGGGGTAGTGCAGCCACAAGGGTCCCTTGTCGCGCACCGGCATGGCCTCGCCGTCGCAGGTCATGGCCAGCAGCAGGTCGTAAGCCCTGACGTCCGCCATCGGCACTTCGACCGCATAATCGTTGAGGGCGGTCATGGTCAGGGTCTCGCCCGCCGCCACCCCGCCTGCGGCGAGGACCGCGCGCAGCCGGGGGCCGCCATAGGTATTCACCGTCTCGGTCCAGGGGGTGATCTGCGCGATCGTGCCCTGCGGCAGCGCCCTGAGTGCGGCGAGGTCGAAGTCGCTGGTCCGCCCGGCCCTGTCGGTCAGGCTGAGCAGGGTTCCGCCCGCCGCCCGCGCCGGCGCGAACAGCGACAGGGGCACGAGGCCGGCGGCCCCGCCCGCGGCGAGCCCGAGGCCCAGCATCAAACGGCGCCGCGATCCGTCCATGGCAGATCCACTTTTCCCTTGAGCAGGTGGCGGGCGAAACCGGCGACATCGACCGGCCCGCCGAACAGAAAGCCCTGGCCGCGATCGCAGCCGAGATCGCGCAGGGCGGCCGCGGTCGCCTGGTCCTCCACCCCCTCGGCGACCGAAACCAGGTCGAGGTTGCGGGCGAGGTCGACGATCGCCCGGACGATGATGCGGGCGTCGCGGTCGGTGGTCATGCGCCGCACGAAGGACTGGTCGATCTTCAATTCCGAAAAGGGCATGGCGTGCAGCACGGCGAGAGAGGAAAAGCCGGTGCCGAAATCGTCGATCGCGAGGTCGAAGCCGCGGATGCGCATCCAGGTCAGGGCGCGGAGCGCGGTGGCATGGTCGCCCATCGCCGTCTGTTCCGTGATCTCGAAGCGGATCAGGCTGCGGTCGATGCCGGCGGCATCGAGCAGGGCGGCGGCATGGGGGCCGAAGCCGGGGTCGACGGCGATGCCGGCCTCGAGATTGATCGAGACCTTGCAGGGGGCGGCGCCCAGGTCCTGCCAGTGGCGGATCGCCTCGGCGGTGCCGGCCAGCATGTGGTCGGTCAGGGGGCGCCACAGGTTCTCGGCCTCGACCACCGGCATGAAATTCCGCGGCGCCGCCACGCTGCCGTCCAGCTTCACCCAGCGGGCCAGCGCCTCGGCCCCGACCACGGTCCCGGTCGCAAGGTCGATCTGCGGCTGGAAATAGGGCCTGATCTCGCCCCGTTCGAGCGCGGCCAGCAGATCGTCCGCCGCGGCCGGGCGGACGGCGCCGACCGCCGCCGCGATCGCAGCCGACAGGTCGGCCAGGGGAAAGGGCTTGCGGAACACGGCGGGCAGCAGCAGGCCCTGGGCCTCGGCATGGCGCCGGGCCGCGGTCAGGACCCGGTCGTCGGAGCCGCTGATCAGGAACACCGGCCCGCCATAGGCGGCGGTCGCGAGGAATTCGGCGGCCTGCAAGCCGTCCTGCTGGCCGAGGTTGAGGTCCATGACCACCGCCGAAGGGCAACCCTGGCCGCAGATCGATTCGAGTTCGGGCACCGAGCGCGCGGTCTCGACCGCGAAGCCGTCCCGCTCCAGGCGCAGGCGCAGAACCTCCGAAAGATCCGTGTCATCGTCGAGGATGAGCACGGAGGTGGGGGGCTTGCCGGCGCTGGGGGAGGTCGTAATCGAGGACATGATCCTATGCTGCCTTGATTTGCTTAACCCGGCCTTTCTCGGCCGGAGACCTTTTGGCGGCATTTCGCCGCAATTTGACCGAGTCTATACACAAAAACGGCCCTGGTCGCGCCAGGGCCGTTTAATTCTTAGGTCGAAAGCCGGGGGAGGGCGATCAGCCGGTATAGGGCCGGATCAGCACTTCGACGCGGCGGTTGCGCTGGCGCCCGAAGTCGGTGTTGTTGTCGGCGATCGGCTGGGTTTCGCCCATGCCATAGGCGTTCACGCGCTGGGGCACGACGCCGCGCGACATCAGATAGCTGGCGACCGAAGACGCCCGGCGCTCCGACAGCTGCTGGTTCATCTGGTCCGAGCCGACATTGTCGGTATGGCCGATGATGTCGATCAGGGACTGCGGATATTGGTTCAGGGTGGCGGCGACCTGGTCCAGCGGGCTGTAGAACTGCGGCTGGATCTCGGACGAACCGGTGCGGAAGGTGACGCCGCCCGGCATGATCAGGCGGATGCTGTCGCCCACGCGCTCGACCTCGACGCCGGTGCCGGCCATCTTCTCGCGCAGCTGGCGCTCCTGCTCGTCCATGTAATAGCCGACGGCGCCGCCGGTCAGCGCGCCGATGCCGGCGCCGATCAGGGCGCCTTGGCCGCGGTTGCCCGCGACCGCGGCACCGATGCCCGCGCCGACCAGCGCGCCGATGCCGGCGCCGGCGCCCGTGTTGGAAATCCGGCCGTCCTGGGCGCAGCCGGCCAGCAGGCCGCCGGCCAGGGCGATGATCAAGGCGTGCTTCAACATGGGATGCTCCCTCATGGCGCGGCACCGTTGCCGGTACCGGTTTCGCTCCATACTAGGTCCGGGCGCGGCCGCTTGCCAGACCGGTGCTGTGACCCTGGTCACAGCGCCTCGGATTCGGGCTTAGGAACGCCGTCCGGGCGCCGGCGGTTCCCCTATTTGTTCTGCAGGATCGGGCCGAGCTTCATGGCGACGCCCATATTGCCCTGCACCTTCAGGCGCCCGGTCATGAAGGCGGTGGTGCCGTTCAGCTTGCCGTCGGTCATGGCGCGGAAATCGTTCAGCGTGACCGAGATGGTGCAATCGGCCGGCCGGTCCTCGTTGGTCACCGTGTTCGGCTTGACGGTGCCGTCGATATAGACGAAGCCCTCGCCTCGGAAATCGACTTTCAGCGTCGCATCGAGGCTCGAATCGGCCCCGAGGCGGCGGGCCACTTCCGCGATGACATCGTCCAGATAGGCCGAACTCATGCTGTTTCACTCCTTGGCGGGCGGCGCCAGGATAATGGGCCCGGCGCTGATGGCAAGTCCGCGGCTTGCCGCCATCGCCGCCACTGGCTAGGGTGCCGGAAAATACAATGAAAAGCGGTTGAGGAGAGTGGGGGATGGAGATCCGTGTAACGGCGGCCGGGCCGGGCACCGAACGCCTGTGGCGCGATGCCCTGGGCGAGGGGCGGCTGACCCTGCCCTTCTGCGAGGCGTGCGGCCGCGCCCATTTCTTTCCCCGGGTGCTCTGCCCGCATTGCGGCGCCAATGCCATCGTGCTGCGCCCCGCCAGCGGCCGGGGCACGGTCCATTCGACCACCACCGTCCGCCGCCGGGCCGAGGAGGGTGGCGACTATAACGTCGCCCTGATCGATTTCGCCGAGGGGCCGCGCATGATGGCGCGGGTCGATGGCGTGGCGCCGGCCGCCGTCGCCATCGGCATGGCGGTCGAGGCCGCGATCGTGACCGAGGACGAGGCTCCCCTCGTGGTGTTCCGGCCGGTGGCGGAGGGGGCGTGATGGTCAATCCCCGCCTGCGCGGCACCGCCGCCATCGTCGGCGTCGGCCATGGCGGCATCGGCGCGGCGCCGGGCCGCACCGCCTTCGACATCGTCGGCGATGCCACCCATGCCGCGCTGGCCGACTGCGGCCTGAAACTGTCCGATATCGACGGCGTCTTTGCCGCCACCATGGTCAATTCCATGCCGGCGGTGAATGTCGTCGAATACCTGGGGCTGCGGCCCCGGGTGACCGAGGGCACCAATACCGGCGGCTCGTCCTTCCTCGCCCATCTGCAATGGGCGGCCCTCGCCCTCGATGCCGGCCTGTGCGAGGTGGCGCTGATCACCTATGGCTCGAATCAGAAGACCGGGGCGGGCAAATTCGTCTCGACCAGCGAGATCGTGCCGTTCGAGGCGCCCTACAAGCCGCGCTATCCGGTTTCCGCCTATGCCCTGGCGGCGGCGCGCCACATGCACGAGTTCGGCACCACGCGCGAGCATCTGGCCGAGGTGGCGGTGGCGGCCCGGACCTGGGCCAACCTGAACCCGGAAGCCTGCGCCCGGGGGCCCCTGTCGATCGGCGATGTGCTTGCCTCGCGCATGGTGTCCGATCCCCTGACGGTCAGGGACTGCTGTCTGGTGACCGACGGCGCCGGCGCCGTGATCATGACCAGGGCCGACCGGGCCCGTGATTTTCCGAAGCCGCCGGCCTATCTCCTCGGCGTCGCGGCGGAGAACTGGCACCGTTGGGTGTCCTCGATGCCGGACCTGACCACCACCGCGGCCAGCCGTTCCGGCCCCCGGGCGATGGCGATGGCCGGGGTCGGCCATGCCGATCTCGACCTCGTCATGCTCTATGACGCCTTCACCATCACGCCGATCATGTTCCTCGAAGATCTCGGCTTCTGCCCCAAGGGCGAGGGCGGGCGCTTCGTCGCCGACGGCCGGCTGCGCCACGGCGGCGGCTTCGCCCTCAACACCAACGGCGGCGGGCTGTCCTGTGTCCATCCCGGCATGTACGGGCTGTTCCTGCTGATCGAGGCGGTCCGGCAATTGCGCGGGGAATGCGGGGCCCGCCAGCTCGACCGCCCGAAACTGGCGCTCTGCCATGGCAACGGCGGCCATTGGTCGTCGCAGGTGACCGCGATCCTCGGCACCGGCGAGACGCTGTGACGGTCAGCGCCGGGGCTTGAGGCGGATCGCCATCGGGTGGCCGTCCGGGCGCGTCCCGGCGGCTTCGAGGCGCATGGTCAGGGTGACCGCGCCGCCGCAATGGGGGCAGGCGGCGTGGCGGCGCAATTCGGGCAGGGTGAAGTCCCGGCCCAATTGGCGCAGCAAGGCCGGCAGGTCGACGTCGGCGCCCCGGGCGCAGGACGGGCAGTCGAGGCGAAGGGCATAGCCGTGTTCCTCGATCTGGCCGATGGTGTTCAGGCGGACGGCGGGAAGTTTCGAGGCCATGGGCGGCGCAGCTCGGTCTGTGGCATTCTTCTCCCCGACCTTAAGCCGTGATGGCGAACGAAAGATTAACGACAGGGGTAAAGCCGCATGTATGCCGATGTCAGGCGGACCCTGTTCCAAGTGCTGCCCGGCGATGCCGAGACCGGGCAGGTCTATCTGGGCCTGCTGCTGTTCGTGCTCGTTTCGCTGGCCCTGCGCCGGGGGCTTGGCCACCTGGCGCCGATCGGCGTGGTCATCCTGGCCGGTCTCGGGCTAGAAGTGGCGGATGTCGCCGTCCTCGGACAATCGGCGCGGGGCGCGTTGCCGGATTTGCTGCATTTCGTCCTCGCCCCCCTGTTCCTGTTCGGGATGGCCCGCTTCCGCCTGCTGAAAGCCTGAGCCATCATGGAGTTCATCGCCGGCCCGGAAATCCTGGGCCTTCTGTTTCTCGTCGCCCTCGTCGCCGGCTGCATCGATGCCATCGCGGGTGGCGGCGGCCTGCTGACCGTGCCCGTGCTGCTCTCGGTCGGGGTGCCGCCGGCGCAGACATTGGCCACCAACAAGCTGCAGGGCACTTTCGGCTCCCTGGCCGCCAGCATCACCTTCATCCGCCGGGGCGAGATCGATCTCCGCGCCTTCTGGCCCTTCATCGCCGCCACCCTTGTCGGGGCCGTGATCGGGACCATCGGCGTCCGCATGATCGATGCCTCGGCCCTGGCCCGGATGATCCCGGTGCTGCTGGTCGGGGTCGCGCTCTATGTCCTGCTGTCGCCCCGGGCGGGCGATATCGAGGCCCACCGAAGGGTTTCCGACATTTTCTTCATCGCCCTGGTGGCGCCCCTGATCGGGGCCTACGACGGGTTCTTCGGGCCGGGCACCGGCTCCTTCTTCGCCATTGCCTTCGTCGCCCTGCTCGGCCATTCGCTGCGCCGGGCGACGGCTCATGCCAAGGTCCTGAACTTCACCTCGAACATCGCCTCGCTGGCCGTCTTCATCGGCGGCGGCCATGTCGTCTGGGTGATCGGCGGGGTGATGGCGCTCGGCCAGCTGATCGGCGCCCAGGTCGGGGCGCAGCTGGTGGTGAAGGTCGGGGCGCGGATCGTGCGCCCCGTCCTCGTGGTGATGTCGGTGGCCCTGGCCCTGAAACTGCTGCTCTGGGGCTGATCGATCAGCCCTTGCCCAGGGCCTGTTTCACCGCCTGGTAATCGGTCTTGCCCGAGCCGAGCAGGGGCAGTTCGGCGACATGGACGATGGTCTTCGGCAGCATCAGTTCGGTCAGGCCGCGGTCGTGCAGGTGCTTCGAGAAGGTGCCGCGGTCGGCGTCGGGGCAGGTCGTCATCATGGCCAGGCGCTCGCCCTTGGCGGGGTCGGGCAGGTTCACGACCGCATGGGCGAAATCGGGCCAGAGGTCGGCCGCCTCGTGCTCGACGGCGGCGAGGCTGACCATCTCGCCCGCGACCTTGGCGAAGCGCTTGGCCCGGCCGAGGATGGTGACGAAGCCGAGATCGTCGATCTCGACGATGTCGCCGGTGTCGTACCAGGCATCCGCCGGCGGCTCCAGTTCCGCCGGCCGGTCGGGGCGGAAATAGCCGAGCATGATGTTCGGCCCGCGCACGACGAGGCGGCCGCCGCGGTCGATGCCTTCGACCGGCTCCAGCCGGGCGCGCATGGCGGGCAGCAGGCGGCCGACCGAGCCGGGCTTGAACTGCATCGCGGTATTGACCGCGACCACCGGCGAGCATTCGGTGGTGCCATAGCCTTCGAGGATGCGGACGCCGAATTTCTCGCCGTAGATGCGCCGCGTCTCGTCCTTCACCCGTTCCGCCCCGGCGAAGATATAGCGGGTCGAATAGAAGTCGTAAGGGTGCGCCGCCCGGGCATAGCCGTTCAGGAAGGTATCGGTGCCGAACATCATGGTCGAGCCGGTCTCATAGACCAGTTCCGGGATCGCCCGGTAATGCAGCGGCGAGGGATAGAGGAAGGTCTTCACCCCCTGCAGCATGGGCAGGATCAGGCCGCCCAGCAGGCCGAAGGAATGGAACACCGGCAGGGGGTTCAGCACCTTGTCCTGGCCCGTGATGTCGACGATCGAGGCGATCTGGTTCTGGTTGGCGTTCAGGTTGCGGTGGCTGAGAACGACGCCCTTGGGCAGGCCCTCGCTGCCCGAGGTGAAGAGGACCACCGCCGGATCGTCCGGCTTGGAGACGGCATCGCCGTGGAAGAAGCGCGGCGCCCGGGCGGCGGCCAGGCCCCACAGCTTGTCGCCCAGCGACAGCTTGGTGCGGATATCCTCGAGATAGACGACTTCCGCCACCTCGCCGATCGCCTTCACCGCCTCGTCGAGCTTGCCGAGGGCGACGAAGCGGCGTGCCGTCAGCACGGTCTTCACCTTGGCGGTGCGGCAGGCGGAGGCCATGGTCGACGGCCCGGCGGAGAAATTCAGCATGGCCGGGACCCGGCCGAAGGCGGTGAGGGCGAAGAAAGTGACGGCGACGCCGGCCGAATTCGGCAGCAGCACGCCGACGATCTCGCGCTCCGCCGTCAGGCGCGACAGCGCCCGGCCGAGCACGAAGGTGCTCATGACGAAGCGGTTGTAGGTCAGGGGCTTGCGCTCCTGGTCCTCGACGATAGGGCTGGCGCCGCCGTGGTTGGTGCGGGCGCGCAGCAGGGCCTGCCACAGGTTGAGGTCGAGATCGGTCGATTCGAACATCATCTCGACCATGACGTCGTAGAGCTTGTTGCCGACGACCTGGCGGCGGTGGCGGCCGGCGATGCCGGCGGGCACGTCGAAGCGGCGCGGCTCCTGGATGTGGATCGTCACCTTGGGGAAAAGCCGGCGGTGCGTCTTGCCGCCGAGGCGCGAGAACAGGGAATATTGCGGCCCCTCGATGCGGATCGGCAGGATCGCGGCGCCGGCCCGGTCGGCGACCATGCCCGGGCCCTCGTAGATCTTCATCAGGCTGCCGGTCACGGTCGGCCGGCCTTCGGGGAAGATCACCATGGGCGTGCCGGCCTCGACCGCGCCGATCAGGGCCTTGACCGCGACCGGCTTCGAGGTGTCGACCGGGTGCAGCTTGATCAGCTTGGCCATCAGCCGGGCGGCGAAGGTCCGGCTGACGGCGGCGCTGGCGGCGAAATGGGGCGTGCCGGGCAGGAAGGCGGCCAGCAGGGGTGCATCGAGGTGGGAGACGTGGTTGGAGACGATCACCACCGGCGTGCCGTCGGCCGGGATATGGTGCCCGCCCGTGACCTCGACCCGGAACAGGAAGCGCAGCAGCTTGGCCGCCGCCTGCTTGAACAGGTGATCGGGCCACAGCCGGAGGGCGAGCGGCGCCGCCGCCAATGTCGCCAGCGCGACGACGAGGAGAAGCCCGGACAGGCCGAGGCCGAGGCCGGCGAGCGCCATGGCGGCTAGCAGCATGCCCAGCCCGCCGAGGCCGACCAGCATGCCGAGGATGGCATAGTGATGCGCCGTCGCCCGCTCGTCTTCCGGATCGGCGGCCAGGACGAGGAGGGGGATCGACAGCAGCCCGCCGCCCGCGGCGAAGAAGAGGATGTCGAGGCCGAGGCGGATCGCGCCCTCGCCGGCGAAGACGGCGAAGAGCGAGAGCGGCCCCGCCGCCTCGCCCGCCGCCGGCAGGCCCAGGCTGACGCCATAGGCATCGAAGGCGGCGAAGATCATCACGATCAGGGCCAGCGGCGTCCATGCGGCGCTGGCCTCGCCCCGGGTCAGGCGGAGTGCCAGATAGGCGCCGAAGGTGACGCCGAGGCCGAACAGGCCGATCAGGCTGAATTCGACCAGCGCATCGCCGCGCAGGAACTGGCGCGCCGCCGCCGGCAGATAGGCCAGCAGGACGATGGTCAGGCCGGTGAACCAGCCGATGCCGAGCGCGGCGGCCCAGGGCGCCTGCCGGGCGCGCATGCGGTCGATCGCCTGGATCACCCCGCCGCGGGCGAGGCCGGCCAGATCCAATTCGCCGTCCGCCGGCGGGGCGCCCACGGTGGTGGTGGCCAGCCGCCCGGTCAGCCACCAGGCGGCGCCTGCGATCACCACCAGGGCGGCGGCCAGCAGCGGCCCGCCGCCCGGCAGGGCGAGCAGGACATGGGCAAGGCCGATGCCGAGACCGGCGCCGAGAAAGACGGCGGAGAGTGCCGCCGCGAGCCCGGGCAGCCGCTCGGCCGGGGCCAGCCGGCGGTAGAGGGCGGAAAGCACCAGCGGCCCGAGCAAGGCGCCGACGATGCCGTCGAGGCCGAGGGCGATCCAGATCGCCAGCCCTTCCCGCGCGGCGATGCCGCCGGCGGCGACGACGGCGGCGAGCAGGGATACCGCCATGCACCAGGTGACCAGGGGCTGGCCCCGGCCGCGGGTGGCGACGGCGGCGGCGAGGCGCGGCAGCAGGATCGAGGGGACGAGCAGCAGGCCGGCGGCAAGCAGGCCGCGCAGGCCCGGCGCCCGGTCCGCCGCGGCGATATCGGAGACGAGGCCGGACGGGCCGAGCAGGGCGATGAAGATCGCCGCCACCGACAGGGCGAAGGCGAAGACGGCGATCACCAGGCGCGGCGCCGGCCCCCGGCCGAGCCGGTCCATCAGGCCCGTCGCGGGCGGCGGTTCGGGGGGATCGCGCTGGGGTTCGAGGGAGTCCGGCCTTGGCTGGGCATCGACGTGTTCGGTCATTCCGCGTCCCGTTCTTCCGTCGTCGGCGCCGCCGCGTGAGGGGCGGTATCGGGCCGGCCGGCGGCTTCGATCCAAAAGGTCCGGGGCACGCCACACTCCCCGGTCCAAGGTGATTAACGCAGATTTAGCCCCATCCGAAAGGGGCGATGGCGGTTTCCCCCTCAATTCTGCTGAATTTCACATTGTTCCGGCATGGCAAAAGGTGATCTAGAATGGCGCAGTGCCGGGGGGCGCCGGGCTTGGGGGGCTTTACCCCCGTGCCAATGTCGCCCGGTGTGATCTAGGTCACAGACGCAGAAGGTCCGCAGGCTGTCCGTATATGCGCATTCACGTCTGGCATTTTCGGCGGGTCTCCATGCAATTTCCACCTGTCCTCCGACCGCAGCATCCGCCGCCCGGCCGTTTCCGCCGGTGCCCGGGCTGTTGATCGATCCGGGGGCGTGATGACCGCGACATTGCAGGAAATCGCCGGAACCGCCGGCATCGATCTGGCGGCCGAACCTTTCGCCCTGGTCCAGGGCCATACCGCGCGGCGCGCCGCCCGGTCGATGATCGGCAGCTATCTGGCGCTCGAGGCGGCGCCGGAACCGAAGCTCGGCCCGATCGCCGACTGGGTGCTGGCCGCCTATGGCTTCGGGCCGGACCATCCCTATCGCCGGGCCGCCGCGCCGATCGCCGCCGCCATCGAGCGGCGGGACACGCCGGTGCCGGTCAATCCCTATCACAATGCCCATCACACCCTGGAAGTCCTGCTGAACGCCCATTACCTGGCGATCCGCAACGACCTGGTCGCGACCCACATCCGCCTGAACGACCGGGAACGGGCGCTGCTGTGCCTGTCCGCGCTGATCCACGACTACGAGCACGACGGCACCATGAACGGGCCGACCCGCTTCCGCCTGGAATCGCTGGCCTATGACACCGCGCATCCGCAATTCCGGGCCGCGGGCATGGACGAGGCGGATTGCGCCGCGATCCGGGCGATCGTGCTCGCCACCGATCCGGCGGGGCCCAATCTCTACATGAAGGCGCTGCACAGCGCCGCCTTCTACGGCGGCCTGCCGCCGGAGCCTGGGCAGGCCTTCGCCGAACTGAAGCCGCTGGCGGACGATCGCCGCCTGCTGCGCATGGCGGCGCTGCTGAACGATGCCGACCTGCTGTCGTCGGCCGGGCTCAGCGTCGATTACGCCGACCGGCAGTCGGCGAAACTGGGGGCGGAGGGCGGCCGCAAGCTGGACTGCGCGGATATGCTGCGCTTTCTCCAGCATATCGTCGGCGGCAGTTTCACCACCCGCGCCGCGCGCTTCTTCAACCTCAATATGTTCCTGATCAAGTCCTTCGCCGAGATGGACGTTCACGATTCGAACGACGGCGTGGATGCGCCCCTGATCCGGCCCTGACTCGTCAGGGAATCGGGTTTCAGGCCGGCGCGACCGTATCGCCCAGGGCGATGGCGCCGCCCTGGAGCACGCGGCAGGTGACGCCGCCGCGCCAATCCGGCGTCAGGGCCCTTGTCAGGCCGGGCAATTGGGCATCCATGCGCGAGCAGGGGTCGGTTTCCCCCGTCACTTCGAGCACGACCGGGCCGATGGCGACGCGGGCGCCGACGGTACGGGGCAGGGCGATGCCTTCGACCAGCAGGTTGGCCCGGCGCAGGGTCCAGGGGGCATGGGCCGGCGGGGGCGCGATCTCGGCGACGGCGGCGGCGAACCCTTCGGCCGCCAGCACGGTCACCTGGCGCTTGCCGGGCCTGCCCCTGATGTCGCCGGCGACCCCGGCCGTGGCCGTGATCTCCACCTGGTCCAGGGTTTCCATGGCGGCGCGCGGCCTGGCGCGGCGGGCGATGCCGATCAGGCGCCCGGTCATTTCCAGCACTCCACCAGCACCGTATAGCGCCGGGCGATCTCGCCGACATCGGCGGCGGACAGCGGCGTGATCGAATCGGCGGCCACCGGCACCACCTGGGCCCGGTTCAGGAAGGCGGAAACCACCCGTCCCTTGATGGCGAAATTCACGTTCTGCGGAATGTCGCCATAGGCATCGACCACTTCGAGGGCGTCGAGCTTGGCCGAGACGATGCCGATGACATGGCCCGAACGGTCGAGCAGCGGCCCGCCGGAATTGCCCGGCTGCACCGGCGCCGAAATCTGGAAGTAATCGGGATCGTCGCGCAGCCCCGCATTGGCGCTGATCGTGCCCGTGGCGACATTGGCTTCCGACGACAGCAGCCCGCGCAGGGGATAGCCGATGGCGACGACATCGTCGCCCGGGCGCACATCCTTGCCCATGCGGAACACGGCATGGGCGGGCGGGACGGACGAGGCGCGCAGCAGGGCGAGGTCGTGGGCGGCGTCGCTGGCGAGCACGGTGGCGGCGCCGATCGCCTCCCGCCCCAGGCGCAGCTTCAGGTCGCTGCAGGCGGCGATGACGTGATGGTTGGTCAGCACCATGCCGCTTTGGGAAATGAAGAAGCCGGAGCCGGTCGAATCCAGTTCGGTGCGGCTGCGCTCGGGCGGGGGCTGGTCGGCGGGGCCGGTGCTGGCGACCCGGGGCGCGGCGCTGCCCGGGCCGGCGCGGCGCAGCCATTCGTCGGCCCGGCGCCGGGCTTCCTTGGTTTCCGCCCGTTCCATGCGCTCGCTCAGGTCGCCCCGCTCCTCGAGGGCGGCTTCGCGGTCGGGGCCGGAGCCCATGGACTCGATGGCGATGGTCAGCCACTTATAGGCTTCGATCAGGTCCTGGGGCACGCCCTGGCCATCGCGGTGCAGGGCGGCCAAGTTGCGCATGGCGCTGGTATTGCCGCGCTGGGCGGCCTGTTCGTACCAATAGGCGGCCTCGTCGGGCGCGCGGGCGATGCCGTCGCCGGAATCGAGCAGGACGCCCAGGTTGTTCTGGGCCGCGGCATTGCCCTGTTCGGCCGCCTTGCGGTACCAGAGCGCTGCCTCCGCCTTGTTGGCGGGAATGCCTTCGCCGGCATCCAGCATCAGGGCAAGGTTGAACTGCGCCTCGACATCGCCCTGTTCGGCGGCCTTGCGGTACCATTTGGCCGCTTCGATATCGTCGAGGGGGACGCCGGTGCCGAAATCGAACATGACGCCCAGGTTGAACTGGGCGCGGGCGAAGCCCTGTTCGGCGGCGGCGGCATACCAGCGCGCGGCCTCCACCTTGTCCTCGGCGATGCCGATGCCCTTGTCGTAAAGGACGCCCAGGTTGTTCTGGGCCTTGGCGTGGCCCTGTTCGGCGGCCTTGCGGTACCAGTCCGCGGCGGCGATCGGGTCGCGCAGGATGCCGTCGCCATTCTCCAGCATCAGGGCCAGATTATACTGCGCGCCGACATGGCCGGTGATCGCGGCCTTGCGGTACCAGAAGGCAGCCTCTTCCTTGTTCACCTGCACGCCCTTGCCGGAATCATAGAGCAGGGCGAGGTTGAACTGGGCATCCGGATTGCCGCGCTCGGCGGCGAGGCGGTACCATTTGGCCGCCTCGGCATCGTTTTCGGCCAGGCCCTGGCCATTGTCGAGCATGACGCCGACGCCGAACTGGGCATCGGAATCGCCGCCCTCGGCCAGGGGCAGCCAGACGCGATAGGCCTCCACGTAGTCGCCGCGCTCGTAGGCGGCGAACCCTTCCTGGTAATTCGCCGCCCAGGCCGGAATCCCGGCCGCCATGAGCACGAACGAACCGAGCAGGGCGATCGCGCCGACAGCGGCAACAGAGCTGCGGCGGCCAAAAGGCATCATGGCAGAGGCACCAATGCGGAAAATCCGATGCAGTCGGGCAGATGTCCTTCGGACAAGTGTCTTTGGGCAAATGTCTCGACTGTTGTCATACAGGATTTAACTTAGACCGGCCGTTTTCGAGTCGCGACCTTTTTGCAAGCGCGAAATGCGTTTCCTCGGCGGGTGTGGTAACCGGATCGCGCTTTGCCGGGGGCTGCGCGGCGCTTCAACTGCGGCTATGTCTTGGACCATGCAGGATTGGGATGATCTGAAGATCGCGCTGGCGATCGCCCGCCACGGCACGCTGACCGCGGCCGGCCGTGCCCTCGGCCTCAACCAGTCGACCATGGGGCGGCGGCTGTCGGCGCTCGAGGCCGCGGTCGGCCGGCCTTTGTTCGAGCGCCAGGGCACCAGCCTGGTGGCCACCGAACTGGGGGCCAGGGTGGTCGCCGCCGCCGAGCATATGGCGGGGACTGTGGCCGAATTGTCGGTCGAACTGGCGGGCGGGCCGCTGCCGCTCGAAGGCGTGCTGCGCCTCTCGGCGCCGGAACTGCTGATCGCGCCCTTTCTGGCGCCGCGCCTTGCCCCCTTCGTCTCCAGCCATCCGGGGCTTGCCCTCGAACTCGTCTCGGACGAGCGGCCGCCGGTGCTCGCCCGGCGCGACAGCGATATCGCGCTTCGCTTCGCCCTGCCCGACCAGGCGGAGCTTTTCGTCCGCCGCGTCGCTTTCGTCGCCTTCGCGGTCTATGCCGCGCCGCGCTATGTGCTGGCGGCCGGCCTCGATCCGGAGGAGCGGCGCTCGCCGGTGGCGGGCACCTTTGCCGGCTGCGACGCGATCGGCCCGCCGCCCGAACTGTCGGGGGCGGCGGATGCCCAATGGTTCGCCCAGATCGCCCGGGGCGCCCGGCCGGCGCTGCGCGTCGACGGCACGCCGGCGCAGCTGGCGGCGGTCAAGGCCGGGCTCGGCCTTGCCCTGCTGCCCTGCTTCATCGGCGACGACGAGGGCCTGACCCGCCTGACCGCGCCCGGCGCCTGCCCCTTGCGCGAAGTCTGGCTGGCGGTGCACCGCGACCTGCGCCATGCGCCGCGGCTGCGCGCCACCATCGACCAGATCAGCGCGATCATGAAGCGCGATCGCCCGGCCCTGATGGGTGCGCCGCGCCCTTGATCCGAACCGTAGGCGCCCCGCGCCCTTAAGCCTTGGCGAAAGTCTCGCGCAGGCGGGCGGCGCCCTGGGAGAGGGCGGTGCGCCCGGCCTCGATCACCCCGCCCATGGAACAGAAGCCGTGAATCTGGCCGGGGAATTCGGCCAGCGTCACCTCGTTGCCCGCGGCTTCCAGGGCCCGGGCGTAGGCGATGCCTTCGTCCCGCAGGGGGTCGAAGCCGGCGACGACGACATGGGCCGCCGGCAGCCGGGCCAGGTCCGGGTGGCGCAGCGGCGAGAAGCGCGGATCGCCGAGGTCGCTGCTGCCGTCGCCGACATATTGCTGGAAGAACCAGGTCATCAGGTCCTGGTCGAGCATATAGCCCTCGGCATTGGCAGTGCGCGACAGGCCCTCGTGCAGGGCATCGGTCGCCGGGTAGATCAGCAATTGGAAGACGATGCGGGGCCCGCCGGCATCGCGGACCTGCTGGCTGACCACGGCGGACAGATTGCCGCCCGCGCTGTCGCCGCCGACCGCGATCCGCGTCGCATCGGCGCCCAGGGCCGCGGCATTGCGCGCCACCCAATGGACGGCGGCGAGGCAATCCTCGACCGCGGCCGGAAAGCGGTGCTCGGGGGCGAGGCGGTAGTCGACGGCGACGACCAGGCACTTCGCCTCGTTGGCCAGCAGCCGGCAGCCGCCGTCATGGGTGTCCAGGCTGCCGATGACGAAGCCGCCGCCATGGAAGAACACCAGCACCGGCAGGGGGCCGGGCGGGGCCGCCACCGGCGTATAGATGCGCAGGCCGATGTCGCCGCCCGGGCCCGGCATGGTGCGGTCCTCGACCTTGCCGATGGGCTGGTCCTTGATGTCGGTCAGCTTGCAGGTCATCTCGAACATCTGGCGGGCGATGCTGGCCGGCACCTGATGCAGCTTGGGCAGGGGCGAGCGCGCCACCTGGTCGAGAATGGCCTTGGCCTGGGGGTCGAGGGTCATGGGTCTTTCCGTCCTTATGGGTGACACCCGGGCGGCACGCCGCTTTCGCGTCTCTCCCTGCCGGTCCCGGGCGAGCCGCAGGCTATCGCCGGGCCTTGACCCTGTCATGGAAAAATGGCGGGACAAAGACATGTCCCCATTCAGGAAATTCTAACGGTTTACATTCAAATTGGTTGCATTGGGATCGGGTGAACCACATGCAACGCAGATCGAAATTCCAGGGGCGCATACAGGCCCAGGGACGCATCCAGGCAAGGACGGTCGATGCCTATGGCCTGTCGCTGCTGCTGGCGGGCCTGCTGCTCGCCGCCGCCGTCGCCTATGCCCTGTCCGGCCTGCCGGGCCTGCTGGCCGGGCCGGCGCCCCGGGTGATCGCCGGCTATGCCTCGGTCGTCGACGGCGAGACCCTGGACCTGATGGGCGAGCGCATCCGCCTTGCCGGCATCGATGCCCCTGCCCTGGGCCAGGACTGCCTGCGCGACGGCCGGGAGCGCGACTGCGGGCGCGAGGCGGCCATGGTCCTGCGCCGCCTGGTCGGCTGGCAGCGCATCGCCTGCGTCGACCGCGGTATGGACGGCAGCGGCCGCACCCTTGCCACCTGCGCCTATGACGCAGGCGACGTGGGCGCGGACCTAGTCGGCCTCGGCGTCGCGGTCGAGCAAGCCTCCGCCAGCCGCATCGTCGCCGACAGCCTGCGCCTCAGCCCCGCCCTGTGGCTGACGGTCGAGCGGTGATCGGATTCTGAACTTACGATTTTACATATTTAGTATTTCTGTATAGTCTTCCTTCCCAGGAAACGCGGCCCGGTCCGGGCGACCGTCGCAGGCGGCATCAGGGCGAGGGGGGGAAGGCATGAGTGTCCAGGCAAGTGCGCGGGCCGGCGGCGGCGACGAGCCGCCGATGGTGAAGGGGGGCATCCCCTGGATCGGCCATATGCTCGCCTTCGCTTCCAACCCGTTCAAATTCGTCGAGCGGGCGGCGCGCGAGGCGGGCGAGGTCGCGGCCTTCCGCCTGCTCGGCCAGCGCATCGTGCTGCTGACCGGGGACGAGGCGAGCGAAGCCTTCTACCGTTCCTCGGACGAACAGCTCGACCAGTCGGCGGCCTATAAGCTGATGACGCCGATCTTCGGCGAAGGTCTCGTCTTCGACGCCCCGATCGCGCGGAAGAACGAACAGCTGCGCATGCTGATGCCGGCCCTCCGGGTCGAGGCCATGCGCGACCATTCGACGAAGATCGTCCAGGAGGTCGAGGACATCATCGCCGGCTGGGGCGATGCCGGCGAGATCGAACTGGTCGAGTTCATGAAGCAGCTGACGATCAATACCGCCAGCCATTGCCTGCTCGGACGCGAATTCCGCTACGAGCTGAGCACCGAATTCGCCCATATCTATCACGACCTCGAACAGGGCGTGCACCCCCTCGCCTATCATTTCCCCAATCTGCCGATCCCGAAGTTCCGCCGCCGCGACAAGGCGCGCAAGCGCCTCCAGGAACTGGTCGGCGCCATCGTGCGGAAGCGCGCCTCCCAGGCGGAAAAGCCCAGCGACATGTTCCAGTCGCTGATCGACATGCGTTACGAGGACGGCGCCAAGCTCGACGAAAACGAGATCACCGGCCTGCTGGTCGGCGCCATCTTCGCCGGCCACCACACGAGTTCCGGCACCGCGGCCTGGGTGCTCCTGGAACTCCTCAAGAACCCGCCGGTCCTGCGCGCGGCGCGGCAGGAACTGGACGCCCTGTTGGGCCGCAAGGGCGACGTCACCTTCCAGAGCCTGCGGGAAATGCCCGTGCTCGAAAACGTGCTGAAGGAAGTGCTGCGCCTGCATCCGCCCCTGATCATCCTGATGCGGCAAGTGTCGGAAGACCTGCATGTCAAGGGTTACACGATCAAGGCCGGCGACATGGTCTGGGCCTCGCCGCCGGTGACGCACCGCATGTCGCGCCTGTTCTCCAATCCGGCCGCCTTCGATCCCGACCGCTTCTCGCCCGAGCGGCGCGAGGACCGCAACCTGATGGCCTATCAGCCCTTCGGCGGCGGCAAGCACAAATGCTCGGGCAATGCCTTCGCCATGTTCCAGATCAAGGCGATCTTCGCCGTGCTGCTGCGCCGCTACGACTTCGAACTGGTCGACGCGCCCGAGAGCTATGTCGACAATTACGCCGACATGATCGTGCAGCCGAAATCGCCCTGCCGCCTGCGCTATCGCCGGCGCCCGGCTTCGAGTTTCGTCTCGGATTACGGCAAGGGCGAGCCGCCGCCCGCCGCCGGCAAATGCCCGGTCGATCACGGCGCCCGCGCCCGGGTGGAAATGCCGAAGATCACGGTCGCCGTCGATCGCGGTCTCTGCCAGGGCCATGCCATGTGCATGGGCGAGGCGCCGGATCATTTCCACGTCGGCGAGGACGGCGTGCTGCGCATCGTCAAGGAAGCGGTGACCGAGGCCGAGATGGCGGCGGTGCAATCCGCCATCAATTATTGCCCGAACGCGGCGCTGCGCCTCGAACGGCGCTGAGGCGGGCGATGAAGATCTTCGTCACCGGGGCGACCGGCTTCGTCGGCGCCCATACCGCCCGCGCCCTGCTCGAAGCCGGGCACGACCTGCGCCTGCTCGCCCGCGATCCTGCGGCGTTACGGCGCTATTTCGCCCGTTTCGGCCAGCGGGTGGACGATATTGTCGAAGGCGACATGCGCGATGCGCCGCTGGTCGGCAAGGCGATGGCGGGCTGCGATGCGGTCTTTCACGCTGCCGCCCTGGTCTCGGTCGATCCGAAGCGCGCCGACGAGATCTATCGCAACAATATCGCCGGGATCGATGCCGTGCTCGGTACCGCCTGCCGGCTGGGCATCGGGCGGATCGTCTATGTCTCCAGCCTGTCCGTGCTGTTCCAGAAGGGTGTGACGCGGATCGACGAGGCGACCCCCCTCGGCACGCCGGCCAATGCCTATGCCCGCTCGAAGCGCGACTGTGACGCTCATGTCCGGCGCCTGCAGGCGGCGGGGCGGCCGATCCAGATGACCTATCCGGCCGGCATCTTCGGGCCGGACGATCCCAAGCTGTCGGAGGCGAACCATGGCGTTACCGCCTTCGTCAAGGTGGTGCCGCGGACCTCGACCGGGCTGCAGGCGATCGACGTCCGCGATCTCGCCGCCGTTCACCGCCACCTGCTCGAACATCCGGCCGAGGGCGATTACACGGCGGCGCGCTTCATCGTCGGCGGGCGCTATTACCCCTGGGCGGCGTTCCGCCGCCTGCTGCAGGGCCTGACCGGGCGGCGCATCCCGGCGCCGCCGCTGCCCGGCGCCCTGATGCGGGCGATGGGGGGGACGGTCGATCTCATCCGCCGCATCGTGCCCTTCGAGACCCAGGTCTCGGGCGAGGCGATGACCTATGTCACCCGCTGGGCCGAAGCCTCCTCGGCGCGCATCCTGGCGCGCACCGGCATGGCGTTCCGCACCGGCGAGGAAACCTTCGGCGATACGATCCGCTGGCTGGTCGCGGCCGGCCATCTCGACGCCCGCCACGCCGGCCGCCTGGCGGCCTGAAAGACACCCCGGCCGCTTGGCGGCCTGAAAGACACCCCGGCCGCTTGGCGGCCTGAAAGACACAACGGCCGCCTAGCGGCCTGAACGATAACAGGGAGGAAAATATCATGTCCGACAAGCGCGTTGCCTCGATCGTGCCGCCCAACAAAGCCTATCCCCGCGCCGAACTCGAAGAGATGGTCGAGCGCTGGCTGCAAGGCAATGTTGCCTGCGAGAAGGCGGGCGATTGGACCGGCCTCGGCAATTTCTATACCGAAGGCGCGGTCTATTCCTGGAACATCGGCCCGAACGAGGAATTCGTCGCCAACGGCCGCCGGGAAATCGTCGATATCGCCGTCGGCTATCAGATGAAGGGGTTCGAGGAGTGGGAGTATCCCTATCACGACATCGTGATCGACGAGAAGCGCGGCACGGTGATCGGCTTCTGGAAGCAGCGTGCCCCCTACAAGCGGCCTGACGGCAGCTTCTACGAGATCGCGGGCATCGGCGGTTCCTGGTTCGAATACGGCGGCAATTTCCAGTGGCAGTGGCAGCGCGATTTCTTCGATCTCGGCAATGCCAAGGATTGCTTCTTCCAGCTGGCGGGCGCCGGCGTGCTCTCGCCCGTGGTGAAGGAAAAGATCCATCTTCAGGCCAAGGGCAAGCTGCTGCCCGGGCATCGCCGCCTGCACCCGGAACTCTCCACATTCCAGAAGGTCCGCAACACCATGGCGATTGCGAAGATCGCCCTGCTCGGCCGGTGAGAGCGCCGATGAGCGGGACGGGCGGCGCGGCGCGCTGGTTCTCGGCCAATCCGGACAAGGCCTGGGTCGAGAAATTCTTCCTTTTCTACTCGCCGGTGTGGATGGCCTCGATGGCCATGATGATGGTCACCGGCTGGGACAAGACCTGGGGCGACGGCGCGCTGCTCTGGCACGGCGTGCTGACGGCGGCGCCGGTCCTGCTCGGGCCGGCGCTGCTGTCGCGGCGCTTCGGCACCGGGTCGTGGGCCGATTCCTATTGGCTGAAGGCCAATCTCTATCTCTTCGTCTTCGGCTTCTTCGGGAACTACTTCGGTTCCGAATATTTTTTCGACGTGCTGGGCATGGTCTATGTCTACCCGAATGCGACGACGACCCTCGATGCGGCAATTGTCGGCAAGGGCGGGCAGACGGTGCCGGTGATCATGTATCTCTACACCCACGTCTATTTCATGACCTATCACGCGATCGCCAACATCGTGCTGCGCCGGCTGCGCACCTCCGGCATCCCGGCCGCAGGGCTGCTGTTCCCGGTCTTCGTCTTCGTCATCGGCTATGCCTGGGCCTGGGCCGAGACCAAGGCCATGGCCAATCCCATGATGGCGACCAGCTTCTACTACCAGAAGATGGACTTGATGCTGGCCTATGGCTCGGCGATCTATGCGACCTATTTCATCGCCAGCTTCCCGATCTATTACTTCATCGACGAGAGCAGGGACCGGCGCTGGAGCTTGACCCAGGCGGTGGCCGGCGGCCTTTCGGCTTCCATGCTCACCTTCTTCATGCTCGACGCCGCGGCGCATTGGGTGGGCTCGCTATGAGCGGGCCCTTGAAATAGGCGATCCCACCCAGCACCAAGGGTAGGGGCCGGGGGGCAGGGAGAGCAGCCGGGTTCCGCCCGGGCCTTGCCGGCCCGGGTATCGCCCAATTCGTTCGAACAATGGCGGCTGGGGGAGCGGCGATGTCGCCGCTCAAGCCGCCCGTGTGCCGATCCGGAGCGCGGGCTGGCGCCGCACCAGTTCGTCCACGGTCAGCCTGATCCCCTCGGCAAGGGAGACCTTCGGCGTCCAGCCGAGGTCGCGCTTCGCCTTGGCGATATTGTAATAGTGATGGGTGACCATGTAACGGACCGAGAACCGGGTCAGGCCGTTCTCGGCGTTCAGCGTGCCGCCCTTCAGGGTATCCAGCGCCTCGGCCGCCGCGGCGACGCCATAGGCGAGCCAATAGGGCACCTTGCCCCGGATCGGCGGATAGCCGAGTTCGAGGATCAGCTTCTCGATGAAATCGAAGAAGGCCATGGGCTCGCCATTGGTGATGAAATAGGCCTGGCCGCCGGCGGGCGAGCCGGGCACCAGCCTGTCCTCGGCCGCGACCACCGCATCGACCAGATTCGAGATATAGGTGAAGTCCGACAGCTTGTCGCGATTGCCGACCGCGCGTTTCAGCTTGCCGGCCTTCACCTTGTCGAGGATCGCGGGCACGAAGCGGTTGTCGCCGGCGCCGAAGATCACATGGGGCCGGATGGCGCAGGCGAGCGTCGGCCCGGTGCCGGAAAAGGCGAGCACCCGTTTCTCCGCCGCGATCTTGCTGTCGGCATAGGGCGCCTGGGAGATCGAGGAATAGGGCAGGGTTTCGTCGCCGTTCTCGATGTCCTTGCCCTCGTAGACCGCGCTCGCCGAACTGATGTAGACGAGGCGGGGGATCCGGTGGGCGGTGCAGGCGGCGAGGATATTCTCGGTCCCCGTCAGGTTCACCGCCCAGACATCCTCGACCCGGTTGTGCTTGGTGTGCACGAGGGAGGCGTTGTGGATCACGCTGTCGATGCCGGCCAGCGCCGCGTGGACGGCCGCCTTGTCGCGGATGTCGAGCTTCACGAAGCGGACGTCGCCGCGGAACGGCTTGTCGTTGATGTCGGCGCAAGTGACCGCATGGCCGAGATCGGCGAAGCGATCGACCAGGGCCCGCCCGACGAAGCCCTGTCCCCCTGTGATCAGGATGTTCTTTTTCATGGTCGTCTCGCTCACTTGTCGGTGCCGAAGGCCTGGTCCCAGAACGGGAAGATCGAGGCGTAGTTGTAGTTCATGCGGAAATGATGGGTGTCGTGCTTCGTGGTCCAGAAGTTGAACAGGCGGAACGCCGGATGCGGGAACACGAAATTGGTGTGCACCAGCACGTTCACGATCGAATAGACGAACCAGACGATGATGAACGAAGCGGCCGAGACCGGGCCGAACAGCGTAACCGCCAGCAGCAGCAGGCCGATGCCGGCGAAATTCTCCGCCGGGTGGAGATAGATGCTCTCGGGCGCGGTCGGGAAGCGGATCAGGTGGTGGGTGCGGTGGACATATTTCAGCACCAGCCTGTTGTGCATGAAGCGGTGCAGGAAATAATACATGAAGTCGTAGAGCAGCAGGACGCCCAGCGTCTCGCCGACGAAGGCGGCGAAGCTGGCGGGCAGGCCGGCATGGATCACCCGGTCGCCCAGGAAATAGAGGAAGGACAGCAGCAGCGCGGTCGAGAACAGCCCGTTCAGGCTGACGTTCAGCCATTTCCGCAAGGGCGGGATCTGCGGGCTTTTCGGGATGCGGATGCGGTATTTGTTGAACCGCGCGCTGTTCGACATCCAGTTGAACACGGCCATGATCAGGCCGTTCAGGGCAAAGGAAGCGGCGAGCGCGATGAAGAAGGCGGTATCCATGATCGGACCTCGTCGTGGAATGGTCAGCGTATCAGCCCGGCCAGGGCGCCGAGCTTGGCGCCGAGGCCGCGTGCGAACAGGAGACGGATGGTGTGGCGGGTCTTGCCATAAACCTTGGGCCCGACCGGATAGAGCCGGGGCGGGATGGCGAAGGGCAGGCGGTCGCTCAGCACCGCCTTGGCGTTGGTGTAGGAGCGTAATCCCTCGCGCCCGTTCATCCGGCCGAAGCCGGAATATTTGACGCCGCCGAAGGGCAGGTCCTGGTTGAGGTAGCACAGGCCGAAGTCGTTGATGCAGGTCGCCCCGGTATCGAGTGCGGCTGCGATCCGCTCGCCCCGCGCCCGGTTTCGGGTGAAGACCGAGGAATGCAGGCCGAAATCCGTGCCGTTGGCGATCGCCAGCGCCTCGGCATCGTCGCGGGCGCGGAAGATCAGGGCGACCGGGCCGAAGATTTCCTCGCGCGCGATGCGCATGGCCGGGGTGACGCCCGCCAGCACGGTCGGCGGATAGAACTGGCCCGGTCCCTCGGGCAAGGTGCCGCCGGTCAGGGCCCGGGCGCCACTGGCGATGGCGTCGCGCACCAGATCGTCGATCACCTGGATCTGCTGGCGGGTGTTGATGGCGCCGACGTCGAGGGTGCCCGGCGCCCGGGGCGCGCCCTGGCGCAGGGCTGCGGCCCGCCGGGCGAATTCGGCGACGAAGCGGTCGTGAATGCCGTCGAGCACGATGATCCGCTCGGAGGCGATGCAATTCTGCCCGAGGTTGATGAAGCAGCCGCCCAGCGCCGAATGGACGGCGTGTTCGAGATCGGCATCCTCGCAGATGATCATGGGGTCCTTGCCGCCCAGTTCCATCACCGTCGGCGTCAGGTGAACGGCGCTGCCCTCGATGATACGCCGGCCGTTGCCGACCGAGCCGATGAACAGGATCTTCTGCACCCGGGCGCGGACCAGGGCGGCGCCGGTCTCGCCGAAACCGTTGACGATCTGCACCGTATCGGGCGAGAAGCCCTCGCGGCGCAGCGCTTCGTCGATGAGGGTCTGGAAGAAGCGGGTCGACCAGGCAACCGCCTCGGACGCCTTGACCACCACGGCGTTACCCGCCATCAGGGGGGCGACGAAGGAACCGAAGATGTTCTGGAACGGGTAGTTCCAGGGCACGATGCAGGCGACGACGCCGAGCGGCAGATATTCGATCCGGCCCTTCTTGTGCAGCAGCAGGCCGGACGGCACCTTTTCCGGGCGCAGGTATTTCTCGCCGTTCTTCATCACCCAGCGGATCTTGTTGCACACCGGCATGACCTCGCCCAGCAGGGCATTCTCGAAGGTCTTGCCGCTGTCCTCCACCACCGCCTTGCAGATCTCGTCCATGCGCTCGACGATGATATCCATCAGGTGGCGCAGCACGGCGCGGCGCTGGGCGAAGGTGCTGCGGCCCCAGGCCGCCTGCGCGATCCGGGCGCGTTCGACCACGGCGCGGACCTCGTCCGGGCTGGTGACTGGAACCTCGCCCAGGGTTTCCCCGGTCGCGGGGTTGATGCAATGGATGAGGGCGGCCGAGGAACGCGGCCCGACATTGGCACCGGCGGGGGCATTGGCCGGAAAGAGGGGGGCCATGTTCATGCCGTTTCTCCTGCTAGGATAAAGTCCGCCGCGCGATAGGCGATCATCATGCTGGGCGCGTTGAGGGCGGAGACCGGGATCTCGGGCACCACCGAGGCATCGGCGACCCGGACATTGGCGAGGCCCTTGACCCGGAGGCTGGTATCGACCGGGCTGTCCGCGTCGTCGCCCATGCGGCACGAGCCGCAGAAATGGAACGTGGTCATGGTGGCGGTCCGGATCCATTGCCACCGCTTGCGTTCGCCGACACGCTTCGCCCCTGCCGACAGGGGCTTGGCGCCGGCCAGGGGTGCCTTGGCGGCGATGGCGCGGGCCCGTTCGATCGCCGCCGCCATGACCGAACGGTCTTCCGGCGTCGCGTAATAGGCGAGGTCGATGGCCGCCGGCTGGTCCGGATCGGCGCTGACCAGGCTGACCGTGCCCCGCGACGTGGGCTTGCCCAGAACCACCACGATGCCGAAGACCCGGCCGACGAAGCGCCGCACCAAAGGCAGGCGGAAGGCGAGGTCGACCAGCCCGCGCAACAGGCGGCGCAGGCCGGCGATATCGTGAAGGCGGCCGGGCAGGGTCAGGATCGGCACCATGCGCTGCATCGACTGCTGCAACGAGGCCGGCGCCGCATAGCAGACATAGCAGGTATCGGGCTGGATGCCGGCCTGCAGGCCTTCGGGGGCCCGGGCATTGTCGAAGCCGTAGACCTGGGGATACTGGAAGTCGATCGGGGCCCCGGCGCGGTAGAACATGCAGACGTTGGGGTGATCCTGAAGGTTCCGGCCGATTCCCGCCGATGCCTGCACCACGGGAATGGCCAGCCGTTCCAGCGCCGCGCGCGGGCCGACGCCGGACAGCAGCAGCAGGCGGGGCGTTTCCAGGGCGCCGGCACAGAGCACCACCTCGCGCCCGATCGCCGCCTGCCGCGGCCGGCCCTGCCAGTCATAGTCGACGGCGGTGGCGCGCCGGTCCGGGCCGAAGCGCAGCCGGCGCACCCGCGCCCCCGTGCGCACGGTCAGGCCCGGCAGGTCGGCGCCATGCAGGAAGGCGCGATAGGAACTGCGGCGGTGCTCGCCCTGGTAATTCATGTCATTACAGCCGGCGACCCCGCCCAGGTCGCCGTCGTTCAGGCCGTCCTTGCGGGCGAAGCCGGCCTCGACCGCCGAATCGAGAAAGGCGGTGGCAAAGACGGTCGGCGGGCGCGGCCGGACGCCGAGCCGGGCCTCGACCGCCTCGAAGGCGGGCACGACATCGTTCCAGCGCCAGCCCTCGGGCCAGGCGTCGAAGTCGCGCCGGTCGCCCCTGGTATAGACCATGCCGTTGACCGCGCCGCTGCCGCCCAGCACCCGGCCGGTGCCGGCCCAGATCGCGCGCCCGCCGCAATCGGCCTGGGGCGTCGACAGCCGGTGCCACATCAACCCTTCCTTGGCGAAGGCATATTTGAAGCCGTCGGAGGATTGGGTTTCCGGGTGGGCCAGGGCGTCGTCGCCCGCCTCGAGCAGCAGGACCCGCGCCGCCGCCGCCAGGCGTGCGGCGACGATGCAGCCGGCCGAGCCGCCCCCCACCACGACATAGTCGAAAGACTCGGTCTCCATGCGTATCCGTCCGTTTCCCCGCCCCAGGTCCCGATCGCGTCCCAGGGCTTGGTAATGCCCCTTGCAAAATACGTAATCGTTATTACTATATTGGAAAGTTCGGTTCTGGTTGTCAATGATGGCTGCATCCGATGTGAACGAATGGCGCGCAGATCCCGATGAAGGCTGACCCGAAACCCAGTGACGAGATGACCCCGGCCCTTCGCGAGCCGGCAAGGCGGCGCAATCAGGCGGCGCAGGCCTTGCGCGCGGCCAAGGATGCGCTGTCGCGCGACCACATCATGGAGGTGGCGGAGCGCGTCTTCGCCGAGCACGGCTTTCTCAATGCGCGCATGCAGGATGTGGCGCGCGAGGCCGGCGTCTCGCTGGCGACGCTCTACCAGTTCTATCCGGGCAAGAAGGAATTGCACCGGGGCGTGCTGATCGAGCGGCACCGCCAGATGGTGGCGGCGGTGATCGATCAGGTGCAGGAAATCCTGGAGCGGCCCAAATCGGTGCCGCAACTGCTCTGGGTCATGAAGGCCCATCTGGCGTTCCTGCTGGAACACCCGGATTACCTGCGCCTGATCCTGCAGGAGGGCTATGCCTGGTATCACGCCGCCGCCCAGCCGACGACCGACGAGAAGGCCCTGTGGGAACAGGGGATCGAGGTCATGGTGCAGGTCCTCGGCTGGGGTGTCGAGCACGGCTATCTGGTGCCGGGCAATGGGATCGAACAGGCGCGGATGATGCTGACCATGCAGCAGACCCGCCTTGCCAATTGGGTGGCAGGCGGCATGGCGGAGGATCACGCCGCCGTGATCGCCCGGGTGATGGCGGATTTCGTCCGCCAGTTCTGCCGCCCGGCCTTCGCGGCGGCCTTGCTGACCGAGGACGGCGTCGCTCTGAAGCCGGCCTTCGCGGCGGAAATCGACGGCTTGGACAGCCACGGCTGAAAAAAGAAAAAAGGGGCATGCGGGTGAAGGAAACGAAGGGCATGGAACAAGTGTTGTTCCCCGATGGCGCGGCGCTGGTCTTCGGCGGCAGCGGCGGCATCGGCCGGGCGGTGGCACGCTGCTTCGCCGAGGCGGGCACGGATGTCGCGATCACCTATCGCCGCAAGGCGGAAGTGGCGTCCGGCTTCGTTTCCGACTGCATGAGCCTTGGCCGCCAGGCCAGCGCCCATCTGACCGACCTGACCGATGCGGACAGTGTGCGCCGCACCGTCGAACAGGTGATCGCGGCCCATGGCCGGATCCATACCGTCGTCTTCGCCGCCGGGCCGGTGGTCGAACAGGTGCCGATCGCCGATGTGACGCCGGAACTTTGGCGCCAGTCGATCGAGACCGAGACGTTCGGCTTCTTCAACGTCATCGCCGCCGTGGTGCCGCATATGCGGGCGGCGGGCGGCGGTTCCTTCGTCCATCTCGGCTCGGCCGGCCATGTGAAATGGCCGAAGAAGGACGGGCTTTCGGTGGCGCCCAAGGCGGCCAACGAAGCCCTGGTGCGCGGCCTCGCGCGGGAGGAGGGGGCGAACGGCATCCGCGCCAATTCCGTCCTCGTCGGCGTCATCGAGGCGGGCATGTTCCTGGAGCTGAAGGAACGCGGGGTTTTCCACGACCACTGGATCAAGGAAACCTTGAAGATGCTGTCGGTGAAGCGCTTCGGCAAGCCGGAGGAGATCGGCCATGCCGCCGTCTTCCTGGCCTCGGCACGGGCGGCCTATATCACCGGCCAGCAGATCAGCGTGTCCGGCGGCTTCGGGCTTTGAGGGGGATGGCGGCATGTCGGCTTTGAATACCGAACGGGTGATCGAGGTTCGCCACTGGAACGAGACGCTGTTCAGCTTCCGCACCACGCGCAGCCCGGGCCTGCGCTTCGAGAACGGCCAGTTCGTGATGATCGGCGTCGAGGTCGAGGGGCGGCCCCTGCTCCGCGCCTATAGCATCGCCAGCGCCAACCACGAGGAACACCTGGAATTCTTCAGCATCAAGGTGCAGGACGGCAAGCTGACCTCGCGCCTGCAGCATCTGGCCCCGGGCGCCGAGGTTTTCGTCGGCCGGAAGCCGACGGGGACGCTGCTGCTGGACGACCTCAAGCCCGGCCGCCATCTCTACCTGCTGGGCACGGGCACGGGGCTCGCCCCCTTCATGTCGCTGGTCAAGGATCCCGCGGCCTACGAGCGTTTCGAGAAGATCGTGGTCATGCACGGCGTCCGCCAGGTCAGCGAACTCGCCTATCGCGATTTCTTCGAGCGCGACCTGCCCGACGACGAGATCTTCGGCCCGCTGGCCCGAGAAAAACTGGTCTACTACCCCCTGGTGACGCGCGAGGAGCACCGCAACCGCATGCGTATCACCGAGGCGCTCGAAAGCGGCCGCTTCGCCGCCGACACGGGCCTGCCCAAGCTCGATCCCGCCAATGACCGGGTCATGGTCTGCGGCAGCCCGGCCATGCTGCGCGACATGCAGGCCCTGCTCGACGGGCGGGGCTTTACCGTCTCGCCTCATGTCGGCGCCGCGGGCGATTATGTGATCGAGCGGGCTTTCGTGGAACGCTGAGTTTCGCCGCCGTTATTCAGCGCGTAACACAGTAATCGTCGATCGAGGCGGCAATATTCATTGCTGCAACGCATTATGTCGTCCTGAATTTATCGACGATTGAAGCGTTCTTCCGGTGGAAATTGGATCTCATAGTCTGATCGGACGATGCTGTTACTTCAAAGAACCGCCAAGGTGCGGACATAAACGGAGGTCGGCCGGCAAGGCCGGCGGGGGATCGGAAAGACAGGGACAGCCATGGACGGCAGCTCAGACATCGGCACCACCGTGCCCAGCGAAGACGAAATCCGCGCCCGGGCCCGGGCTTTGGTGCCCTTCCTGCGCGAGCGGGCGGAAGCGGCCCAGGCGGCCCGGCGCCTGCCGGTGGAAACCGTCGCCGCGATGCAGGAGGCGGGCCTGTTCCGCGTCCTCCAGCCGAAGCGCTGGGGCGGTTACGAGATGCATCCGAACGTCTATTACGACGTCCTGATGACGCTGGGCGAGGGCGACATGTCGGCCGCCTGGTGTTACGGCGTGATCGGCTGCCACCCTTGGCAGCTGGCCCTGTTCGACGACCGCGCGGCCCGCGACGTCTGGGGTGACGATCCGTCGGTCCTCGTCTCCTCGACCTATATGATCCAGGGCGATGCCCGGCCGGTCGAGGGCGGGTTCATCTTCAACGGGCGCTGGCGCTTCTCCTCGGGCTGCGAGCATTGCGGCTGGGTCTTCCTCGGCGGCGAGGTCGGGCTCGGTTCCGGCAATATGGACATGCGCACTTTCCTGCTGCCGCGCAGCGATTACGAGATCGTCGATACCTGGCAGTCCTTCGGCCTGCGCGGCACGGGCAGCCACGACATCGTGGTGAGGGATGCCTTCGTGCCCGATTACCGCACGCACAGCTTCATGGACGGGCTGATGTGCAACAGCCCGGGGAACCTGGTGAATACCAACCCGATCTATCGCATGCCCTTCGCGCAATTGTTCAGCCGGGCGGTCTCGACCGCGGCGATCGGCGCCTTGCAGGCCATGGTCGATGAATTCGTCAAATACGGCGCCAAGCGCGTGACGGTGACCGGCAACAAGACCGCCGAAGATCCCTATGCCCAGCTCGCCCTGGCCGAGGCGGTGGCGGCGATCGACGAGATGAAGCTCGTCCTGCACCGGAACGTCGACGTGATGCACGACCAGGCGGTGCGCGGCGAATTCACCACGATCGAGGACCGCATGCGCTACCGCTTCCAGTCGTCCTCGGTGCTGGAGCGCACGACCAATCTGGCCCAGCGCCTGTTCAAGGCCGGCGGCGGCGCCGCGGTCTTCGACCGCCTGCCCTTCGGCCGCATCTACGCCGACCTGATGACCGGCAAGGCCCATGCGGCCAACCAGGCCGATACGATCGGCCGCAACTGGGGCGGCACCATGCTCGGCCTGCCGAGCACGGACCACTTCTGCTGACCCCGGCAACGGGAACGATGAGGCGCGAAGCGCCCGGGCACCATGGGGGAACGGTGGGCATGGCACAGGCGACGGCCGCCGGCGGGCGAGACGGCAGCAGACGGAACATTCGGGGTCTCGTCCTGCGGGCGGGCGTGGTCGGCAGCCTGCTGGGCGGGGCGACCACGGCGCTCTCCGAAGTCTATGACTTCGAGAACGGGGCCAGCCTCTCGGTCGGCGTGACCACCACCTATCAGATCGGCATCCGCGCCGAGGACCCGAGCCCGAAATCCTTCTCGCCCGAGACCGATAACATTACGGTGCCGCTGCTGGAACCCATTCCGCTGCTGCCGCCGATCACGACTTCGATCCTGGTGCCGCGGACCTATAATTTCGACGATCCGAACCTCAACTTCGAGAAGGGCGATCTCGTCACCAATGCGGTCAGCGCCCTGCTCGAAGCCAATTTCAAGTATCGGGACTACGGCCTCAGCTTCAGCGGCAACGCCTTCTACGATTTCGTCTACCACCAGTCGAATTCCAACGGCACGGTCTTTCCCGACGGCATCAACAAGACCAATGGGGACCCGGACGAATTCATGGGCGGCACGCGCTATGCCAACGGCGGGCGCTTCCGGCTGCTGAACCTGTTCGCCTATGGCAATTTCGACCTGTTCGGCACCGATCTGTCGCTTCGCGTCGGCAATCAGGTGGTGGCCTGGGGCGAGAGCCTGTTCTTCGGCAATATCGCGGTCTCGCAAGGGGTGGTCGACGTCACCCGCGCCAATACGCCCGGGGCCGAGGTGAAGGACATCCTCCTGCCCCAGCCCCAGGTGGCGATGAACTGGGGGGTTACCCCCAGCCTCTCGATCATGGGCTATTACCAGCCGATCTACGAATTCAACCAGCTCGACGGGCCGGGGGCTTATTTCAGCCGTTCCGACATCGTCGGCCCGGGGGCCGAATTCGCCTATGGCGCGATGAATCCCTTTCCCGACATCATCGCCCAGCTCGCCTCGGCCTGCACCCTGAGCGCGGCGATCCCGAGCTGCGGCAGCCTCGGCCTGCCGGTCCAGGTGGCGCAGATCCTGTCGGACATCCTGAGTTACAATATCCTCGGTATCGCCGATCCCGAGCATCACCGCTTCGACGTCGCCTATGCCGGCGAGATCAAGCCGAACAGCGGGCAATGGGGCGCGGGCCTGCTCTACGACGTGACCGACAACCTGACCGCCGGTCTCTATATCCTCAATTATCACGACAAGAACCCGTCGCCGAGCTTCAACGTCTCGACCATCAAGTCCAACCCGTTCCGGCAGGAGACACTGCTCAGCGCGGTTTCCGGCCTGTGCGGCGGCCTGGGGCTCGACTGCTCGGCGCTCGAGAATGCGGTGACCGGCGCGGTCGACCAGGTCATCGCCACGGTGGCTTCGGTCTACCTGCCCTATAGCTACAACATCCGTTACTTCGACGATATCAAGCTCTACGGCGCCAGCGCGACCACGACGCTCGGCCCGGTCAATGTCGGTTTCGAATTCGCCTATCGCCAGGGCGTGCCCATGCTGGTGGACGGCAATCTCGCCGGCATCACCGCGCCCCAGCCGGTGCGCGGCGACATGTGGCAGGTGAACCTCAGCGGTCTCTATGTCGGCGGCAGCACGGCGTGGTGGGATTCGCTGAACCTGGTGGTCGAGGCCAGCCTCAATCATGTCGTCCACCACGACACCCTCTATATGTTCGACGTCAACGGCGAACCCTTGCAGGACGGCAACGGCAACAATATCAACGCCTTTCGTGAACTGACCGGGGACAAGACGTCCTGGGGCATCCAGGGGCTGGCGGAATTCGGCTATACCGACGTCTTTCCCGGCGGCTGGGACATGTCGGTTCCCGTCGTCTTCGGCATCGCCTTCGGCACACCGGCGGTTTCGGGCGCGCTCGGGGCGCTGTCCGGTTCGGGCGATGTCCGGGTCGCCGCCGGGGTCAAGTTCCGCAAGCTGAACAATCTCGAGATCAGCCTGATGTATAATGCGTTCTTCGGTTCCTATCACCGTATCGAACGCCCGCTCACCGATCGCGACTATGCGATCGCCACGGTCAAATACACGTTCTGAAGAACGGACAGACAGGAGGAAGCCGATGGACCGCAGAAGTTTCGTCAAGGGCACGGCCGCGGCGGCGCTGATGGCCGCCGCCCCGCGCACGCTCTTCGCCAAGGCCGGCGCCGACGAGGTCGCCAGGCTCGGGACCAGCCTCACCCCCACGGGTGCGATCAAGGAAGGCAGCGCCGACGGCCTGATCGCGCCCTGGGCCGGCAAGTGGAACGGGGTCCCGACCGGGCTGTCCTTTGCCGGCACCGGCAAGGTCCAGCCCGATCCCTATGCCGGCGAAAAGCCGTTGTTTTCGATCACGGCGCAGAATGCCGCGCAATATGCCGGCCGCCTGACCGACGGCCAGAAGGCGATGTTCGAGAAGCACCCGGCGACCTTCCGCATGGACATCTATCCGTGCCATCGCGATTTCCGCTTCTCGGACGCCCTGCACGACAATCTGAAGAAGAATGCGCTCGAAGGCGCCTTGACGGCGGACGGCGAAGGCGTGACCGGCGTCTTCGGCGCCCCGGCCTTCCCCTTCCCGAAGTCGGGTCTCGAGGTGATCTGGAACGCCATCAGCCTGCCCCGCGCTTATACCCAGCGCGGCACCATGGACGAGGCGGTGGTCTATCCGGACGGCAATATCGCCTGGGGCGGCCAGCAATGGGACATCTATTCCGCCGCCTATGATCCGGCCGTGCCGCGGGCCTCCTTCGGCGGCGAGTCCGCCTTCGTCTATCGGACCACGGTGAAGCCCGAGCGCAACCGCGGGGAGATCACCCTGGTCCGCGAATTCTGGGATTTCGGCGCCCGGCCGTCCCAGGCCTGGCAATATATCCCGGGCACCCGGCGGGTGAAGCAGGTGCCGGAGATCGCCGGCGACTATCCGCTCGGGCCCGGCGGCTTCCACACCGTGGACGATACCGGCCTCTGGGCCCAGTCGCCCAAGCGCTATGACTGGGAACTGGTGGGCAAGAAGGAAATCTTCGTGCCCTACAACAATTTCGCGACCGAGGATCCGGCGGTCAAATACAAGGACCTGCTGGCCAAGGCGCATCTCAATCCCCAACTGGTACGCTGGGAGTTGCACCGCGCCTGGGTGATCCGGGCCAAGCTGAAGCCGGGCATCCGCCACGTCTATTCGGCCCGTACCCTGTATCTCGACGAGGACGGCCTGTTCCCGGTGCTTGCGGACATGTATGACGCCCGCGGCGCGCTCTACCGGATGGCGATGCAGTGCACCTCCTTCGATTACGCCGGCCTGGTCTTCCAGCCGCGGGTGACGGTCTATCACGACCTCGTCTCCGGCGCCTATATGGCCGACCGCCTGTCGAACGAGGTGACCGACCGCATGCGCTACAACGAGGGCGGCCGCAAGCTCGATGATTATTCCCCGGGCGAATTGAAGCGGCGCGGGGTTTGACGGCGCTCGGCGGGATTATTTCGCGCCGTCCCCCATATGGACGAGGCCCCGCCCCGGCCCGGGCTGGCACAGAAGGGGGAAAGGGCGCGCCGGCCCGCATGCGACGAGCGGCGGCGCGGCAATGCCGAAAGGGGATGGGGCGGTCATGGGCTTGAGCGGTCTCGCGGCGGATCAATCTCCGGGCTGCGCCGCCCTTGATGCGGCCGTGGCGGCGCCCGTCGCCTTCGATCTCGAATGCGATCTCCTCGTCGTCGGTTTCGGCGCCGCCGGTGCCGCGGCCGCCCTCGAGGCGGCGGCGGGGGGGCTGGACGTGCTGCTGGTCGACCGTTTCGCCGGCGGCGGCGCCAGCTGGCTTTCGGGCGGCATCGTCTATGCCGGCGGCGGCACCCGCCACCAGCGCACCGCGGGCCGCAGCGACAGCGCCGAAGCCATGGCCGACTATCTGGCGCGCGAAGTCGGCGACGCGGTCTCGCCCGAGACCGTGCGCCGCTATGCGGCACAGAGCGCGGGCATGATCGACTGGCTGGAAGCCCATGGCGCCGCCTTCGATGCCGCCGAGGCGCCGCATGAAACCTCCTATCCGTCCCGCGATCACTATCTCTATTTCTCGGGCAACGAGATGGTGCCGGCCAACCGCGACGCCATCCCGCCGGCGCCGCGCGGCCATCGGGCCAAGGGCAAATGGCTGTCCGGCCGCGCCATGATGGAGGGCATCATGGCCCGCGTGCGCCGGACCGAGGGCATCCGCATCCGTACCGAGGCGGCCATCGGCCGCCTGATCGTCGACGGCGACGGCACGGTCGCCGGCGCCGAATTGCGCTGTATGCCGGAACGCGGCCTCGCCACCTGGGCGCACCGGCGCCTGGAACGGCTCGCGCGGGTGATGGTGCTCCAGGTCGCGGGTGTCAGCGCCCGGATCGCGCCGCTGCTGGCCGCGCTCGAACGCCGCCATGCCAGGGCGGTGACCGTGCGGGCGCGCCACGGCGTGGTGCTGGCGACCGGCGGCTTCATCAAGAACCGGGCCATGGTGGCGCGCCATGCCCCCGGCTTCATGAAGGGGTTCCCCCTGGGCTCGACCGGCTGCGACGGCAGCGGCATCCGCCTCGGCCTCGGGCTCGGCGGGCGGCTCGACAAGGCGGACAAGATCTCGGCCTGGCGCTTCATCAACCCGCCCCATGCCTTTGCGCAAGGGGTGGTGGTCGACGGCGAAGGCCGCCGCCTGACCAACGAGGAGCAATATGGCGCCCGTCTCGGCGATGCCATGATGCGGCGGGCCGGCGGGCGGGCCTATGTCGTCATCGACGAAGCCTTGCGCCGGGCGGCATTGAAGGAAATCGCCAGCGGCGCCATGTGGGGCTTCCAGTCGTTTCCGGCGCGGGTCCTGATGTTCCGGGCCAAGCGGGCGGCCACGCTGGACGGGCTTGCCGCCAAGCTCGGCATGGCGCCGGCGGTGCTGCGGGAGACGATCGCCGCCAACAATGCGGCGGTGCGCGGCGAGGCCGCCGATCCGGTCGGCAAATCCGACGAGATGCGCGGCGCGGTCGCCGCCGGCCCCTTCTTCGCCCTGGATATTTCCGTCGACAATCCGGCCTTCCCCCTGCCGGTGCTAACCCTCGGCGGCCTTGCGGTCGACGAGGCGACGGGGGCGGTGCTGCGGGATGCCGGCGGCACCATCCCGGGGCTTTACGCCGTCGGGCGCGCGGCCCGCGGCCTGCCGTCCAATTTCTATGTCAGCGGGCTTTCCCTCGGCGATTGCATCTGGTCCGGCCGGCGGACGGCGGCGGCGATCGCGGCCGGCCGGCTCAAGGACAGGCAGAGCGCGACTTCAGGGCCGTAACGGGGATCCGGGCTCAGGCCCCGGGGCGCAGCCCGGCCATGGGCACCAGAACCCGCGTCAGATAGCGGCGCAGTTCCGCGCCGTCGCGCTCGCTCGGGCCGGACATCAGCAGAAGGGACAGGACCATGCGGATGACCGTTTCGGTCACATCCGCAAGCTCGGCGGCCGACATTTCGACCCCGCGCAGGATCTGGCGGATCAGGTCGGTGGACAGGGCCCAGCCCTGTTCGTTCATCATCGCGCCGTGGCTGACGAAGGCGCTGAGGTCGGTTTGCAGGATGACCCCGAGATAGGGTTCCCCGGGCATGGCGGTAAGGGCGAAATGGACGGCCTCCACCAGCCGCTGGGCGGGGTCGTCGAAAGTCTCGACCCGGGCGAGCAGGCGCTGCCCGAGCGAGACCGCCGACTGCATCAGCGCGGCGGAGAGAATATCGTCCCGGCTGGCGAAATAGCGGTAGACCGTGGGCCGGGTCACCCCCGCCTGCTTGGCGATATCGTTCAGGTTGGTCTTTTCGATGCCCCATTGGCGCACGCAGACCACCGCCGCGGCCAGGATGCGCTGCTGCGTGTCGTTGATGGGCGGGCCCTGGGGGACGATCGTCGCCGGGCTGTCGTCAGGTGCCGTCATGGCGAAAGAGTAGAACATCCGGCGCCCGGGGGGAATCCGTCGCCTGCGACCGATCGCCGATAGAGCATGTTCGGAATGACCGCCATTCCAAACATGCTCTATCGCTTTGATTTTACGCATCTTCGGACGGCGAACCGGTTTCCACTTCGCCTGAAGATGCTTTAACCGTCCAGCAGGGCAGTCATCAGGGCGCGCAGCTTGGCCGGCTTCACCGGCTTGTAGAGCAGGGCGCAGCGTTCCATGGCCGAGACGTTGCGTTGCAGTTCGACGCTGCGGTCGGCGGTCAGCAGGGCGGCGGGGACGGCGCCGCCGAGCCGCCGGCGCAGGGCGCCGATCGCCTCGATCCCGGTCTCGCCCCGGTCGAGGTGGTAGTCGGCCAGCACGATGTCGGGCGGGTGGCCGTTGATGCTGTCGATCGCGTCGCGCACGCCGCGCGCCACCGCCACCTCGCACGACCAGCCTTCGAGCAGCGAGCGCATGCCGTCCAGGATCGCCTGTTCGTTGTCGATGACGAGGACGCGGGTGCCGATGCGGGCGACCGGCGTCACCGCCGGGACCGGCACCGCCGGCCGTTCCACCGGCCGCGTCGTCGCGATCGGCAGTTCGATCGAGAAGGCGGAACCGCGCCCGAGAGTCGAGCGCACCTTGATCCGGTGCCCCAGCAAGCGGGCGATGCGGCGCACGATGGACAGGCCGAGGCCGAAGCCGTTGACCATGCCGTTCGGCTGGTCCAGGCGGCGGAATTCCTCGAAGATTTCCTCCATCCGGTCGGCCGGGATGCCGACCCCGGTATCATGGACGAAAATCCGCGCATGATGCCGCCCGCGCCGCACGCCGAGGAGAATGCGCCCCTTCGGCGTGTAGCGGATGGCATTGGACAGAAGGTTCTGCAGGATGCGGCGGAACAGCCGGGGATCGGTCCTGACCGAAAGGGTGGCCGGCACCAGGCGCAGATCGAGGCCGCGGGCGCGGGCGACCGGCCCCATCTCGTCCAGCAGGCCGTTCAGGATCGGCGACAGCGCCACCACCTGTTCCTCGATGGTGACGCGCCCGGCATCGAACTTGGAAATGTCGAGCAGGGTGCCCAGCAGTTCCTCGACCGCGGTCAGGGAATTGTCCAGCTTGCGGATCAGGCCGGCGCTCGGCACCGGCAGGGCCTGGTCGGTCAGGGACGAGACGAAGAGACGGGCGGCGTTCAGGGGCTGCAACAGGTCGTGGCTGGCGTCGGCCAGGAATTTGGTCTTCGACACGTTGGCGCGTTCGGCGTCGAGCTTTGCCTGTTGCAATTCGATCGACACGCGCTCGCGCTCGGAGATTTCGTTGCGCAGGGTCTCGTTCAGGGTGACCAGGGTCGCGGTGCGTTCCGCGACCCGGCGCTCCAGCATCTCGTTCGCCTCGGCCAGGAGCTTTTCCGCCCGCCGCCGTTCGGTGATGTCCTGGATCAGGGTGAAGAAGCCGATGACGGCACCGTCGTCGGCGATATGGGGGACATAGGTGGCGATGCCGAAGCGGCCCTGGCCTGGCAGCATCAGTTCGAAGGTGGTGAAGCGCCCGCTCAGGGCCTGATCCATATGGCCCTTGCGGGTGGCGAAATCGGCCGGCGCCAGGATCTGCGCGACATGCAGCCCGAGCGGATCGTGGCCGCGGCCGAAGGTCTCGCGGTAGGGCCGGTTGGTGAAGCGGTAGATCAGCCCGGCATCGACATAGCAGATCATGGCCGGCATGGCGTCGGTGACGAGGCGGATGCGGCGCTCGCTGTCGCGAAGGGCGACCTCCGCCTCCTTCCGCGTCGTCACGTCGGCGAAGGTGCAGACGAAGCCGCCGTCCGGCATGCGGTCGCGCTTGATCGAGAACCAGCGCCCCATCCAGCTGCATTCGTCCGAGCCGGTGCCCACTTCCGGCACCAGGGCGGTGGAGCCCCGGCGCTCGTTGTAGGCCTTGAATTCGTCGAAGGTGGCGCCCGGCATGGCGAAGACCGGCGGCAGGTCGAGCAGGCGCCAGAACCGCTCGTTGGCATGGACCAGCATGCCCCCGGCCTCGAACACGGCGACGCCCAGCGACATGCTTTCGATCGTCGCCTGGAGGTGCAGCGAGCGCTCGGCCAGGGCCTGTTCGCGCATTTCGTGCTCGGCGCGCTTCAGGTCGGTGATGTCGGTCAGGACCGAGGCGATGCCGCCCTCGGCCGAGAGGCGGTCGTTCATCTGCACCCAGCGCCCGTCGCGCAGCGCATAGATGCTGCGCGCCGGCTGGCCGCGGCGGACCTGCTGGCGTTCCGCCAGCCGGCTCTTGATCCAGTCGGCCGCCAGTTCCTGCACCATGGCGATGTCGCCGTGGCGGAAGCCTTGCGTCAGCAATTCGTGATAGGTGATGCTGGCCCGCACCCGGTCGCGCTGCGACGGCCAATAGTCCAGGAATTTCTGGTTGAACAGGATCAGGCGGTCGTCCCGGTCGAACAGGGCGAAGCCTTCCGACATCGAATTGATGGCGTCGTGCAGCCGGTTCTGCGCCGTGTGGCTGGCGATGATCGCGGCGTTCAGCTCGTTGTTGGTCGTCTCCAGCGAGCGCATGGCCTCGGTCAGCTCGCGGGTGCGGTCGTTCACCTTGCGGTCGAGGAAGATCGCCGCCTCGAACAGGGAAAAGGCATTGCCGTGGAAATCGAGGCTGCGCTCGACCCGGCCCATCAGGGCGCGGTTGATCTCGGTCAGCTTGGCGACCTGGCGTTCCAGCTGGCTGATACGGTCGGCGTCACTCATGGTCTTGCCCGGTGCCGAAGGCGATGCCGGTGAAGGTCTGGTTGACGTGCATCATGCCGAATTGCTCGCCGTAGGTGGAGAAGCCGACGACCTGGTTCTCGACGAACAGTTTGGAGACGAGGCCGAGGATCTGGCGCTGTTCCATCTCGAGATAGCGGAACACGCAGTCGAAGCCGAGGATCGCCTCGATGCTGCCGACGGAACGCTTGAGGTTCTCGAAGGTGTCGACCAGATTGGCGACGAGGTCGATCGAATTGGCGACGGTGAGCACGATGCCCTCGTCGATCGCGCAGAAGAACGACAGGCTGCCGTCCTCGTGCACGCGCTGGATGGAACGGACATAGTCGCGCCCGCCGGCCCGGACCACCAGGGGATGGGCGGCGAAGACCTGGGCGTTCAGCTCCCCGTCGCGCAGGCCGATCAGCCGGGCGTATTCGGCCGCCGCCGGCTCGGCGTTGATCTCGGCGACCAGCCGGCGCGAGGGATCGGCCCGCGTCACCACCAGCTTCTCGCTGGAGGAGACGAAATGCTGGGTCTGGAACACCTGGAACGGCAGGTCGGTGGAGATCAGGGTGACGATCGCCGCATCCTTCCGCGCGATCTCGCCGAGAAGCACCCGGGTCTCGCGGAACATCAGGTCGTCCCCGGCGGAGCCGCCGACGAGGGGGATCTCCTCGAAGGCGTCGCCGAGGATGGAGACCAGCATTTCCTCGCTCATGGACAGGCCGTCGCTGATCAGCAGGGCGAAGGTGCCGCCCGCGCGCCCGCCCCGCGCCTCGCCGTGCAGCTGGCGCATCTCGCGCACCAGGGTCTGGCCGTCCTCGAAGCTGAAGGCGGACATATTCTCGATCAGGCGGGCGGTCGCGGTGAAATGGGCGGCGGAAAAGGCGATGACGGTCACCGTGCCGGTGCGATAGCCGAAGGGCGTGATCTCGCCCGCCGTGGTGCAGCCGGCGATCGGGGTGCCGGGGAATTCCTCTTCGATGCCGGCGGCGACGCCGGTCAGGTTATAGGCCGGCGAGCAGAACAGCAGCAGCAGGGCGACCGGGGCCTGCCCGATGCCGGCGACGATGTCGGCGACCGCCGCGTCGACATCCGCCGCCTCGCTGGTCGCGCGCCGGATACCGCGGTCCATTGCCCCTGCCTGTTCGCTCATGTCTCCCCGCCTTGGCCGCTTCGCCGCGGCACTCTCCCGATGGTGCGATCATGGCGCCCGGATTTCCATCACGTCTACTGATCGAAAGTGCAATTGGCGCCCTGGCCTCGCGCCCGTAGCGTCCCCTCGAATAACGGGAGGAAGCCGACGTGTCTGCCAGAATTGCCTTCGCCGGGACATTTTTCGCCGCCCTTGCCCTTGTCGCCCCGGCCGAGGCCCAGGAACTGGCTGCACCGGATTTGGCGGCGGGCGAGAAGGCATTCAAGAAATGCATGTCCTGCCACAGCGTGAAGGCGGACGAGAACAAGGTCGGCCCCCATCTGTTCGGCATCGTCGACCGGCCCGTCGCCTCGGTCGGGGGCTTCAAGTATTCGGACGCGATGAAGGCGAAGGGCGGGGCCTGGACGCGCGAGGAACTGGACGCCTACCTGACCAACCCGCGCCAGGCCCTGCCCGGCACCAACATGAGTTTCATGGGGCTGAAGAAGCCCGAGGAGCGCGCGGCCCTGATCGATTATCTGGCGGCGCAGAAATAGGCCGGGCCATGGGCGAGATCGTCTCCCTGCCGCGGCGCGCCTCCCCCTCCGGCGGGGGTGGGGGCGAGGGGGAGCCGGTGCTCAAGGTCAGTACCCTGTCGCGCCATTACGGCGGGCGCCGCGCCCTCGACGGTGTCGACCTTCAGGTCGCGCCGGGGGAGATCGTCGCCCTGCTCGGGCCGAACGGCGCCGGCAAGACCACGCTGTTCCGGATCGTCGAGGGCCTGATCCCGGCCGACGGCGGCACGGTGACGGTGGCCGGGATCGAGGTCGCACGGCGGCCGGCGGCGGCGCTCGCGGCCCTCGGCATCGTCTTTCAGGAAACGACCCTCGACCTCGACCTGACGGTGGCCGAGAACCTGCGCTATTACGCGGCGCTGCGCGGCATTGCCCGGGGCACGCGGGCGGCGGCGGCGCAGCAGGCGCTGGTCCGCCTCGGGCTCGAGGAACGGGCGGGATCGCGGGCGCGGGAATTGTCCGGCGGGCTGCGGCGGCGGGTGGAACTGGCCCGCGCCCTGATCGGCACGCCGCGCCTTCTCCTCCTGGACGAGCCGAGTGATGCCCTCGATCCGGCCAGCCGCATCGCGCTCCGCGCCGAGATCGACCGCCTGCGCCATCTGACCGGCTGCGGCGTGCTCTGGGCCACCCATCTGGTCGAGGAAGTGGGCAATGCCGACCGGGTGGTGATCCTCGACCGCGGCCGGGTGATCGCGGCCGGGCCGCCGGCGGCGATCGTCGCCGCGGCGGGCGGCGCCAGCCTGACCGAAGCCTTTCTCGCCCTGACCGGGAAGGGGGCGTCATGACCGGCATGGGCCATGCTCTGGGCGCGGCGGGCGCCATCGTCCGGCGGGAATTGCGCCGCTTCGTCGAGCAGCGCAGCCGGCTGGCCTCGGCCCTGGTGCGGCCCTTGCTGTGGCTGATGGTCTTTGCCGCTGGCTTCCAGAATGTCTTCGGCGTCTCGATCATCCCGCCCTATCAGACCTATGTCACCTATCAGGTCTATGTCCTGCCCGGGCTGGCCGCCATGGTGCTGCTGTTCAACGGCATGCAATCGTCGCTCTCGCTGGTCTACGACCGGGAAATGGGCATGATGCGCCTGCTGCTGACGGCGCCCCTGCCGCGCTGGTGGCTGCTGCTGGCCAAGCTCGCCGCCGGGGTGGCGCTGTCGCTGGTCCAGGTCTATGCCTTTCTCGGTGTCGCCGCCCTGTTCGACGTCCGCCTGCCCGCGCTCGGCTATCTCACGGTGCTGCCGGCGCTGGTGCTGGCCGCCCTGATGCTGGGGGCGATCGGCCTGCTGCTGTCGGCGACGATCCGGCAGCTGGAGAATTTCGCCGGGGCGATGAATTTCGTCATCTTCCCCATGTTCTTCCTCTCCAGCGCGCTCTACCCCTTGTGGAAGATCGCGGAGGCGGCGGCGGCCCCGGTCCACTATCTCTGCCTGGTTAATCCCTTCACCTACGCCGTCGAACTGATCCGCTTCGCCGCCTATGGCGAGGTGGCGCCGGTGGCGCTCGGCGTCGTCCTGGGTGTTACGGCCGTGGCCTTCGCCCTGGCGTGCCGGGCCTATGATCCGCAGCGCGGCCTGCTGGGCCGGGCGCGGGCGCAGCCGGCGTGACGAAGGGCGGCATCGGCCGGCGCGGGCTGCTGGCGGGGGCGGGGGCGGCGCTGCTGTCCCGGCCCTTGAATGCCGGGACCTTGGCGCCGGCGCTTGCGGTCGTCGGCGGCGGCATTGCGGGCATGACGGCGGCGCGGCGCCTGCGTGCCCTGCTGCCGGCGGCGCGGATCACGGTGTTCGAGCCGCTGCCCGCCTATCATGCCTGCTATGGCGCCAATCAAGTGCTCGGCGGCTGGCTGGACGATGCACGGCTGCGCTTCCGCCATGATGCGCTGGCCCGCCTCGGCATCGGCCTGGTGCGGGAAACGGTCGCGCGCATCGATCTCGACGGGGCCCGGCCGCGCATCGGCGGGCGGGCCTTCGATCATGTCGTCCTGGCCGCCGGCGTCGCCATGGCCGCCCCCGCCTATGACGGCTACGACCCCGCCGCCACGCCGCCCTATTGGACCGCGGGCGAGGGCATCCTGCCGCTGCGCGACCGCATCGACGCCCTGCCCGACGATGCCACCGTGGTTATGGTGGTGCCCGGCGCGCCCTATCGCTGTCCGCCCGCGCCCTATGAACGGGCGACGGCGATCGCGGCGCGGATGCAGGCGCGGGGTCGGCGCGGGCGGGTGGTCATCCTCGATGCCAAGGGCAGCTTCCCCAAGCAGGCCCTGTTCGAGGATGCGTGGCGGCGGCTCTACCCCGGCCGGGTGGAATGGCTGCCCCTCGACATGATCGGCCGGGTGACGGCGATCGCGGGCGATGCGGTGATCACTGCCACCGACCGCTTCCGCTTCGATCTTCTCCACGTCATTCCGCCGCAGACGGCGGCGCGGGTCGCCCTCGACAGCGGCCTTGGCGATGGCACCGGCTGGGTGCCGGTGACCGGGCCCGCCTTCCGCCATCCCCGGGCGGCCAGAGTCTCCGCGCTGGGCGACGGCTGCATCGCCGGCGACATGCCGAAATCCGCCTTTTCCGCCAATGCCCAGGCCCGGGTCGCCGCCGCCACCCTGGCGGCCGAATTCCTGGACCTGCCGGCGCCGGCGCCCGACCTGTTCAACACCTGCTACAGCCGCCTTGCCGAGGCGGAAACCGTGCTGGTGGGCGGGCCCTTCGCCTTCGTGGACGGGCGGATCAAGGCCCATGACGGTTTCATCAGCACGCCGGGCGAAAGCGCCGAAAAGCGCAAGGCCCAGACCGAGGAAGCCGTCGCCTGGATCGACCTTTTTTCCGCCGGCATTTTCGGCGCGGGAGACTGAGCCATGCGCGTGATCGCCGTCCTTCTCGCCCTGCTTCTCGCCGCGCCGGCGGCGGCGGCCCCCCTGACCCTCGATATCATCCATGTTACCCGGGACGAGGAGGCGCCGATCCCCTTCTCCTTCATGGAGCCGGTGCCGGCGGGGGAGGGGATCGAGGGCGCCCGCCTCGGCCTTGCGGACAATAATGCCTCCGGCCGCTTCACCGGCCAGGCCTATGGGCTCGGCGAGATCGTGATCCCGCGCGACGGCGCGCTGGCGGCGGTGCCGGAACTGGCGGCGCTGCTGGCGGCGGGGCCGCGCGTGGTGGTCGCCGATCTCGGCCGTGCCGACCTCGAAAGCCTGCTCGCCCTGCCGGGAACGGCGGACGACATCATCGTCAACGCGCGGGCGACCGACGATGCCTTGCGCCGCGAGGGGTGCCGCGCCAACCTGTTCCACACCGCCGTCTCGCGCGCCATGCGGGCCGACGGGCTGGCGCAATATCTGGTCCTGATGGGCTGGAAGCGCTGGTTCCTGGTGGTCGGGCCGGCATCGGCGGACCAGAATTTCGCCGCCGCGATCCGGCGCAGCGCCACGCGCTTCGGAGCCCGCATCGCGCTCGAGAAGCCCTGGACCTATGAGGTCGGCCACCGCCGCACCGACAGCGGCGTGACCAATGCCCGCGAGGAAATCCGCCCCCTGACCAAGGTCGACGACTACGACGTGCTGGTGGTTGCCGACGAGGCGGATGATTTCGGCGAATACCTGCCCTATCGGACCGCGCTGCCGCGCCCGGTCGCGGGCACCCACGGCCTGGTTCCCCTGGGCTGGAGCCGGGCGAACGAGCAATGGGGCGCCACCCAGTTGCAGCGCCGCTTCGAGAAACAGGCGAAGCGCTTCATGACCGCCCGGGATTACGCCAACTGGCTGGCCGTGCGCGCCCTGGGCGAGGCCATGACCAAGGCCGGCAGCGCCGAGCCGGCGGCGCTGCGCGCGGCCCTGCTGTCGCCCGAATTCGGCGTCGCCGGCTTCAAGGGGGCGCCCCTGTCGTTCCGGCCCTGGGACCGGCAGATGCGCCAGCCGGTCCTGCTCGCCACCACCCGCAGCCTCGTCGCCGTAGCCCCCGAGGACGGTTTCCTGCACCGGGTGACGCCGCTCGACACGCTCGGCGACGACGAGCCGGAAAGCGCCTGCCCGGCACGCGGCTGATCACAGGGTGGCCAGGAAGCGCTCGATCAGGTCGATGTACCAGATGCCGTCGCGGCCGTGGTGGCCGACATGGCCGCCGCCCGGGGTGAAGGCGGGGATGACCGCGGGCACCGCCGCCCAGTCGACCTCGCGGTAGGGCGCGAAGGGCACGATCGGATCGTCGCCGGCGGCGATCACCAGGGCGGGGACGCGGATCCCGGGCACGAAGTAACGCGCGCTGTTCTGCCGGTAGAAGGTTTCGGCATCGGCCACGCCGTTGCGCGGCGCGGTCACATTCGCGTCGAATTCGACGAAGCTGCGCGCGGCGGCGACGGCGGCCCGCAAGGCATCGCTCAGCTCGGCGCCGGGGGCGACATATTCGGCCTTGAAGCCCTTCATCAGATGGGCCTGGAACAGGCGGTTGGCCCGCCGGTTCAGGCTGCGCGAGGTCCGGCCCAGGTCGATCGGCGCGCAGACGGCGGCGACCGCCCGGACGGGACCGGCGGCGCCCTGTTCCCCGGCCAGTTTCAGGACCGTGTTGCCGCCCAGTGAAAAGCCGATGGCGACCACGCCCCTGGCGGTCAGCCCCGCGGGCAGGCCGGCGATGGCATCGCGCAGGTCGCCCGAGCGGCCGGCATGGTAGTGACGCCGGCAATCGGGCCGGCTGGGCCCGGCACCGCGCAGGTTCAGGCGCAGCACCCGGAAGCCGAGGGGCAGCAGGCGGGCCGCCGTCTCCAGCATGTAGTAACTGTCCGCGCTGCCCGACAGGCCATGGGCGAGCAGGACCAGCGGCGCCTCGGCGCGGATGGTCGCCGGCAGGTCCAGGGTGGCATGCAGGATGTCGCCGGTGCCGTCGCCGACCGGCAGGCGCAGGGGATTGGCGGCGGCGGCCGGCCGCGCCGCCACCGGTTTCACCAGGGCGTTGCGCACGGTCTGCAAGCGCCCGCCCCACCAGGGAAAGCGCGACCGGAAGGGAGGCAGGACGAGGGTCATGACCGGAACGCATCTTTCTGGCACCGGGGCCGGCGGGCTTGAGCTTCGGTCGCGGAGTTTTTCCCCTCACCCAACCCTCTCCCCGGAGGGGCGAGGGCTTTGCAGCGCGTTCCCTCGCCCCTCCGGGGAGAGGGACAGGGTGAGGGGGAAAACACAGGAAGCGCCCTAGAAGATGGCATAGCCGCCGTCGAGCACAAGGCAGTCGCCGGTGTGAAAGGCACTGGCGTCGGACGCCAGATAGACGGCGATGCCGGAAAAATCCCGCGGGCTGCCCCAGCGCCGCACCGGCACCCGGGGCAGGACCTTGTCCCGGAAGCGGGGCATGGCGAACAGGCCCTCGGTCATGTCGGTCTCGATCCAGCCGGGCAGGATGGCGTTGCAGCGGATGCCGTCCCGGCCGAGTTCCGCGGCGATCGCCCGCATCATGGCGATGACGCCGCCCTTGGTGGCGCCGTAATGCTGGTTGCGGGCGGCGCCCTCGATCCCGGCCAGGGATGCGGTGACGACCAGCGAGCCGCCACCGCCCCGGGCCGTCATGTGACGCGCGGCTTCGCGTAAGGTCAGGAAGGCGCCGTCGAGATTGACCGCCATGACCCGGCGCCATTCGTCGAGGCCAAGCTCCATGAAGGACGGCGCCATGCCGCCGACGCCGGCATTGGCGAAACAGGTATCGACCCGGCCGAACTTGGCCAGCGTGCGGGCGAAACCGTCGGCGACCGCCGCCTCGTCGGCCACGGAAACCTCGAAGGCCGCGACCTCGGTGCCATGGACTTCCAGGCGCTCGACGGCGGCGGCATTCTTCTTCGCGTTGGTGCCCCAGAGGGCGATGGCGGCCCCGGCCTGGGCGCAGCCCTCGGCAAGGCCGAGGCCGATGCCTGAATTGCCGCCGGTCACCAGCACCACCTTGCCGGTCAGGTCGAAGGGTTTGAAACTCATCGCTGCTCTCCCCGTTATCGGTTCTTGTTGTGCGGAAGATTGCGTCGTCAGGCGTCCAGCGGCCGCCCGTCCAGCCAGCGCGCCATCATCACCCGTTTCTGCTCGCCATAGCCCGCCGCCGCGTAGAAGGCGCGGACGCGGTCGTTCTCCGGCCGGATCAGCAGGTGCATCTTCTCGATGCCGCGCGCCGCGGCCCAATCCTCGGCCGCCTTGACCAGGATCCTGCCCAGGCCCCGGCCCTGCAACGCGGGAGCGACGGCGACATAATACATCCAGGCCCGGTGCCCCTCGTGCCCGACCATGACGCTGCCGGCGAGGCGGCCGTCGTCGCCGACGGCCAGCAGGATCTCGGCCTCGTGCGAGGCGCGGGCACGGGCGATGTCGGCCCGGGGGTCGTTCCACGGCCGGGTCAGGCCCGTCGCCTGCCAGAGGGCCGCCAGCGCCTCGACATCGGCATCGGCGATGGGACGCAGGGTAACCTCAGGGGACATTCAGGCTGGCCTCTCGATATAGCCCTGGGCGATCAGCCAGTCGGCGCAATCGGCGACCATCTCGGCCAGGGGCCGGGTCTGGTAGCCGAGATCCTCCTGCGCCCTGAGGCTGGGGCAGGGGTTGGTCTTGGCCGCCATGGCCGCGACCTCGGGCGTGATCGGCGGCTCGCGCCCGGTCAGCGCCCCGCGCAGGGCATAGAGCCGGGCGAAGACGCTCAGCACCCCGAGCGGCAGGACCGAAGGCACGCGCGGCTTGCCCAGGCGCCGGCAGATTTCGGTCACGAAGTCGCGCATGGTCGCATCGGTGCCGCCCAGGATGTAATTGGCCCCGGTCCGGCCCAGTTCATAGGCGGCGACATGGGCGCGCACCACTTCGCGGACATGGGCGAAGGACAGGGCGCCGGGCGGGATCGCCTGCAATTCGTCCTGCGCCACCATCAGGAACAGCCGGGCCCAGGTGTGGCTGTCCTGGGCCCCGACGATGGCGCCCGGGTTCAGGATCACGGCGTCGAGGCCGCGCTCGATCGCCTTGCGCACTTCCTGCTCGGCCAGGAACTTGGATTTCTGGTAGTTGATCCAGGACAGGCCGCCCTTCATGGGCGTGTCCTCGGTGATGGTGCCGTCGACCAGGCCCCAGGCGGAAATGGTCGAGGTGTGGATGAAGCGCTTCGCCCGCTTTTCCAGGGCGACCGTGCACATGTTGCGCGTGCCGGTCACATTGTTGGCGGTCTGGCGGTCGTTGTTGCGCGACCACATGTTGGTGTCGCCCGCGACGTGGAACACCGCCTCCGGCGCGGCCGGCATGGCCGACCGCAGCGAATCGAGGTCGGTGATCGAACCGTTGACGATCCTGACGGCGCGCTTCGACAGATACCTGGTGTTCGAGCCGGCGCGGACGAGGCAGGTGACCTGCCAGCCCCGCTCCAGCAACTCGTCCACAAGGTTGATGCCGACAAAGCCGGTCGCCCCCGTGACAAATGCCATTGGCATGTGAGCCCTCCCCAATTTTATTGTCTGACCACTTTGCCCGGGTTCATCAGTCCCTTCGGGTCGAATGCCGTCTTGATGCGGCGCTTGAGGTCGATTTCGACCTGATCGTGATAGCGGGTGATTTCCTCCACCTTCAAGCGGCCAAGTCCATGTTCGGCAGAGATCGAGCCGGCATGGGCATGGACGATGTCGTGCACAAGCTGGGCGAATTCTTCCGTTCGGGCAAGGAAATCCGCAGGTGATGCACCCAGGGGTTGACTGAGGTTGAAATGCAGGTTGCCGTCGCCGACATGGCCGAAGCAGACGATGCGCACCCCGGGGTCGCGCGCCCGGACCGATGCCTCGGCCGCGGCGACGAAGCCGGCGATGCCCGGCACCGGGATCGAGACGTCGTGCTTCAGGCTGGCGCCCTCGGGGCGCTGGGCGTCCGACATATCCTCGCGCAGGGCCCAAAGGGCGGCGGCCTGGGCGTCGGAGGCGGCGATCGCCGCATCCTGCACCAGGCCATCGGCGATCGCCGTGCCGAGGGCGGCTTCCAGCACCGCCTGCTGGTCGGCCCCTTGCGAGGCGATTTCGGTCAGGACATACCAGGGCGAGGGCGCCGCCAGCGGCCGCCGGCGCCCGGGCATATGGCGCAGGACGAAGCCGAGGCCGATCTCGGGGATCAGTTCGAAGGCGGTCAGCGCCTCCCCCGCGGCACCGCGCAGCCGGCCGAGCAGGGCGACCGCCGCCGCCACGTCTGACACCGCGCAGAAGGCGACGGCCCGGCCCGCCGGCCGCGGCCACAGCTTCAGGCAGGCGGCGGTGATCACGCCCAGCGTCCCCTCCGCCCCAATGAACAGGTGCTTCAGGTCATAGCCGGTATTGTCCTTGCGGAGCGCGCGTAGCCCGTGCCAGAGCCGCCCGTCCGGCAGCACCACCTCGAGCCCGAGGACCTGTTCCCGGGTATTGCCGTAGCGCAGCACATGGATGCCGCCGGCATTGGTCGACAGATTGCCGCCGATGGTGCAACTGCCCTCGGAGGCCAGCGAGACGGCGTAATGCCGGCCGGCCGCCTCGGCCGCGGCCTGGACCTCGGCCAGCAGGCAGCCGGCCTCGACGGTGATCGTGTCGCCGGCGGGATCGACCGCGCGGATCTGGCGCAGCCGGTCGGTCAGGATCAGCACCTCGCGGCCGCTGCCGTCCGGGGTGGCGCCGCCGACGAGGCCGGTATTGCCGCCCTGGGGCACCATGGGCACGCCGGCCTCGTAAAGCAGGGCCATGGCCGCGGCGAGATCGGCCACGCGCGCCGGCCGGACGGCGAATGCGGCGGCGCCGGCATAGCGGCCGCGATGGTCGCGCAGTTTCGGGGCCAGATCGGCCGGATCGGTGATCAGGCCCGAAGGGCCGAGGATCGCGGCGAGCTTGCCAAGGATATCGGCCGGGATCATGGCGCTTCCCCCTCACCCCGGCCCTCTCCCCGGAGGGGCGAGGGAGTCGATGCCATGTCCTCCCTCGCCCCCTTGGGGGAGAGGGTCGGGGTGAGGGGGTAGGCGCCGCCCATCAGCCCACCCCCCGCGGCGCCGCCGCCCGTGCCAGGCGGTCGCGGATCGCCTCGCCCAGGCCGTCGCCGGGCACGGGCATGACGGCGATGGCCCGGGCGCCGCTGCCATCGAGCTGGCGCAGCATGGCGAAGAGATTGGCCGCCGCCTCCGCCAGATCGCCGGCGGCCGAGAGGTTGAGGGTCGCCTTCGCCCCCTCCAGGGCCGGGCCGAAGGCGAGCAGGGCCTCGTCCGGCGCGACCGTGGCCGCATCCAGGCGGACCGGCAGCCCCGGGGCGTAGTGGGAGAGCAGGCGGCCGGGGCTTTGCGGCGCCTGGGCATCGTCCCCGGCCGCGCGCAGCGGGCCGGCGATCGCCTCGATCGCGGCCCGGGGCAGGCCGCCCGGGCGCAGCATGGTGGCGCCCGCCGCGAACAGGCCGACGATGGTCGATTCGACCCCGACCGGCGCCGTCCCCCCGTCGATCACCAGGGCGAGGGCGTCGGCCGGAAAACTGTCCGCGACATCCCGGGCCGAGGTCGGGCTGAGCTTGCCCGAGGGATTGGCGCTGGGCGCCGCCAGGGGGCGGCCGGCGGCGCGGATCACGGCCCGCGCCACCGGGTGCGCCGGGCAGCGCAGGGCGACGGTGTCGAGCCCGGCGGAGGCCAGCAGGGAAATCCCACCCGCTGGCCGGCGCGGCAGCACCAGGGTCAGGGGGCCGGGCCAGAAGGCCGCCATCAGCCGGGCCGCCAGGGGCGAGACCACGGCATAGGCCGCCGCCTCGGCCGCATCGGCGAGATGGATGATCAGGGGGTTGAAGCTGGGCCGGCCCTTGGCGGCGAAAATCGCCGCGACGGCGCGATCGGACGTCGCGTCACCGGCGAGGCCGTAAACGGTTTCGGTTGGCAGCCCGACGAGAAAACCACTCTTGAGTGCGGCGCCGGCTTGAGCAATGGTCTCGGCCACCGGGGGTCTGATGGGCACCGTCGTCTGCGGCGTCATGTCGGCTTCCATGGTAAGACTTGGCCTTAGCATATCGCGCCTGTCCGTCAAAGGTCGCAGGCCGTAAAACAGACAATCTTCGGAGAGCTTGATCCATGACCGTCTATTCCGCCCCGTCGCGTGAGCTGCTGTTCACGCTTCAGTCCATCGGTCGCCTCGGCGATCTGTCGGGCTTCGAGCTTTACGAACATGCGACGCCGGAAACCGTGGAACAGGTGATCGAAGAGGCCGGCAGGCTGGCCCGCGACGTGATCGCCCCGACCAACCCGATCGGCGACAAGAACGGCGCCAAGCTCGAAAACGGCCGGGTCCTGCTGCCCAAGGAATTCGAGACCGCCTGGAAAGCCTATACCGAAGGCGGCTGGCCGGGCGTGCCCTTCGAGGCCGAATTCGGCGGCCAGAGCCTGCCCTGGACGGTCACGGTCGCGGTCTCCGAACTCTGGTCGTCGTCGAACATGGCTTTCGGCCTCGTCATGCTGCTGAACCAGGGCGCCACCGAGGCGATCCACGCCCATGGTACCGAGGAACAGAAGGCGATCTATCTCGAAAAGATGATCGCCGGCGAATGGACCGGGACCATGAACCTGACCGAGCCCCAGGCCGGTTCCGACCTCGGCGAGATCAAGTCCCGCGCTACCCCGGGCGAAGACGGCACCTGGCGCATCAAGGGCCAGAAGATCTTCATCACCTTCGGCGAGCACGACCTCGCGAAGAACATCATCCATCTGGTGCTGGCCAAGACCCCGGGCGCGCCCGCCGGTTCCAAGGGCATTTCCTGCTTCATCGTGCCGAAGTTCCTGATCAACGAGGACGGCTCGCTCGGCAAGCGGAACGATGTCCGCTGCGTCTCGCTCGAACATAAGATCGGCATCCACGGCTCGCCCACCTGCGTCATGGCCTTCGGCGACAACGACGATTGCGTCGGCTATATGATCGGCAAGGAAAACCGCGGCCTTCAGGCCATGTTCACGATGATGAACAATGCCCGCCTGTCGGTCGGCGTGCAGGGCCTCGGCCTTGCCGAGCGCGCCTATCAGCAGGCGCTGGCCTTCGCCCAGGAACGCCGCCAGAGCCGGGCCGTCGGCGCCCCTCCGGGCCCCTCCGCGATCATCGAGCATCCGGACGTGCGCCGCATGCTGTTCACCATGCGCTCGACTATCGACGCCATGCGCGCCCTGGTCTGCCGCAATGCGCTGGCCATCGACCTCGCCAAGGTCGCCCCGACCGAGGAGGAGCGCACGAACGAGCGCGCCCTGGCCGACCTGCTGACCCCGATCACCAAGTCCTGGTGCACGGACCGCGGCACCGACCTGACCTCGCTGAACATCCAGATCCACGGCGGCATGGGCTTCATCGAAGAGACCGGCGCCGCCCAGCACTGGCGCGACAGCCGCATCGCCCCGATCTACGAGGGCACCAACGGCATCCAGGCGATCGACCTCGTCACCCGCAAGGTCCCGCTTCAGGGCGGCGACACGGTGCGCGGCCTGATCGGCGAGATCGAGGCGGTGATCCCGGCCCTGAACGCCGCCGGCCATGCCGACCTCGCCGCGATCGCGGCGGCGTTGGCCCCGGCGGCGGCGGGTTTCGCCAAGGCGACGGACTGGGTGCTGGCCAATGTCGCGACCAATACCGACGACGTGCTGGCCACCGCCTCCACCTATCTGGAGATGGCGGGCAATGTGGTCGGCGGCTGGCTGCTGGCCCGCCAGGCCCTGGCCGCGGTCGAAAAGCTGAAGGAAGACGGCGCCGACCGGAAGTTCTTCGGCGCCCGCATCGCCTCCGCCCGCTATTTCGCGGAACAGCGCCTGCCGGTCGCGGCGGCGCTGCTCGGCCCCGTGACCACAGGCAACGCCATCCTGGCCGACCTGCCCGGCCTGCTGGTCGCCTGAGCGGATCCGCCCCTCACCCCATCCCTCTCCCCGCAAGCGGGGCGAGGGGGTCGCTCTGCGCAAGGCATCGACTCCCTCGCCCCCTTGGGGGAGAGGGCGGGGGTGAGGGGGTTTCGCGTCCCGCTTGACGCCGCGTCCGGGCGCCTTGGCGGGCACAGGTTGACGTGCGCGTCAACCGGCCTACACTCGCATCCGCAACGAAAATAGAAGCGGGTGCAATGTGGGCAGCCTGACCTTTCCCTTCGACGACAAGCCGGCCCCGGGCGAGGCGATCCCGGTGGCGCCGGGCGTCCTCTGGGTGCGCTTCCCGCTGCCCTTCGCCCTCGACCATATCAATTGCTGGCTGATCGAGGACGGCGACGGCTGGGCCGTGGTCGACACCGGCCTGCGCGGCCCCGAGACCGAGGGCATGTGGCACCGGCTGTTCGACGGCCCGATGCAGGGCCGCCCGGTCACGCGCATCTTCGCCACCCACATGCATCCCGACCATATCGGCCAGGCCGGCTGGCTGGCCCGGCATTTCGGCGCCGACCTGTGGATGACGCGGGAAGAGTTTCTCATCGCCCGCGTGCTCTGCCTCGACGTCCGCGCCGAGCCGCCGGCGGAGGCGGTCGAATTCTACCGCCGCTGCGGCTTTTCGGACGAGATGCTGGCGAATTACCGCAAGCGCGGCTTCGGCAATTTCGCCATGGGCGTCACCGAGATGCCGCTCGGCCATCGCCGCCTTGCCGACGGCGACCGGCTGGAGATCGGCGGCCGGGCGTGGGAGGTGGTGGTCGGCCGCGGCCATTCGCCGGAACACGCCTGCCTCTGGTGCCCTGAACTCGCGCTGCTGATCTCGGGCGATCAGGTGCTGCCGCGGATCTCCTCCAATGTCTCGGTCGGGGTGACCGATCCCGAGGGCGACCCCTTGACCGAATGGCTGGCCTCGCTCGACGATATTCCGCGCCGGGTGCCGGACGATGTCCTCGTCCTGCCCGCCCACAACGAACCCTTCCACGGGCTGCACAGCCGCCTGCAGCGCCTGACCCAGGGCCACGAACGGCGTCTCGACGTGATCATGGAAGCCCTGGACCAGCCGCGTCACGCCATCGACCTGATGGGTCCGATGTTCCGTCGCAAGCTCGAAGGCAGCGACCTCCTGCTGGCGGTCGGGGAAGGGCTCGCCCATCTCCACTGCCTGCGCACCCGGGGCCTGATCGCGCGGGAGGAGGGGGCGGGCGGCGTCCACTACTGGCGCCGGCTGGTAGAGGCGCGGGATGCGGCCGAATAATACTTCACATGTGAAGTAGTTCCGGCTAGGGTGCAGGCCATGACGACGCCCGCACCCCGCCTGTTCTACCTGCTGAACCGCGCCCGCCACGCCTTGTTCAAGGCGGCGGACGCCGTCCTCCTGGAACGGCTGGATATCACCGGGGCCCAGCTCGGTGCCCTGTTCGTGCTGGGCGAGACGCCGGACTGCACGCCGGGCGACCTGGCCGAGCGGCTGGACCTCAATGCCTCCGCCGTCACCGGCCTCGCCGAGCGGCTGGAACGGGCGGGGTTCATCGCCCGCCGCCCCCATGACGACGACCGCCGCGTCACCCTGCTGTCGCTGACGGACGCCGGGCGCGAGCGGGTGCGCGCCTCGAAGCCGCTGATGGCCGAGGTCAACCGCCGCATCGTCGAGGGTTACAGCGCCGAGGACGTGGCCCTGATCGCCCGTTTCCTCGATACCACCGCGCAACGTTTCGCTCCCCCACGCAAAGGATTGGCCGCGCGGGTGCCCGAAAAGCCAGAGACCGAAAAGAAGAGGAGAGTTACGCCATGACCGATCTGGTGCTGACCGAGGTCCGCGACGGGATCATGACCGTCACCATGAACCGGGCGGACAAGAAGAATGCCATCACCCTGGCGATGTATGACGGCATCGTCGGCGCCCTGGCGCAGGCGGCGGCGGACACCACGGTCCGCGTCGTCGTGCTGACCGGGGCGGGCACGGCCTTCACCGCCGGCAACGACCTGGTCGATTTCATGCAGAACCCGCCGGACCTGAACGGGGAATCGCCGGTCTCGCGCTTCCTGGCCGCGATCTCGACCTTCCCGAAGATCCTGATCGCCGCGGTCAACGGCGTCGCGGTCGGGGTCGGCACCACCTTGCTGCTGCACTGCGACCTGGTCTATGCCGCCGATACGGCGCGCTTCTCGCTGCCGTTCACGGCGCTCGGCCTCGTGCCCGAGGCGGCGTCCAGCCTCCTGGTGCCGGCCATGATCGGCCACCGCAAGGCGGCGGAGCTTTTCCTGTTCGGCGATCAGTTCGATGCGGCGCGGGCGGCGGACCTCGGCTTCGTGAACGAAGTGGTGCCGGCGGCCGATCTCGCCGGCCATGTCGCGGCCAAGGCGGCGCGGCTGACCGCGCTTTCGCCCTCGGCGCTGCGCCTGACCAAGCAATTGATGAAGTCGCAGACCCCGGCCGTCGCCGGGCGGATGAAGGAAGAGGGCGCGATCTTCGGCGAACTGCTGCGCGGCCCCGAGGTGGCGGAGGCGATCGGCGCCTTCTTCGAAAAGCGGAAGCCCGACTTCTCGCAATTCGCGGCCTGATGCCGCCGGCGTCTCCCCGGGATGCGGGGAGACGCCGGGGGACGACTTATTCCGCGTCGTCGCGCAGATAGGGCTCGACCGGGCCCTTCAGCAGGATGGTCAGGGGATTGCCGTTGCGGTCGCGGGCAGTGCCGGCGGCGACCCGGATCCAGCCTTCCGAGACGCAATATTCGTCGACATTGGTCTTTTCCTGGCCCTTGAAGCGGATGCCGATGCCGCGCTTCAGCAGGTCTTCGTTGTAGTGGGGGCTTTTCGGGTTGGTGGAAAGCCGGTCGGGCAGGCTGTCGCTCATGGGTCGGACCATCGTCGCTTGTCGAAAGATGGCGCAGTAATAGCCGCCGCCGGCCGCGCTGCCAACTGCGGGCGAGTTTTCTCGCCTTTGTCATCAAATAGGCTCAGGGTGGGGACCTGCGTTCTTCCCCATAGGTCATTCGATGCGACAGCTTTCCCCCGACGGCCAGCAGGCCGTGAACGACATCGCGCGCCGCCACGGCTTCAGCCCGGATGCCGTCGCCAGCATGCTGAACAGCGTGATCAACGGCAACGGCGGCATGGCCCAGTTCAACCACCCGGAATTCGCCGGTTCCGGCCAATGGATGCGCGGCGGCATGATCATGCTGTCGGACATGTTCAACAACAACCTGAAGGCCCGGGTCGATTCCCTGGCCTACGAACTGGCCGATCTCGTCGCCAGCCAGCCCGGCCTGATCGCCACCGGCAGCTTCCAGTCCCAAACCCAGGGCTATCAGGGCCAGGGCTACCAGAATCAGGGCTATCAGGGCCAGCCCCAGGGGCCCGGCGTCCAGGGCACCGGCTTTGCCGGCGCCGTCAGCCTGTTCGTGCCGCCGCCGCCCGGCCAGGGGGCGAACTGGTGGCCGGACGGGATCGGCATGCCCGACAGCACGGGCGCGCAGAACAATGTGCGCTATGCCTGGTTTTCCGGCGCGCACCGCCTGGCGATCGACGTCAACGGCACGGTCACGCTCTACGACACGCTGGACCACTGGATCGGCGGCTTCTCGCAGCAGCAGTCCCTGGGCGGCAGCCTGTCCTTCTCCAGCCAATACGGCCTGATCGATGTCGCCAGCCTGCCCGTGATCTCGGTGAACGGCCAGCCGCCGGCGCCCCCGCCGGCTGCTGCCCCGCCGGCTGCTGCCCCGCCGGCTGCTGCCCCGCCGGCTGCTGCCCCGCCGGCTGCTGCCCCGCCGGTTGCTGCCCCGCCGGTTGCTGCCCCGCCGGTCGTTGCCCCGCCGATTGCTGTCCCGCCGGTCGAGCTCCCACCGGTCGAGCCCCCGCCGGCGGTGCCGGTGACCGTTTTTGCCGAGCCCGCCCCGGTGCCGGCCCCCATACCCGCCCCGGCGCCCACGGCCGGCGGGCTGGATATTTTCGGGGCGATCGAGAAGCTGGCCGATCTCAAGGCGCGGGGCATCCTGTCCGAGGCCGAATTCGCCGCCAAGAAGGCCGAGCTTCTAGGGCGGCTCTGATCCGGCGGCCGGATGGTGTCCGGGGCCCGATGGCGCCCCGGGACCTGATAGCGCCTGGGGCCTGATAGCGATTGCCTTCACCGGCCTTTTGCGATACCAACGCGGCTTCCCGACGCACTGTCGATACGGCTTTACCCATGGCCGGCGGCCCAGGACCCCAGGGCACCGTGGTCAAGGAGCGAGAAGATGAAGCAAGGCATTCACCCCGACTATCACGTCATCACGGTCGAAATGACCGATGGCACGGTGTTCAAGACCCGCTCCACCTGGGGCAAGGAAGGCGATGTCCTGAAGCTGGACATCGACAAGAGCTCGCACCCGGCCTGGACCGGCGGCCAGCAGCGCATCCTCGACACCGGCGGCATGGTCGCCCGCTTCAACAAGCGCTTCTCGAAGTTCGGCCTGAAGTAAGACTTCCGGCCTCGGATCCGAAAGGGCGGCCCCATGGGGTCGCCCTTTTTGCTTTCCGGCCCTCTTGAAGGGCCCGGCGCGCGCACCCAAATGGATCTTGCCGGAGGCCCGAACGGGGTCCGGCCCGTGGTCCCGCCCGCATGGGGGGATCGCCGCACGATCCAACTCGCCATTGCTCACCGGAGAATCGCGATGCGCTCTGCCTTTGATTTCTCGCCCCTGATGCGTTCCACCATCGGTTTCGACCGCGTGTCCCGCCTGCTGGACGCCGCGGCCCGCGTCGACGAGGCGAATGCCGCCTATCCGCCCTACAACATCGAAAAGTCGGGCGACGACAAATACCGCATCACCATGGCCGTCGCCGGCTTCGCGCCCGAGCAGCTTGAGGTCACGGTGAAGGAAAACGTCCTCCTGATCGCCGGCAAGGCGCGCGAGGACCAGGCGGAAGCCCAGTACCTCCACCGCGGCATCGCCGCCCGCGCCTTCGAGCGCCGCTTCGAACTGGCCGAGACCATCAAGGTGGTGAATGCCGCCTTCGAGAACGGCCTCCTCCATGTCGAACTGGTGCGCGAAGTGCCGGAAGCGAAGAAGCCGCGCCAGATCGCGATCGATACCCGCGCCGCCGCCCGGGCGCCGCAGATCGAGCACCAGGCTGCCGCGTAAGGTCCTGAAAAGACGACGGGCTACCCGATGGGTAGCCCGTTCTTTTGTGATGCCGTCCCTGTAAGACTTGCATGGGGATCATGCGCATCCGCATGGCCTGCGTCAACCCGCCACGGGGCCGGTGAAACGAGATTCTTATTCTTCAGCGCTTGAAAAAGGTGTCTGCCGCATCGCGGCTCGCCTTCTTCTTCGCGATCGCCGCCTCGCAGCGGGCGATCTCGGCTCGGGCGGAGGCGATGCGCGCCTCGATATCCTCGATCGACAGCGAATCGAGGGCGAGCGCCTCGACCTCCACCGCCGCCTTGGGCCGGGGCCGGTCTTCCATGTCGAACGCCATTCTTGCCTCGCCTTGCATCCTCGCCTAACCAGGGAAGGATAACACCGGAGAGCGCGATGAGCCCCACCATCCCCGAGACCATGACCGCCATCGCCATCACCGCCCCCGGCGGGCCCGAGGTGCTGCAACCGGTGCGCCTGCCGGTGCCGGTGCCCGGCCCCGGCGAAGTGCTGATCCGGCTGGAAGCGGCGGGGATCAACCGGCCGGATGTCTTCCAGCGCCTCGGCCTCTACCCGCCGCCGCCCGGCGCGCCCGAGACCCCGGGCCTCGAAGGGGCGGGGACGGTGGCGGCGCTCGGCCCGGAGGTCGGGGGCCTTGCGGTCGGCGACCGGGTGACGGCGCTGCTCGCCGGCGGCGGCTATGCCGAATATGCGCTGGCGCCGGCATCCCTGTGCCTGCCGGTGCCCGACGGCCTGTCGATGGTCGAGGCGGCGGCCCTGCCCGAGACTTTCTTCACCGTCTGGACCAATGTCTTCGAGCGCGGCGCGCTGAAGCCGGGCGAGCGGTTCCTGGTCCACGGCGGCGCCAGCGGCATCGGCACCACCGCGATCCAGCTGGCGGCGGCGCTGCGCGCCACCGTCTTCACCACGGTCGGCGGCGGCGCCAAGGTGGCGCCGCTGAAGGCCCTGGGGGCGCAGCGCGTGATCGACTACGAGACCGAGGATTTCGTCGAGGTGATCAAGGCCGAGACGGGCAAGAAGGGCGTCGACGTCGTGCTCGACATGGTCGGCGGCGACTATGTCCAGCGCAACATCAACTGCATGGCCGTGGGCGGCCGGCTGGTCTATATCGCCTTCCTCAAGGGCGCGCAGGTCGAGGTCAACCTGATGAACCTGATGCTGAAGCGCCTGACCGTCACCGGCTCGACCCTGCGCATCCGCCCGGTCGCGGAAAAGGCGGCGATCGCGGCGGCGCTGCGCGAGACCGTCTGGCCCCTGCTGGCGGCGGGGAAAATCCGCCCGGTGATCGATCGCACCTTCCCCCTGGCCGACGCCGCCGGGGCCCACACCCGCATGGACGACCGCGGCCACCTGGGCAAGATCGTGCTGACGATTTGACGTGGCGGCATTTGACGGGGCCGACTCGGGTGTCTATATAGCCCTATCGCTAAATGCCATGACCATGGCGGCGGCAGGCCTCCCGGCCGGTCGCAACGGTGGAGGATTGACATGCCCCTTCCCTTGATGCCCAAGGCCACAGCCGTGTGGCTGGTGGAAAATACCGCGCTGACCTTCGATCAGATCGCGCGGTTCTGCGGCCTGCATCCGCTGGAAGTGAAGGGCATTGCCGACGGCGAAGTGTTCCAGGGCATCGTCGGTCTCGATCCCGTCGCCCATGGCCAGCTGACCCAGGCCGAGTTGGACAAGGCCCAGGGCAATCCGCGCTACGACATGAAGGTTTCCGAATCGACCAACCCGCCGCCGCGCACCCGCTCCAAGGGGCCGCGCTATACCCCGGTGTCGCGTCGCCAGGACCGGCCGGACGCGATCGCCTGGCTGCTGCGCAATCATCCGGAACTCTCGGACGCCCAGCTCTGCCGCCTGATCGGCACCACCAAGCCGACGATCAAGGCCGTGCGCGACCGCAGCCATTGGAACAGCCCCAACATCAAGCCGGTGGACCCGGTGACCCTCGGCCTCTGCACCCAGGTCGAACTCGACCAGGCGGTGCAGAAGGCGGCCGAACGGGTGAAGAGCGAAGCTCCGGACGACGACGAGGATTTCGACGAGTCGACCGCGCCCGAGACCCTGGAAGCCCTGGCCGAAGCCGGCGCGGGCGAGGGGGAAGCCGAGGGCGAGGACGAGGGCTGGGCCGGCTAATAACTAACCGGCCATGTCGCGGGCCAGGGCCGCCCAGGCCCTGGCCGCATCGGACAGATAGCCGCCCCGGCGCCAGGCCAGCGCCATGTGCCAATCGGTGCCCGGGGCATCGAGGGGCACCAGCCGAACCTCCGGGTGGGGCCGCAGTTCCGCGATCATCCGGGGCAGGAAGGCGCAGCCCAGCCCGCTGGCGACCAGGGCGACGATGAAGGTGATCTGCGCGCTGCGCGCCGCCTCGGTCGGGGTGAAGCCGGCGCGCTGGCAGGCGGCGGCGATGCGGGCGTTCAGCGCGAAGCCTTCCTCGAACAGGATGAAGGGGGTCGGGCGCAGGTCGCCCAGGGTCACCCGGTCACGCCCCGCCAGCGGATGGGCGGCGGGCAGCAGGGCCAGCAGCGGCTCGTGCCGCACCGGCTGGAACTCGAAATCGTCGCCGAGGGGCAGCAGGGTGGCGATCATCTCCACCCCGCCGGCCAGGAGGATTTCCTCCAGCCGTTTCGAGCCGTGCTCGATCAGGCGGATTTCCACCCCCGGATAGCGCTGGCGATAGGCGGCGAACAGCGAGGCGAACAATTCGGCGCTGCCGAGCGGCGGCAGGCCCAGGCGCAATTCGCCCCGGCGCAGGCCGCGCAGGTCGTCGATCTCGCGCAGCATGTCGTCGCGCTCGTTCAGGATCGCCAGCGCCCGCCGGTGCACGATCTCGCCCGCCGCGGTCAGCACCGGGCGATGCCCCGTGCGGTCGAACAGGACGACGCCCAACTCGTCCTCCAACTGCTGGATCGCCTTGCTCACCGTCGGCTGGGTGGCGAAGACCGCCTTGGCCGCGGCGGAAAAACCGCCCTGGCGAACCACTTCGGCCAGGGTGCGCAGGGTACGGAGATGCATCGTCATTCTCTTTCGGAATGAAAAAAATTCTATCAATTCATTTTATCTATGACGGCGCGGCGCCAAAATAAAGTGTCACAAGGATGACGCCGATGGACATGGATACCGCCCCGCATACCCGCTTCCGCCCTCTCACCCGGCTCCGCCGCCTGTGGCGCCGCAGCCGCCTTGCGCAGCTCGGCCTGATCGTGGGCTTCTGGGCGTTCGGCGACGTGGTCGCGCGCTGGTCCGGCCTGCCGGTGCCGGGCGGGGTGATCGGGATGGTGCTGCTGCTGGCCCTGCTGCTCGGCCACGGGCTGGGGCCGGCGTCGATCCGGCGCGGGGCCGATGTCCTGCTCGCCGACATGCTGCTGTTCTTCGTGCCCGCGGTCATGGGACTGCTGGACCACCGGGAATTCCTGGGGGTTCTGGGGCTGAAGCTCTTTGCCGTCATCCTGCTGGGCACGCTGGCGGTGATGGCGGGAACGGCCTTGACCGTCGATCTCGTCCAGCGATTGGTGGCGCGCCATGGCCGCTGACCTGACCCTGCTGTTCTGGCCGGCGGCGACCATCGTCGCCTATCTCGGCTGCCGCGCGCTCTATCGCCGCTGGCCGGGGTGGCATTCGTCGCCCCTGCTGACGACGCCGATCGTCCTCATCCTGCTGGCGGTCGGGTTGCAGGCGTCCTACGGCGACTATCTGCTCGGTACCCATTGGCTGATGGCCATGGTCGGGCCACTGACCGTCGCCTTCGCCCTGCCGATCTACGACCAGCGGGCGGTGATCCGGCGGCATTGGCTGCCGCTGGCGGTCGGGGTCGCGGTCGGCAGCCTGATCGCCATCGCCACCGGGTCCGTGCTGGCCCGGCTGCTGGACCTGTCGCCGGAACTGCGGCAGAGCCTGCTGCCCCGGTCCGTCACCATGCCGTTCGCGATGAATGTCTCGGGCCATGTCGGCGGCCTGCCAGAACTGACCGCGGTCTTCGTCATGATCACCGGGATCGTCGGCGCCGCCTTGGGCGACCTGTTGCTGAAAGTCCTGCCGCTGCGCTCCGCCATGGCGCGGGGCGCGCTGTTCGGCATGGGCGCCCATGGCGCCGGCGTCGCCAAGGCGCGGGAGGTCGGAGCGGAGGAGGGCTCCGTCGCCGGCCTCGTCATGATCCTGGCCGGGCTGGCCAATGTCGCCGTCGCCCCGGTCCTGATCATGGCTTTCGCCTGAGCGGGCCCGGTTACAATTTCTCGATCTCGAGGGCGGCGGCATCGATGGCCGCCGCCGCCGCCCGGATCTGCTCCTCGCTCGGGGCGGTGCCGGCCAGTTTCAGGCGCAGCGCCGTCTTCAGGTTTTCCATGGCGCGGATGATCTGGGGCGGCGGGCCGTCGCCGTGGCGCGCCTTCATCTCGGCCATGCGGGCGAAGATGGCGTTGACCGTGCCCTGGTTGGCGGCGAGGAACGCCTTGCCCTCCTCGGTCGCGCCATAGAGCTTGCGGTTGCCGTCGGCCGCCGCGGCGGCGGCATGGCCCAGTTCCTCGAGCAGGGTCAGGGTCGGGTAGACCACCCCGGGGCTCGGCGCATATTGGCCGCCCAGGGCTTCCTCCACCGCCTTGATCACTTCATAGCCGTGGCGCGGCTTGTTCGCGATCAGGCGCAGGATCACCAGCTTCAGGTCGCCGTGATCGAAGACCCGGCGGCCGCGCCGGCCCCCGCCCCCGAACGGCCCGCCGCCGTGATGGCGCTCGTCGAAAAGATCGCGGCCGCGGGCGAAGCGGCGGTCGTCGCGGTCTTGGCACCGGCCCATCCGGTGTTTGTCAAAAGGCATCATCTGTTTCTCCGACATGATTTCGATATGTCGGAAATTAGATATATCTAAAAAGAGTCGAATTCAAGGGTCAATCAGCGCCCGGCTTGCCGCGCCCTTTCTTCACCTCGGACCTGATGCCCTTGGCCTCCAGCCGGCGCTGCTTCGAGGCCAGCGTCGGCCGGGTCGGGCGGCGCTGTGCCGGCGGCACCGCGGCATCGCGGATCAGGTCGATCAGCCGGGCCAGGGCATCGGCGCGGTTGCGCTCCTGGGTGCGATATTGCCGGGCGAAGAGGACGAGCACGCCGTCCTGGGTCAGGCGCCGCCCGGCCAGCGCCATCAGCCGCCGCCGCACGCCTTCGGGCAGCGACGGCGAGCGGGCGACGTCGAAGCGCAGTTCGACCGCCGTCGCCACCTTATTGACGTTCTGCCCGCCCGGGCCCGAAGCCTGGATGAAATTTTCGCTGATCTCGCTGTCGTCGATCGAGATCCGGGGGTCGATGCGGATGAGGGCCATGGCAGAACACTATGAGGATCCTCTCCATCATTTCAAAACGATCACCGAAGGCCCAGCGGATTGTGGCGGAACCCGGCCGGAATGCCCTATTGAAGGTGAAACGGTCTTCCCGAGGGGGCGATGGTTCTTCACCCGCTACTGGTCCGCGCCCTTGCGGTGATGGGGGTATTCATGGTGTCTCTCGGCGCCGCCATGGCGCAGTCGCCCGCCGCCGACGCGGCGCTGCGCCGCCTGTTCGAGGAAGAGCGGGCGAATGACGCCCTCTTCACCGCCGATTTTCTGCAACAGGTGCCGGCGGCGGCGGTCGCCCGCCTGATCGCCGATCTCCGGGCCGGCTACGGCCCCTTCGCCGCGGTCGAATGGACCGAAGGACGGGGGACCATCGTGCTGGAGCGGGGCCGGGTGCCGGTCCAGATCACGCTCGATGACGGCGGCCGGATCGCCGGCCTGTTCTTCGGGCCGCCCCAGGCGGTGGGGGCCGGCCTTGACGATCTTGCGGCGCGGCTGCGGTCGGCGGCGGTCGGCGACCTGTCGATCCTGGTCGTCGTCGACGGCGAGACCCGCCTTGCCGAGGCGGCGGCGCGGCCGATGGCCGTGGGCTCGGCCTTCAAGCTCGTGGTGCTGCGCGCCTATGAGGATGCGGTCGCCGCCGGTGCCCTGGCGCGCGACGGGGTGGTCGGCCTCGAAGCCGGGGATCGTTCCCTGCCCAGCGGCGTCCTGCATCTCCTGCCGCCGGGCACGCCTTTCACGCTGGAGTCCCTGGCCGGGCTGATGATCCGCATCAGCGACAATACCGCCACCGACGCCCTGATCCGCATTGTCGGCCGGGCCGCGTTGGAACGGCTGTCACCGCGCAACCGCCCGTTTCTGACCACCGGGGAATTGTTCCGCCTGGCCGCCGCCGCCGCCGATCGCGAAGCCTATGGCCGGGGCGATGAAGCGGCCAGACGCGCCGTCCTTGCCGCCCTTGCGGCACAGCCCCTGCCGGAGGCCGGCACGATCGGCCAGCGGATCACCTGGCCGGAGGCCGAATGGTTCCTGAGCGCCGAGGATATCTGCACCCTGCTGGGCGGCCTGCGGGCGGCGCCGGCCCTGCGGCACACCTCGGAACCCTTTCTCGCCGCTCTCGGCTGGCCGTCGCTGCTGTACAAGGGCGGGTCGGAGCCCGGGGTGCTCAACCTTTCGGCCCTGGGGCGCAGCCCTGCCGGGCGGCGGGTCTGCGCCGTGATCACCGCCAATGGCCACGGCCGCCAGCCGGACGACACGCTGGCCGGCCTGTTCGCCGACCTGCTGCGGGTGGCCGGGGAATAGGCCGTTCAGGCGGCCTCGCCGGCGGCATGGCCGCTGGACCACGCCCATTGGAAATTATAGCCGCCCAGCCAGCCGGTGACGTCGACCGCCTCGCCGATGGCGTAAAGGCCGGGGACATCGCGGGCCGCCATGGTCTTCGACGACAGGCCGGCGGTATCGATGCCGCCGGCCGCGACCTCGGCCTTGGCGAAGCCTTCGGTGCCGCTCGGGGTGACCCGCCAGGGGCGGAGGCGCTGGACCAGGGCGGCCAGGGCCTTGTCCCCCGTCTCGCCGATCGGGCGGGCAAAGCCGGCGGCCAGCGCCTGGGCGAGGCGGGCGGGCAGGATCTCCGCCAGCACGGTCTTGACCTCGGCGCGGGGGCGCTCGTCCTTCCGCGCCTTGAGGTGGGCGAGCAGGTCGATATCGGGCAGCACGGTCAGGTCGATGCTGCCGCCCGCCGCCCAATAGGACGAGATCTGCAGGATCGCCGGGCCCGAGAGGCCGCGATGGGTGAAGAGCAGGGCTTCGCGGAAGCGCGCCTTGCCGATGGCGGCGGTCGCATCGACGGCGACCCCGGCCAGCGGCGCGGCGAAGGCGAGATCGTCGCCCGCGAGCGTCAGGGGCACCAGGGCCGGGCGCGGCTCGATCACGGCAAGGCCGAAGCGGCGCGCCACCTCATGGGCAAAGCCGGTCGCCCCCATCTTGGGGATCGCGGGGCCGCCGGTGGCCAGCACCAGGCTGCCGGCGACCAGGACCTCGTGTTCGGTGGCGACGCGGAACCGCGTGCCGTCATGGCCGACGTCGGTGATCCGGCGCGACAGGCGGATCTCGGCCCCGGCCGCGGCGCATTCCGCCAGCAGCAGGGCGAGGATCTCCCGGGCCGAACCGTCGCAGAACAATTGCCCGAGGGTCTTCTCGTGATAGGCGATGCCGTGGCGGGCGACCAGGGCGATGAAATCATGCTGGTCGTAGCGTTTCAGCGCCGAGGTGCAGAAATGCGGGTTGGCGGAGAGGAACCGCTCGGGCCGGACGTCCAGATTGGTGAAATTGCAGCGCCCGCCGCCGGAAATCAGGATCTTCGCCCCCGGCCGCGCGGCATGGTCGAGCACCACCACCCGCCGCCCGCGGGCACCCGCGGTCGCGGCGCACATCAGGCCGGCGGCGCCGGCCCCGAGAATGATGACGTCAGCCTGTTCCATGCGGGGGGAGGTAGCGCGCCCGGCCCCCGCGCGCAAGCCCGGCCGTGCCCCGGTACCGGGTTGCCGTTCACGGCCGCATCGCGTTCCGACCGGCGCTCAGGCCCCGGCCTTACCGCCCAGCAGATGGGCGGTGAGGTTGGGGTTCTCGATCTGGTGCACGCGTTCGAACAGGCGGCTGTAGGTCGCCTTGCGGATCAGCCAGCGCCCGTCCTGCTTCACGTATCTGTCGACATAGAAGGAACTGCCCTCGACCACCGTATTGCCGAAGGCGAGGCTCATGGTCCAGTCGATCAGGGTCCAATGGCCGTCCGCCGTATCGTCGTCATGGACCTCGATGATCGGGTGGTGGACGGTGTGGCTGCTGACCAGCTGCGGGTTGAAGGCTTCCTTGATCGCCTGGATCACATTGTCCCGCCCCTCGTATTTGAAGCGGTAGATGCCGCCCTGGTAATCGACCTCGGCATCCGGGGTCAGCAGGGTTTCCAGCAGGGCGAGGTCGCCGGTGTCGATCGCGCGGCAGTATTTGTATTTCAGCTGCTTGATCAGTTCGATGTCTTCGAGGCGCAGGGCCATGGTGTTTCCTCCGGTCAGGCGGGCATGTATTCGCCGCCGTTGACGTCCAGCGTCGCCCCCGTCACCTGCACCGCGTAGTCGGACAGGAGCATGAGGGCGGCGCGGCCGCATTCGTCGTCGGGCGGGATGCGGCCGAGCGCGATGCGCGCCGCGGCTTCGGCGACCGCCTCCTCTTTGGTCCGGCCGGTCGAGAGGGCGCGCCATTCGAAGAACATGTCGGTGGCGGGCCCGCCCAGCCAGCCCATGGTGGTCATGTTGACGCGGATGTTCTTCGGCCCCAGTTCCAGCGCCAATTGGCGGGTGAGGGAGGACAGCGCCCCCTTGGCCAGCACGTAACCGCCCTCGCCCGCCATGGGCTTCCGGTTGGCCATGGTGCCGATATTGACGATGGCGCCCTTGCCCCGGGCCTCGAAGGCCGGCAGCACGGCGCGGGTCATGTTCAGGGCGCCGCCGACGATGACGTCGAAGGCCTGGCGCAGGTCGTCGGCGTCATTGTCGAGCAGGGGCACCATGGGCGGGTGGTAGTAGGCGGAATTGATCAGCCCGTCGATGGTGCCGAAGGCCTCGACGGCACTGGCCGCGACGCGGGCGCAATCCTCCGCCTTGGTGACGTCGCCGAGCACGCCGATGGCCCGGCCGCCCGCCTCGGTCGCCGCCTTGACGACATCGCCCATGACGAAATCCGACCGCGACATGGCGACGACGCGGGCGCCGGCGGCGGCCGCGTCGCGCACCATCTTGGCGCCCATGCCGGGGCCGATGCCGGTGACGATCACCACCTTGTCCTGCAACAGCATGTGTTCCTCCCCCTTGTGGTCAGTTTTTCAGGTAGGCGTCGATATAGAAGGCGAAGTCGCGTTCGAGCCCTTCACGGGTCAGGCCGAATTCCTCCGCCGTATAGTGATGGGCGGGGTGGCGGTCGCGGGCGTTCTGTTCCAGCCAGGCGCGCATCGCCGCCTCTTCCGCAGGCCCGAACGGCAGGCCCAGGGCGGCATAGACGCGCTTCGCCTCGCCCACCGGATCGCGCTGCACATCCTCGTAGCGGGCATCGACGAAACGGTCCGGGTGCCGTTCCCGCAACTCGATCACCGCGGCGAGCGAGCGGCGGAAGCGGGCGACCCAGAACGGGCCGAGGGCGGCGGGATCCAGGCGGTCGGTGTTGGGCCGGGTCAGCGCCGCCGCCATGCTGGCGTAGGAGGGCACGGTCTGCGCCGGGGTGCGGTGGGTCATCACCACCCGGCACGAGGGGAAGACCTTGAACAGGGCGGGCAGGGCGGTCAGGTGGTGGGGCGACTTCAGCAGCCATTTCCGCCCGCGCCGCGCCGGCGCCTGCCATTGCAGGACTTTCAGCCAGGTCTTCAATTCCTCATAGGCCGGGGTCTGGTCGACATCGAGCAGGAAGCGGTCGTAGGACGGCACCTTCAGCATCGTGGTGTAACCGGTCGAGATGAACGAGCGGTCGAGAAGCAGGACATCCTCCTCGTAGCCGACGGGATCGATCGGGTGGATGGCGGCGATCTCGGGCATGGTCGCCAGATAGATCTGCGTCACTTGTTCCGCCGCCTCGATGCGCGGCCGGCTGTCGCCCGGCGCATCGCCGGGGAAGGGCAGGGGGTTCAGCAATTCCCACGAGAAGGTGGAGGTCACTTCGGGCGAACAGGCGAGCAGGCGGTGCAGCATGGTGCTGCCGGTGCGCGGCAGGCCGACGATCTCGGCCAGGACCTCGACCGTCTCATCCCGGATTTCCGGATGATCCTTCAGCAGTTGCACGAGGCGCAGGCGCTCGCCCAGGTATTTGGTCAGATTGGCGGCCTGCATGTAGCCGCCCATTTCCGACAGCTCGCCGTCCCGGTTCAGGGACGAGACCAGGGCATTCAGCGGCTCCAGGAACCAGCGGTCGCCGAAATCCGCAAGGCCGGTTTCCTGTTCGGCCTGGCGCATCAGGGCCTCGGCCGAAAGCGTGCCGGTCATGGCGTTTCTCCTCTTGTCTTTATTTTCAGATCTTGACGATGCGGCAGGCCGGCAGCGGGTGGGAGCGGGCGCCGACCCAGCGCAGCAGGGCGGTGCCGCGATCGTGCCCTGCGGTATCGATCCAGTTGCCGAAGCCGGGATCGCGCGCCGCCACCACCAGGGTTACCGTGCCGTCCGGGTTCGGCCTGGCGCCGTGCTTGTTCACCCAGATGCGGTGGAAGCGGTAGTCGAGGGATTCCATCCACCAGTTGTTCAGCTGGAAGTTCCAATAGGGGCAGTCCGGCACCGGGGTTTCGATCACCCAGGCTTCATCGGGTGCGAGCTGCCAATAGCCGTGCAGGTAGAAGATGTCGGGATCGCCGCCGGCGCGCTGGAACATCTCCTGTCCCCAGTCGGGCAATTCGTTCGGCCGGGTCATGAACAATTCGGTCCACTGCGCAAAGATGAAGGCGGTGCCCATCACCCCCATGGCGGCCTTTTGCAGGGCGTCGTTCAGGGCCGGGGCCTGAAGGGGCGGGGGCGCCTTGGGGCCGCCGAGCCGTTCGATCGTATAGCTGCCGGGCGTCTCGGCCTCGTGGTCCAGATAGGATTGGCGGACGACGAGAAGGGTGGTGTCGGCGGCCATGGGCAGCCAGTTGCCGGGCTTGCGCGTGCTGCTGGCGATGATCTCGAAAGTGCCGTCCGGGCGGATCTCCAGGGTGCTGTCGTTCAACTCGCCGGTCGAGGACATGGTGCCGTCGATCGCATAGCGGTTGGCCTTCGAGCCGATGGAGAAATAGGCGATGGTGCCGCGCCGGCCCCGGATCAGGTAATCCCGGTCGCCGGCGACACTCGCCGAGAGATAGACATTGTCCGGATTGTCCGCCCCGATCTTCACCGTTTCATGGGCGAGGCGGCGCAGGGCCGGGAAATCCGGATCGGCATATTCGACCGAGGCTTCGAGAAAGGCGCGGGTCAGGCGGCTGAGGTAGCGGATGCCCTCGCCCCGGTCGAGCAGCGTGGCGGGGGCGGCGTCGCGGAACAGGATATTGCCGGCCTGGCCGATGGTGCGGCAGAAATCCTGCCACGCCTCGCCGGTCAGGATGCGCTGGCTGGTCGCGTCGTCCATGGGTCCCTCCGCGGCCCGGCCTTGGCGGCCGTGGCGAAAATGGAAAATTTCTGTTTTCCTTGGTCGCAATCATCGCCGGGGCGATGCTGCCGTCAAGGGGAATCTGTGGTGTGTCGGAGGTTCGGGCGTGGCAAGGCGTGACGAGGCGGATCTGCGGGCGGCCATCCTGCAGGCGGCGACGGCGGTCTTTCTGACCGAAGGTTTCTCGGCCGCCTCGGTCGGTACCATCGCCCGGGCGGGCGGGGTCTCGACCAAGACGATCTATCGTTTCTTCGAGACGAAGACCGAGATCCTGGTCGCGGTGATTTCCGGCTTCATGGATATCGTGCTGCCGGGGTTCGATGCCTATGTCGTTGAACGGGCCGAGGACCTGGAGCCGGTGATGAACCGGCTGCTCACCCATACGGCGGTCTATGGCCTGTCCGATGCCGGCCTTGCCGCCAACCGGCTGGCGGTGACCGAAATGATGCGCGTGCCGGAAATGGTGGCGGCCTATTACCGCGAGGGCCACGAGAAGCTGATCGCCGCGGTCGGGCGCTGGCTGGGCCGGCAGGCGGCGGCGGGCCATCTCCGCCTCGACAGGCCGGAGCGGGCCGCGGCCATGCTGCTGTCCATGGCCTATGCCGACCTGACGCGGGAAGCGATGGTGACCGGCGAGCCGCCGGAACCGGAAAAGATCGCCGCCTGGGTGGCGGAGGCGGTGGCGATCTTCCTGCGCGGCGCGGTGCCGCGCTGATCAATCGATGCTGGGATCAGTCGATGCTGGGCGACAGGCTGGGGTCCCAGGGCGCGTCTTCGAGCTGGAGATAGCGGATCATCACCGTCGCCAGTTCGGCGGCGAGATCGTCGTCCGACATGCCCATGGTGCGCTGGTCGGCCAGGGACCGGCTGATCAGGGACGACAGCACCAGTTGCACGGCAAGGTCGATCGGGCCGCCCGGCCGGGCGCGCTCCGCCACTTCCGGGTGCTGGCGGGCGACGTCCAGCAGGCGGTCCAGCAAATGGTCGCGCATCGACGAGAAATAGGTCCAGGCGCCCATGTCGCGCAGCGAGGCGCGCACCACTTCGCGCAGCAGCACCGCATTGGCACTGGCCAGGCGGACCATGACCACCAGCATGCGCCGGACGACGAGGGCGAAGGGCTGGCCGGCGAAGCGTTCGGGCAGCAGCATGGTGTCGAGCAGGGTCCAGGCCCGTTCGGCGAAGCGCTGGGCCAGGGCTTCGAGCAGGGCTTCCTTGTCGGCGAAGCGCTGGTAGAAGGCGCCGGTGGAGCAGCCCGCCCGCTCGGCGATGTCGACGACGCGCATGCGGTCGAAGCCGACCTCGATCATCATGTCGTGGCCGACCTCGAGCAGGCGTTCCAGCTTGTTCCGGCTGCGCGCCTGCGCCGCCGGCTTCAGCACCACGCCCAGGCGGCGGCGGCCCGCGCGCTGGCTGTCGTCGCTGGTGTCGCCGGCCTTGGTCATGCTGCGTTCCGTCACCCTGCGCCTGGCGACGGCGGTCCGTGCTGCGCCCGTATCGTTGCTCACGCTGGTCTGGCCCTGTTTGTCTTTATCGGCAAATGATATTTGCGTTCCGCTTTTCCGGCAAGGCCGGGGCGCTGCGCCATACTTGCGCTTGAGCGCCGTTTCCGCCAGCGTGTCGGCCGGATTTCGGGACAAAAAGGACATAGGCATGGTCGAAGGGGTGGGGGCCGAGGGATCGGCGGGGGTCTTGCCGGAACTTCAGCGCCTGCGCGACAGTATCGACAATATCGATGCCGCCCTGGTTCACCTGCTTGCCGAACGCTTCAAATGCACCCAGGCGGTCGGCGCCCTGAAGGCGCGCCACGAATTGCCCCCGGCCGATCCCCAGCGCGAGGCGGAACAGATCCGCCGCCTGCGCTCGCTGGCCGAATCCGCCCGGCTCGATCCCGAATTCGCCGAGAAATTCCTCAACTTCATCATCGGCGAAGTCATCCGCCACCACCGCGCGATCGCCGGACGCTGAAAGCGAAACCGAGTCGATCCGGCAACAGGCGGGAATTAATCGCTCCCAGGGCGGTGCCGTTGCCGGGCCATGGGTGGCGCCTCGGCCCTGGCTTTGCCATTTTTCGGCCCTAGCTTCCCCCGAGATGATTCGGTGGACTACCGCTACGGACACGAAAATGATCGGGCCATTCGCACGTACTTCCCTGAAGGCTGTGGTCTTGGGCGCCAGTCTGGCGCTTGCCGCGCTGACCGGCACGGCCACTGCCCAGACTACTATCATCCTCGAAGGCGGCACATTGCAGCCGATGCCGATCGCGGTGCCGCGCTTCGCCGGCGGCGACCTCGGCGCCCAGATCGCCCAGGTGATCGCCGCCGACCTCGAACGCTCGGGCCTGTTCCGCCCGGTTCCCGCCGGCAGCCATCCGCAGACGCCGGAACAGATCCAGGCCCAGCCCGCCTTCCCGTCGTGGCGCGGCGCCGGCGCCGAGGCCCTGGTGGCCGGCCGCGTGGTGCCCCAGGGCAACAAGGTGTCGTTCGAATTCCGCCTGTGGGACGTGCAGGCCGAACAGCAGCTGACCGGCACCGCCTTCACCGCCGATGCCGCGAACTGGCGGCGCGTCGCCCATATCATCGCCGACACCATCTACAAGAAGGTGACGGGCGAGGAGGGCTATTTCGATACCCGCATCGTCTATGTCTCGGAATCGGGGCCGAAGAACCGGCGGGTGAAGCGCCTCGCCATCATGGACCAGGACGGCGCGAATCACCGCTTCCTGACCTCCGGCAAGGACCTGGTGATGACGCCGCGCTTCTCCCCGCGCGACCAGACCATCACCTATATGTCCTATTTCAACGACAAGCCGCGGGTCTATCTGTTCAATATCGACAGCGGGCAGCAGGAAGTGCTGGGGGATTTCCCGGGCATGACCTTCGCGCCGCGCTTCTCGCCCGACGGCAATACGGTCGTCATGTCCATGGCGAAGGACGGCAATACCGATATTTTCTCGGTCGACCTGCGCACCCGGCGCATTTCGCGCCTGACCTCGGGCCCGGCGATCGATACTTCGCCCAGCTTCTCGCCGGACGGCAGCCGGATCGTCTACAACTCGGACCAGAGCGGCGGCCAGCAGCTCTACGTCATGAGCGCGTCGGGCGGCGGCGGCAAACGCATATCGTTCGGCGACGGCCGCTATGCAACGCCGGTATGGTCGCCGCGCGGTGACTACATTGCCTTCACCAAGATCAAGGGCGGCCGCTTCTCGATCGGCGTGATGAAACCCGATGGTTCGGGCGAGCGCATCCTGACCGAGAGCTTTCTCGACGAAGGCCCGACCTGGGCCCCGAACGGGCGCGTGATCGCCTTTTTCCGCCAGTCTCCGGGCGCCGCGGGAACGGTGAAGCTCTATACGGTCGACGTCACCGGCCGCAACGAGCGCCTGGTGCCGACGCCGCTGGACGGTTCGGACCCGGCGTGGTCGCCCCTCAATCCGTGAAGTAAAACCGTCGCCTTATTTTCGACAAAGTTGGGCTGGTGTTGCGCTTATGCACTAGAGTGCGGAAAGACGTGGTGGTAACGCTATCCCCGCGTCCTTCCGCGCCCGGCTGCCAGTGGATTTCGCAATTGCGAGATGATAGTTTCCGCAACTAGCGAAACGTCCAAGCCGCTCGGCGCGCACCGACAGCGCTGCACCCTCAGGAGTCCAACTGCTATGCGCTTCACCCATCCCGGTTTCAAGATCGCCGGTATCGTCGCCTCCCTGTTCATCGTCGCTGCCTGCTCGTCGTCGAACACCGATGGCGCCGCAACCACCGGCGGCACGACCACCGGCGGCATCGTCCCGGGCTCGCAGGAAGACCTCGCCGCCACCGCCGGTGACAGCGTGTTCTTTGCGCTCGACCAGTACAACCTGAGCGCCCAGGCCCAGGCCACCCTGCAGGCCCAGGCCGCCTGGCTGGCCAAGTATCCGTCGGTCACCCTGACGGTCGAAGGCCATGCCGACGAGCGCGGCACCCGCGAGTACAACCTCGCCCTCGGCGAGCGTCGTGCCAATTCGGCCCGCGCCTACCTGATCTCGCTGGGCGTCGACGCCAACCGTCTCCAGGTCATCTCCTACGGCAAGGACCGTCCGTTCGCCGTCGGTTCGGACGAGACCGCCTGGGCCCAGAACCGCCGCGCCTTCTCGCGCGTCAACTAATTCGGCGGCCGCTTCCGGCGGCTTTCTGGATTGTGGGGAAGCCCGCTCCGGCTCGGCCGGGGCGGGCTTTTTCATGGCTATCCGGCGGGGCCGCAGCGACATTCTTTCGCCCAGGTTGCCGCTCAATGTAAAATCATGCCGTTGCCGCGCTGTCGGCGTCGTCGAATCGAGGATTTCGCGCAATGCCGTGCCTGTCCCGCTGTGGCCTGTCCCGCCGTGTTTCCCGCCCGCTGCTGGCCCTTGGCGTCGTCATTGCCGCCGGCTGGGGCCTGCCTGCCGCCGCGCAAGGGGCCGCGAACCTGGGCGCGCTGCGGGACAAGGTGCAGGAACTCGCCGCCGCCGCCTCGGACATCCGCCTGGCGCAGAGCACCATGGCGCCGGCCGCTGCAGCCCAGATGGACCTCCGCCTTTCCGCCCTCGAGGAAGAGATCCGCTCCCTCACCGGCCGGATCGAGGAGGCGCAGAATGCCGCCGACCGCAACGACGCCCAGCTCAAGCGCTTCCAGGAAGACGTCGAATTCCGCCTGAACCGGCTGGAACAGGGGGCGGGCACCGCAACCCCGGGCACGGCCCCGCCCGCGGCGGCCCCGGCAACGCCGCCGGCGGCCACCGCCGCGGCGACCCCGGCGCCGGCCGCCCCCGCCCGCGGCAACCCGAGCCCGTCCAATTCGCCGCCGGACGCGCTGGCCGCCTATGACGCCGCCCTCGGCATGCTGCGCCGGGGCGAATACGTCCAGGCCGAGGCGGCGCTGAAAGCCTTCCTCTCGACCTATGGCAGCGACCGCCTTGCCGGCAACGCGCAATATTGGCTGGGCGAGACCTTCTATGCCCGCGGCAATTACGAGGCGGCGGCCCAGGCGTTCCTGACCGGCGTGAAAACCTATCCCGACGGCGCCAAGGCGCCGGACACTTTCCTCAAGCTCGGCATCAGCCTGGTGCAGATGGGGCAGAAGGACAAAGGCTGCCAGGTCCTGCGCGAACTGCCCGGCCGCTATCCCGATGCCGCCGCCACGATCAAGAGCCGGGCGGAACGCGGCCTTCGGGATGGCTCCTGCACCTGACGATGTCCGGGCCCGGGGCTGCGCGGCGCTGGCCGCGCTGGCGCCCGGGAACGACCTTGCCCTCGCCGTCTCCGGCGGGGCCGACAGTCTCGCCCTGCTGCTGATCGCCGAGGATTGGGCGCGGGCGGCCCCGGGCCGCCGCCTTCACGTGCTCACCGTCGACCACGGCTTTCGCCCCGAGGCGGCGGCGGAAGCGGCGGGCGTCGCCGCCCTGGCCCATGCCCGCGGCCATGCGGCGGCGGTGCTTTCCCCCGTCGCCGCCCTGCCGCGCCGGGGGCTGGAGGCGGCCGCCCGCGCCGCGCGCTATGACCTGATGGCCGGCTGGTGCCGGGCGCGGGGCATCGCCTGTCTCGCCACCGGCCATACCGCCGACGATCAGGCCGAAACCCTGCTGCTGCGCCTGCAACGGGGCAGCGGCCTGGACGGGCTCGCCGCCATGGCGCCGGACAGCCGGCGCCTGGGGCTGCGGCTGCTGCGCCCGCTGCTCGGCCTCGACCGGGCGGGGGCGCGGGCCCTGGTCCTGGCCGCCGGCCTGCCGGTGATCGACGATCCGATGAACGAGGACGAGCGTTTCGCCCGCGTGGCCGTGCGCCGGGCGATCGCGGCACTCGGCCTCGATGCGCCGGGGCTCGCCGCCACCGCCGCCCGCCTGGACCGCGACCGCCGGGCGATCGCCGCCGCGGTCGCCGAGCTTGCGGGCGCCGCCGTCGCCCTGTCGCCCTGGGGCACGGCGCGGCTGGCCCGGCCGGCCTTGCGCGGGCGGCCGGCGCCCTTCGTCGAACGCCTGCTGGCCGGCCTCGTCCGCGCCGTCGGCGGCGAGGATCATCCGCCCCGCCGCGACCGGCTGGACCGGCTGGCGGCGCTGCTGGCGGGCGAGGGGCGGTTTCCGGGCGCCACCCTGGGCGGCTGCCGCTTCCTGGCCGGCGAGGAAGCGGTGGCGGTGCTGCGCGAGGCCCGGCACCTCGGCCCCGATCTCGTGCTGCGGGCGGGCGAATCCGGCGTCTGGGACCGCCGGTTCGAGGCGACCGCCGGGCCCGAGGCGGTGACCATCGCCGCCCTCGGCACCTGCAAGCCCGCGGGGCTGCCTTCGCTTTCGTTGGCCGAGCGGCGGGTGCTGCCGGCGGTTTTTCGCGACGGGGCCCTGATTGCCGTGCCCGCCCTTCATTTCGGGACTCCCCTGGCTGCCGAACTTCGCTATTGTGGCGCCAACGTGCTGGTGCCGGACGGCTGGCAGGGAGTTGTTTACCGGCAAAGGCACACTATTTAGAACAGGCATAAGGAATCACCGCCTGTTTAGGACGGTTCGCCGGCGTGGGCCGGCTGAAAGGTAATGCACGTGAATTTGCCCGGCCGAAATCTCGCCCTTTGGGTCGTCATCGCGCTGCTGCTGATCGCGCTCTTCAACTTTTTCCAGAGTTCGTCGGGACGCAAGCCCGGGACGGAAATGTCCTATTCGAACTTCGTGAACGAAGTCGAGGCCGGCCGCGTCACGGACGTGAAGATCCAGGGCGACACGGTCGTCCTGCACCTCGCCGACGGCAACGAGCGCTACACGATCGCCCCCTCGGACCCGCAGATGGTGCAGCGCCTGCTCGACAAGGGCGTGAACGTCGTCTCCGTCACCCAGGACAAGGGCGGCCCGACCCTGGTCGACATCCTGATTTCCTGGTTCCCGATGCTGCTGCTGATCGGCGTCTGGATCTTCTTCATGCGCCAGATGCAGTCCGGCGGCGGCAAGGCCATGGGCTTCGGCAAGTCCAAGGCCCGCCTGCTGACCGAGCGCCACGGCCGCGTCACCTTCGACGATGTCGCCGGCATCGACGAGGCCAAGGAAGAACTGGAAGAAATCGTCGACTTCCTGAAGGACCCGCAGAAGTTCCAGCGCCTGGGCGGCCGCATCCCCAAGGGCGCGCTGCTGGTCGGCCCGCCGGGCACCGGCAAGACCCTGCTGGCACGCGCCATCGCGGGCGAGGCCAATGTGCCCTTCTTCACCATTTCCGGTTCCGACTTCGTTGAAATGTTCGTCGGCGTCGGCGCCTCCCGCGTGCGCGACATGTTCGAGCAGGCGAAAAAGAATGCGCCCTGCATCATCTTCATCGACGAAATCGATGCGGTCGGCCGTCATCGCGGCGCCGGTCTCGGCGGCGGCAACGACGAGCGCGAGCAGACCCTGAACCAGCTCCTGGTCGAGATGGACGGCTTCGAGGCCAACGAGGGCGTGATCCTGGTCGCCGCCACCAACCGCCCGGACGTGCTCGACCCCGCGCTGCTGCGCCCCGGCCGCTTCGACCGTCAGGTCGTGGTGCCGAACCCGGATATCGCCGGCCGCGAGAAGATCCTGAAGGTCCATATGCGGAAAGTGCCCGTGGGCGCCGATGTCGATGCCAAGGTCATCGCCCGCGGCACCCCCGGCTTCTCCGGCGCCGACCTCGCCAACCTCGTCAACGAGGCGGCGCTGCTGGCCGCGCGCAAGGGCCGCCGCATCGTCTCCATGGCGGAATTCGAAGCCGCCAAGGACAAGGTCATGATGGGCGCCGAGCGCCGCTCCATGGCCATGACGGAACAGGAGCGCAAGCTCACCGCCTATCACGAGGCGGGCCATGCCCTGGTCGCCCTGCTGTCGCCGAACCATGACCCGCTACACAAGGTGACGATCATCCCGCGCGGCCGGGCGCTCGGCGTCACCATGTCCCTGCCGGAGCGCGACCGCTACGGCTGGTCGAAGAAGGAACTCAGCTCGCGTCTCGCCATGATGTTCGGCGGCCGCGTGGCGGAAGAACAGGTCTTCGGGCCGGAAAACGTGACCACCGGCGCCTCGGACGATATCCGCCAGGCGACCAATCTGGCGCGCCGCATGGTCACGGAATGGGGCATGTCGGACAAGCTCGGCCGGCTGCGCTATTCCGAGAACGAGGAGGAAGTCTTCCTCGGCCATTCGGTGACCCAGCGGAAGAATGTCTCGGACGCCACCGCCCATCTGATCGACGAGGAAGTCCGCCGCCTGATCGACGAGGCGGAGACCTTCACCCGCAGCCTGCTGTCCACCCATGCGGACCAGCTGGAGATCATCGCCAAGGGCCTGCTGGAATACGAGACCCTGTCGGGCGACGAGGTCCGGGCCCTGCTGCGCGGCGAGACGATCTATCGCGAATCCTCGTCCAGCGAACCGCCGGCCGATGTCGGCACCGGTTCGGCGGTGCCGCCCACCGGCAAGCCCGGCATCCGGCCGGAGCCGGCGCCCGGCGCCTGAACACCCCCGATCGACCAGCGAAGGCCGGCAGCAATGCCGGCCTTCGGCATTCTGGGAAGCCCATGACCGAGTGTTTCATCGCCCCCGCCGGCCTGATGCGCGGCGCCGAAGCCCGGCGCCAGCGTGACGCCGGCCTCGCCCTGCCCCTGGGCGCCGCGCTCGCCCATGGCGGGCACCTCGAAATCGGGCCGGCCGGCGGGCGCCGGCTGCTGCCCCTGGCGGCGGCACCGGCCTATCCCGACCCGGGCCGGCCGCGGGTCATGGGCATCGTCAATGCGACGCCGGACAGTTTTTCCGACGGCGGCCGCTTCCTCGGCCGGGCCGGCATCGAGCATGCGGAGCGGCTGGTCGCGGCCGGGGCGGAGATCCTAGATATCGGCGGGGAATCGACCCGGCCGGGCGCCGCCCCGGTTTCCGCCGCCGAAGAGATCGACCGCGTCTGCCCGGTGATCGAGGGGGCGAAGGCGCTGGGGGTGGCGATTTCGGTCGATACCCGGAACATGGCGGTGATGCGGGCGGCGCTGGCCGCCGGCGCCGATATCGTCAACGATGTCTCTGCCCTCGGCCATGATCCGGCTGCGGCCGGATTCCTGGCCACGGTCGCTTGTCCGGTGGTGCTGATGCATGCCCGGGGCACGCCCGCCACCATGCAGCAGGCGCCCCATTACGACGATCTCCTGTTCGAGGTCCTCAGCGAACTGGCGGGCGCGGTCGAGCGGGCCGTCGCCGCCGGCATCGCGCGGGAACGGCTGATCGTCGATCCCGGCATCGGCTTTGCCAAGGGCCTCGCCCACAACCTGGCCCTGATCGACGATCTTCACGCTTTGCACGCGCTGCGCCTGCCGGTCTTGCTGGGCGTTTCGCGCAAGAGTTTCATCGGCCGCGTGGCCGGCGAGGTGGCGGCCGACCGGCGGCTGCCCGGCTCGCTGGCGGCGGCGCTGGCCGGCCTTGACCGGGGCGCGTCGATCCTTCGGGTCCATGATGTGGCGGAAACCGTGCAGGCGGTGAAATTATGGTCGGCCTTGGCTATAAGTGACGACTCGCGCGCGTGAAAGAACCACCATGACCCGCAAGCTCTTCGGCACCGACGGCATCCGCGGTACCGCGAATACCGACCCGATGACCGCCGAACTGGCCCTGGCCGTCGGCCAGGCCGCCGGCCGCCTGTTCCAGACCGGCGGCCAGCGCCGTCACCGGGTCGTCATCGGCAAGGATACGCGGCTGTCGGGCTATATGATCGAGGCGGCCTTGCAGGCGGGGTTCGTCGCCGTCGGCATGGACGTGATGCTGGTCGGGCCGATGCCGACGCCGGCGGTCGCCATGCTCACCCGGTCGCTGCGTGCCGACCTCGGGGTGATGATTTCCGCCTCGCATAATCCCTTCGAAGACAATGGCATCAAGCTGTTCGGTCCCGACGGCTATAAATTGTCCGACGAGGTCGAGATCGAGATCGAGCGCCGGATCGGGCGGGGCGAGGCCCCCCGCGCCGAACCCAAGGCGCTCGGCCGGGCCCAGCGGCTGGAGGATGCGGCCGGCCGCTATATCGAATTCGCCAAGGCGACCTTCCCCCGCGGCATGACCCTGGACGGTCTCAAGATCGTCGTCGATTGCGCCCATGGCGCCGCCTACAAGGTGGCGCCCACGGTGCTGTGGGAACTGGGAGCGGAAGTCGTCCCCATCGGCGTCAGCCCGGACGGCTTCAACATCAACCGCGAATGCGGTTCCACCCATGTCAAGGCGCTGCGCCAGGCGGTGCTTCAGCATGATGCCCATATCGGCATCGCCCTCGACGGCGACGCCGACCGCCTGATCCTGATCGACGAGGCGGGGCAGGTGGTCGACGGCGACCAGCTGATGGCCGTGGTCGCCGAACATTTTCACCGCACGGCGCAATTGCGGGGCGGCGGCATCGTCGCCACCGTCATGTCCAACCTCGGCCTGGAGCGCCACCTCGGCCGCCTGGGCCTGGGCCTGGCGCGGACGGCGGTGGGCGACCGCTATGTCGTCGAGCATATGCGCGAGAAGGGTTTCAACGTCGGCGGCGAGCAATCGGGCCATATCATCCTGTCCGACTTCGCGACCACCGGCGACGGGCTGATCGCGGCGCTTCAGGTCCTGGCCATGGTGGTCGAGGCCGGGCGCCCGGCGTCGGAAGTGTGCCGCCGCTTCCAGCCGCTGCCCCAGGTGCTGCGCAATGTCCGCTTCACGGCCGGCGGCCATCATCCGCTGGAGGACGGCGGGGTGAAGGCGGCGATCGCGGCGGTCGAGGACCGGCTGCGCCTGTCCGGCCGGCTGCTGATCCGGAAATCCGGCACTGAGCCGGTGATCCGGGTGATGGCCGAGGGCGAGGACCAGTCGCTGGTCGAAGCCTCGGTCGCCGAAGTGGTCGAAGCGCTGGAGCGGGTAGCGTGACGGGGCGGGTGCTGATCGTCGCCGGCTCCGATTCCGGCGGCGGCGCGGGGATCCAGGCCGATATCAAGACGGTGACGGCGCTCGGCGGCTATGCCATGACCGCGATCACCGCCCTCACCATCCAGGATACGCTCGGGGTGCATGGCATCGTCGATGTGCCGGTGGCGGCGGTCGGCGCGCAGATGGCGGTCTGCCTCGACGATATCGGCGCCGATGTGGTGAAGACCGGCATGCTGCATTCGGTCGACGTGGTGGAAACGGTGCTGGCGGGCATGGACCGGCCGACGGCGCCGCGCCTGCTGGTGGTCGATCCGGTCATGGTCGCCAAGGGCGGCGCCAGCCTGACCACGGATGCGACCACGGCGGCGGTGCGCGACCGCCTGCTGCCCCGCGCCGGCGTGATCACGCCCAACCTGCCCGAAGCCTCGGTCCTCCTGGGCCGGCCGGTGACCGCGATCGGCGAGATGGACCGGGCCGCCTTCGACCTCCTGGCGCTGGGGCCGCGGGCGGTGCTGCTGAAGGGCGGCCATCTGGCCGGCGATCTGGTGCGCGACGTCCTGGTTTCCGCCGATGGCCTGATCTATTTCGACGACCCCCGGATCGAGACGCGCAGCACCCACGGCACCGGCTGCACCCTGGCCTCGGCGATCGCGACCGGCCTCGCCCAGGGGCTGGACCTCGTCCCCGCCGTGCGCCGGGCCCGGAACTATGTCCGCAAGGCCCTGGCCACCGCCCCCGGCCTCGGCCGGGGCCACGGCCCCCTCAACCACGGCCACACGGTGCAGGCTTTCCGGTGACTTGATGGTCCGGCGGCAGCCGAGAGCCGCCGGGTTCTGCCTTTCGCGGATATCCCTGTGGTCCCTGGGCCGGAAACGCCCCAGGCGGGTGATTCGGGTTGGTTAGACCCCTTGCGGGCGGGCGAAGCCGATGGCGGCGGCCGGGGCGCGTGCGATGCGCGGTGCCTGGGGCAGGCGGCCGAGGGCGCACAGCAGGGCGGAGGTCGCGATCAGGCCCGCGGTCATGGCGATCATGGCCACCGGCCCCTGCCACAGGCCGAGCCCGGTCCCAAGCACGGCCCAGAGCACGCGCGCGGCCAGATTGTCGAACAGGGCGGCTTCGGCGCGAAGCGCCAGGACAGGCAGAAGGCTGAGCATCGGGGTCACCCTTGACGCGATTACCGGTCCATTAGGCAGGCTGTGAACGGGTGACGGCAACCTTCATTTTGTCGCATCGCACAATAGATTTTTGCAATACGGCAAAGAGAAGCCCCCGCCGTTGCCGGCGGGGGCCTGGAATGCGGTGTTTCGCGCCGACCAGAAGTCCAGGGCGATCAGAAGTCCAGGGCTTGGGCCTGCTTGACCTGCGAGATGGCGCGCACCTTCTCGACCACGCTGGCCGGGATCGATTCGTCCACCGAGACGAGGCAGATCGCCTCTTCGCCCGCGATCTTCCGGCCGAGGTTGAAGGTGGCGATATTGAGGCCGGCATCGCCGAGGATGGTGCCCAGGGCGCCGATGAAGCCCGGCTTGTCCTCGTTGGTCACATAGAGCATGTGCGGGGTGATCTCGGCCTCGACCGTGATGCCCTTGATCGAGACGATGCGGGGCTGGCTGTCGGCAAACAGGGTGCCGGCGACCGAGCGGGTCTTGCCGTCCATCTCGACGATGATGCGCATCAGGGTCTGGTAGTCGCCGGCGACTTCGAGCTTGGTGTCGGCGACGGCGATGTTGCGCTCCTTGGCCACCACCGGCGCATTGACCATGTTGACCGAGGACATGATCGGCCCGAGCAGGCCCTGGAGGGCGATGGCGGTCAGCGGGCGGGTGTTCAGCCTGGCGGCATGGCCTTCGTATTCGATCGTCACCTTGCGGATGCCGACCTCGGCCGAGAGCTTGCCGGCCAGGGCGCCGAGCTGGGCCGCCAGGGTCATATAGGGGCGCAGCCGCGGCGCTTCTTCCGCCGTGACCGAGGGCATGTTGAGGGCGTTGGAGACCGCGCCGTCGATCAGATAGGCCGACATCTGCTCGGCGACCTGAAGGGCGACATTCTCCTGCGCTTCAGTGGTCGAGGCGCCGAGATGCGGGGTGCAGACCACTTTCTCATGGCCGAACAGGATGTTTTCCTTGGCCGGCTCCACCGCGAAGACGTCGAGGGCGGCGCCGCCCACCTTGCCCGAATTGAGCGCGGCCAGCAGGTCTTCCTCGACGATCAGGCCGCCGCGGGCGCAATTGATGATGCGGACGCCGTCCTTCATCTTGGCGATCGAAGCCGCGTTGATGATGTTGCGGGTGCCGTCGGTCAGCGGGGTGTGCAGGGTGATGAAGTCGGCGCGGGCGAACAATTCGTCGAGTTCGACCTTGACCACGCCGATCTCGACCGCCCGTTCCGGGGTCAGGAACGGGTCATAGGCGACGACCTGCATCTTCAGGCCCTGGGCCCGGTCGGCCACGATCGAGCCGATGTTGCCGGCGCCGATCAGGCCGAGGGTCTTGGCGTAAAGCTCGACGCCCATGAAGCGGTTCTTTTCCCACTTGCCGGCATGGGTCGAGGCGCTGGCGGCCGGAATGTCGCGGGCGACGGCGAACATCATGGCGATGGCATGTTCGGCGGTGGTGATCGAATTGCCGAACGGCGTGTTCATGACCACGACGCCGCGCGCGGTGGCGGCCGGAATATCGACATTGTCGACGCCGATGCCGGCGCGGCCGACGACCTTGAGATTGGTCGCGGCGGCCAGCACATCGGCCGTCACCTTGGTCGCCGAGCGGATGGCGAGACCGTCGTACTGGCCGATGATGGCGATCAGCTCGTCCTTCTTCAGGCCGGTCTTGACGTCGACCTCGACGCCGCGGTCGCGGAAGATCTGGGCGGCGGCGGGGCTGAGTTCGTCGGAAATGAGAACCTTGGGCATGGGGGCACCTTAAGGAGGTTCGTCGTCCCGGAAGCGGGCCGGGATGGCAGGGAAGATCGTTTAAGCGGGAAGATCGGTTAAGCGGGGGCCCCGGCGGCGAGCGCCGGGGGGAGACGCAGATCAGGCGGCGACCGAAAGCTCGGCCTTCACCGTCGCATAGGCCCAGTCGAGCCAGGGCAGCAGGGCCTCGAGGTCGGACGCCTCGACCGTGGCGCCGGCCCAGATGCGCAAGCCCGGGGGGGCATCGCGATAGGCGCCGATGTCATAGGCGACGCCTTCTTTCTCGAGCAGGTCGGCCAGCTTCTTGGCGACCGCGGCCTTGCCGTCCTCGTTCAGGCCCTCGACCCAGGGGTCGACGACCTTGAGGCAGACCGAGGTGCAGGAGCGGATGGCCTTGTCTTCCGCCAGGAAGCCGGCCCAGGCGCTGTTCTCGACCCAGGCTTCGATGAGGGCGAGATTGCCTTCGGAGCGGGCGATCAGCCCGTCCAGCCCGCCGACCGAAGCGGCCCAGCCGAGGGCATCGAGATAATCCTCGACGCAGAGCATGGACGGGGTGTTGATCGTCTCGCCCTTGAAGATGCCTTCGGTCAGCTTGCCGCCCGACGCCATGCGGAAAATCTTGGGCAGCGGCCAGGCCGGGGTATAGGTGACCAGCCGTTCGACCGCGCGGGGCGAGAGGATGATCATGCCGTGCGCCGCTTCGCCGCCCAGCACCTTCTGCCAGGAGAAGGTGGTGACGTCGAGCTTCGACCAGGGCAGGTCCATGGCGAAGGCGGCCGAGGTCGCGTCGCAGATGGTGATGCCTTCGCGATCGTCGGCGATCCAGTCCGCATGCGGCACGCGCACGCCGGAGGTGGTGCCGTTCCAGGTGAAGACCACGTCGCGGGTCTTGTCGGCCTGGAACAGGTCCGGGATCTCGCCATAGCCGGATTCGAACTTGCGGACGTCCTTCAGCTTCAGCTGCTTCACGACGTCGTTCACCCAGCCGGCGCCGAAGCTCTCCCAGGCCAGCATGTCGATGCCGCGGGCGCCCAGCATCGACCACAGCGCCATTTCGACGGCGCCGGTATCGGAGGCGGGCACGATGCCGATGCGGTAATCCGCCGGCACCTTCAGGATCGCGCGGGTGTCTTCGATCACCTTCAGGAGCTTGGCCTTGCCGGGCTTCGAGCGATGCGAGCGGCCGATCAGGGCGTCATTGAGGGCGGCGGTGGTCCAGCCGGGGCGCTTGGCGCAGGGGCCCGAGGAGAACAGGGGCGTGGCGGGACGAGTAGCAGGCGCGGGACAAGTAGCAGGCTTTGTCATCTTTGGCCTTATCCTTCCAGATAAGCTGCGTCCCGGTGGGGGGACGTGACCCGCCCGCGACATTATCCATCGGCGTTCTCAAGTCAATGTGCGAATTCGGCGAGGCAGCCATTTTCGCTTGTACCCCCTCTGGCCTGCGCTCAAGATGACGTGAAGGTGACAGTTCGAGGGCAGGGAACGCATGGACCAGGGCGTGATCGCGTGGTTGCCGGGCAGCGGGAAGGGCGGCTCGGCCGACGGCAATGCCCCGGTTTCCGCGCCCCGGCGGATCTTCTTCGACCGCCGCGAACTCGACACCATCCTCGGCCTTTATGGCCGCATGGTCGCCGCTGGCGAATGGCGCGACTACGCCATGGCCGACGGGGTGGAGGTCGCGGTTTTCGCCGTGCACCGCCGGTCCTCGGAACAGCCGCTGTACCGGATCGAGAAACGCCCGGCGCTTGCCCGGAAGCAGGGCGCCTATGCGGTGGTCGCCGCCGGCGGCCGGGTCTTGAAACGCGGCCACGATCTCGGCACCGTTCTTGCCGTCCTCGAAAGAAAGCTGGTGAAGCTCGTCGAGGGCGACTGATTCTCGGGGAGGGTGCGTCTTGGGCTTCTACGAACGGCACATCGTGCCGCATATCATCAATTGCGCCTGCGGCACCAAGCCGATCCGCCACCAGCGGCGCAAGGTCGTGCCGCTGGCGCGCGGCACCGTGCTCGAGATCGGCATCGGCACCGGCCTCAACCTGCCCCATTACGATGCGGCCAAGGTCGACAAGGTGATCGGCCTCGATCCGTCCGAAACCTCGTGGAAGATCGCCGGCGCCCGCGCCGCCCGCCTGCCCTTTCCGGTCGAATTCATCGGCCTGCCGGGCGAGCGCATCCCGCTGCCCGATGCCTCGGTCGATACGGTGCTCGTCACCTATAGTCTGTGCACGATCCCGGATCCGGTCCCGGCGCTGGCCGGCATGCGCCGGGTGCTGCGCCCCGACGGGCGGTTGATCTTCTGCGAGCATGGCGCGGCGCCCGACGCCGGGGTGCGGCGCTGGCAGGAAAGGATCAATCCGGTCTGGAAGACATTGTTCGGCGGCTGCAACCTGCACCGGCCGATCCCCGACCTGTTGCAGGCCGGGGGCTTTCAGGCGGAGAGGGTGGAGACAATGTATCTGCCGGGCATGCCCCGGGTGGCGGGCTTCAACTACTGGGGCACGGCCGTTCCCGCCTGAGCGCGGGGGGCAGGCGCGGTCAGATGTCGCGGTAAAGCTGGACCCGGGTCGCGCGCAGGCCGGGCAGGCCGTGGCTTTCGATCGCCCGCTGCCAGGACAGGAATTCCTCGACCGACAGGGAATAGCGGCCGCAGGCTTCCTCCAGCGTGATCAGGCCGCCGCGGACGGCGGCGACGACCATCGCCTTGCGCCTGATGACCCAGCGGCGGGTGTCCGGCGGCGGCAGGTCTTCCAGGCGAAGGCCACGACCGTCCGTTCCGAACAGGCCGTCCGCCAGTTCGTGGATGGGACTACGTTCGTTCACTGTTGCTCCTGATGCCGGCGCGAGGGGAGCCGGCTTGTGGAGCGGATGGTAGCGGCGCCGGGTTAACAGCGGCCTAAAGCACCTCAGCCGTAAATCCCGCTGACCTTGTCGAGCGCGGCACTGCCGTTCTTGGTGATCAGGTTGATGATGCCATCGCTGGTTTCAACGCCGGTCACGGTCGAGACCGTGCCGATCGTGGTCGCGACCGATTTTCCGTTTTTATCGACGGCGGTGGCCCGCAAAGTATAGCTGCCGGCGGCGACCTCGTTGCCGGCGTCGGTCTTGCCGTCCCAGGTCAGCGACTTGCCGCTGCCCGATTCGGTGCTGGTCAGGGTGCGCACCACACTGCCCTTGGCATCCAGCACCTGCAGCACGGTGGTCACCGCCGTGCCGTCGTTGCCGTAGCGCCAGGTGACCGGCGTGCTGCCGTCGAAGGCGGCGGTCGGCGTATCCACCACCACCTGCTTGCCGATATAGGACACCGCATTGGTGGTGGTCGCCCCCTGCAGGACCGACAGCATGGAACTGAGGGTGTTGTTGGTGTTGATCGACTGCTCCACCTGGCTGAACTGCACCAGCTGGCTGGTGAATTCGTTGGAATTCATCGGGTCCAGCGGGTCCTGGTTCTGCAACTGGGTGGTCAGCAGGGTGAGGAAGGACGAGAAGTTCTTGGCCAAGGTCGCGCTGGCATTGGCGGTCGAGGCGGTCGCGGCCGTGCCGGCGGTCGGGGAGACGGTGGTCATGAGCCTTGATCCTTCAGGTCAGACGGCAATGTCGATGGCGCGGCTGCGCGTCCCCGCCGGCGGGCGGGGGGTGACGGTATCGAGCGCGGCCAGGCCGCCGCCGGCGCCGAGGCGGCTGCGCTGGCGCCGGGCCTGATGCTGGCCGTCGCCGGCCTGCTGGCCCTGGTTGCCGCCCTCGCCGTCGCGCAGCGTGAAATTCAGCGTCGAGGGATCGGCATTCAGCCCCTGGCCGCCCAGGACGCGGGCCAGTTCCGCCCGGTCGCGCTGCAACAGGCCCAGGGTTTCCGGCCGCTCGGCCTGGATATGGGCGCTGACCTTGCCGTCCTCGGCGATATGGAGGCGGATGTCGATGCGGCCCAGTTCATCCGGGGAAAGCGAAATCTCGAACACATCCTCGCCCTCGGCGGCATGGCGGGCGATGGACAGGCCCAGCGCTTCCGGCTCCAGCGGCACCGGGGCCGGGCGCGGGGCGGCGGCATGGGCGGCGGGGGCGACGGCTTGTTGGGTCTGGGTCGGCGCGGCCCCGGCCGGGGCGGCCGCGGGGGGCATGTCGGGGGCTGCTTCGGGCTTGGCCTCGGGCGCGGGGGGGGGCGGCATCGGCGGCGAGGCCGGCATCCGCGGCCGCCGTGGCGGCGGGCGGGGTATCCGCCAGCACCGCGGCGCCCCGGGCGGCGGCCTTGCCGGCCTTCTCGACCGCCGCGGCTTCGGCCGGGGTCGGGGCGGCGGCGGCCGGTTCCGCGGCGTCCGGCGCCGGGGGGCTGTCCTTCGGCTCGGGCCTGGCGGTCGCCGGCGCGGTCAGGCCGGCGATCAGCCCGGCCATGACCGCGCTCGGATCGACGGGGGTTTCCGTCTCGGCCGCTGCCGGTTTGGCCTCGCCCTCGGCGGCAGCATCGCCGGTCTCGGCCGGATGGGCGGGGAAGAAGCCGTTGCGGTCGAACGCGGCGGCGGCGACCGCTGCGGGTTGGGCCGTACCCTCGGCGGCGGCGGGAGCGCCGGTCTCGGCCGGGGGGGCGGGGAAAAGGCCGTTGCGGTCCAGCGCGCCCGCCGCCTGCACCGCTTGGTCGAGCTGGCGGGCGAAGGCATCGTCGTCGCCGGTCGGCGTCGCCTGCGCGATGGCGGCGGCGGCGGTCGAGGCGGCGGTGATCAGGCTGGCGGCATCCATGGGCAAGGTCCGGCGGGCGATAAATCCGCTACCGCCCTTGCAGGGATCGGGCCAGTGCGCCGAAGCCGCGGATTCCGGGGCTTCGGCCCCGGCCCCGAGGATTGGCGCGGCCGCAACCCGGCAATTCCTTCCCGTCGCTTGTCCCTTTCTGCCGGGCCGACTATGGTCCGGCCATGATCGACCGTGCCGACCTCGACCGCCTGCTGACCCCCGCCCCGGAGGATGACCTGCCCCCCGGGGCGCGGGTCGTCGTCGCCATGTCGGGCGGGGTCGATTCCTCGGTCACCGCCGCCTTGATGCAGGCGCGCGGCTATGATGTCGTCGGCATCACCCTCCAGCTTTACGACCAGGGCGCCGCGGCCGGCCGGAAGGGCGCATGCTGTGCCGGCCTCGATATCCGCGATGCCCGCCGGGTTTCGGAAAAGCTGGGCATTCCCCATTTCGTGCTCGATTACGAACAGGCGTTCCGCGCCAATGTGATCGAACCCTTCGTCGACGCCTATCTGGCGGGCGAGACGCCGGTGCCCTGTGTCCGCTGCAATCAGACGGTGAAGTTCCGCGATCTTCTGGGTGCTGCCCGCGACCTCGGCGCCGCCGCCATGGCCACCGGCCATTACGTGCGCCGGGTGACCACGCCTGCGGGGCCGGAACTGCACCGCGGCCGCGATCCCAACCGGGACCAGAGCTATTTCCTGTTCGCGACCACCAAGGCGGAACTCGATTTCCTGCGTTTCCCCCTCGGCGGGCTGGAAAAGCCGGCGGTCCGGGCGCTGGCCGCCCATTTCGGCCTGGAGGTCGCGGAAAAGCCCGACAGCCAGGACATCTGCTTCGTGCCCTCCGGCAAATATGCCGCCGTGGTCGAGAAACTCCGCCCCGGGGCGGCCGATCCGGGCGAGATCGTCGATATGGACGGGCGGGTGCTGGGCCGCCACGCGGGCGTCATTTCCTATACGGTCGGGCAGCGCAAGGGCCTCGGCATCGGCGGCGGCGCCATGCCGGACAATATGCCCCTCTATGTCGTCCGCCTGGAGCCGGAGACGCGGCGGGTGGTGGTCGGCCCGCGGGAGGCGCTGGCCCGGCGCGAGATCGCGGTCACCGACCTCAACTGGATCGGCCCGGGCGGCACGGCCGCCTCCACCCCGGCGCTGGCCCGCATCCGTTCGGCCCGGGCGCCGGTGCCGGCGGCGCTGCGCGTGGCCGGCGGCGGTGCCACCGTCGTTCTGGCCGAACCGGAATATGGTGTCGCCCCCGGCCAGGCTTGCGTTCTCTATGATGCCGCCGAGCCGGACCGGGTGCTGGGCGGCGGCTGGATTCGCCGCGCCGAGACTTGACATGAATCATCAGGTCGCCTATACGAGCGGCCTCGCGGCGGCAAAGCCGTGGCGGCGCGTTGGGCGGAGTAGCTCAGCTGGTTAGAGCGGTGGAATCATAATCCATGTGTCGGGGGTTCAAATCCCTCCTCCGCTACCAACGACCGCAATGAAAAGGGCGCCCCTTGAGGCGCCCTTTTTCGTCTGGCTTGAGAGCGGGTCGCGTCAGAGCAGGGCGAAGGCGGCGAAGCCGGCGATCACGATCACCGTGCCGCCGATCAGCACCTTGCCCTTGTGGCGGGCGATGACCGCCTTGGCCTGGGGCCCGAAGGCGTAGAACAGCCAGGCGACCAGCAGGAAACGCGCCCCGCGGGTAAGGATGCTGGAGGCCGTGAAGACCCCGAGGTCGAGTTCGGCGACGCCGCTGGCGATGGTCACCAGCTTGAAGGGGATGGGGGTGAAGCCCTTGGCGATGATGATCCAGCCGCCCCATTCGGCGAAGCGGGCCTGGAAGGTGTGGAAAGCCTCTTCCAGGTGATAGAATTCGATCACCGCTTTCCCTGCGACCTCGTAGAGCCCATAGCCGATGGCATAGCCGCCCAACCCGCCCAGCACCGAGGCCACGGTGCAGACGGCGGCTGCCAGCCACACCCGGTCGCGCCGGGCGAGCACGACGGCGGCCAGGATCGGATCCGGCGGGATCGGGAAGAAGGAGGCTTCGGCAAAGGCGACCACGGCGAGCAGCCAGAGGCCATGGGGCCCCGAGGCCAGCGCCACCGCCTTGTCGAGCAGGGATTTCTTCTTCGGGGTCGGAACGGGGGACGCTTCGCTGTGACTGGCCATGGCGGTCCTGGCTGGGGCTTTCGGGCGGGAAAGCGCCCTGTATGACCGGAATAAGCCGAAAGGGCCAGCCCCGGTTCCCGCCTTATTCGCGTTCGGCCTTGGCCTGGGTGATCCTGGTGCCCGGGGGCACGTCGCGGGTGATCCAGACATTGCCGCCGATGGTCGAGCCCCTGCCGATGGTGATGCGGCCGAGAATGGTGGCGCCGGCATAGATCACCACATCGTCCTCGATGATCGGATGGCGCGGCGCGCCCTTGATGATCGTGCCTTCGTCGTCGGTCGGGAAATGGCGGGCGCCCAGCGTCACCGCCTGATAGAGGCGGACCCGCTCGCCGATCACCGTGGTCTCGCCGATGACGACGCCGGTGCCATGGTCGATGAAGAAACTGGGGCCGATGTCGGCGGCCGGGTGGATATCGATCCCGGTCTTCGAATGCACGATGTCGGCGATCAGGCGCGCCACCAGCGTCGCCCCCAGGCCATAGAGCGAATGGGCCAGCCGGTGGTGGATGATCGCCGTCATGCCCGGATAGCCGAGCAGGATTTCCGGGTAATTGTTGGCCGCCGGGTCGCCCTCGAAGGCGGCGCGCAGGTCGCCGACCAGCAGGCCCCGGATCGCCGGCAGGTCCGAGGCGAAATCCCGCGCGATCGCCAGGGCGCTGCGCTGGATCGCCTCGTGGCCGCGCTCGTCGCCCGAGAACGACAGGCCGCGATGGATCTGTTCGACCAGGAGGACGAGCGCGCTGTTCAGGGTCGAGCCGACGTAATAGTCGATATTCTCCGGCCCCAGTTCGGTCTTGCCGTAATGGGTCGGGAACATGGTGGCGGAGAGCAGCCGCACCACCCGGTCCAGCGCATCGCGCGACGGCGGCTGGTGCAGCGTGCCCCGCGGCCTGATGTTATGCGTCACCTCGCGCGAGAGTTTCAGGTCCGAGACGATGCCGTTCAGGTTCCACACCGGCGCCCCCGGCGGCGTATAGAAGGTCGGGGGCTGGGTCCCGGCATCGGGCTGATCGAACTCGGACATGATGACCTCAGCGCGAAAGACCGTGACCCCGGCCGCTTTGCAGGCGGCGCAGGACATCGACCAGGGCGTCGATATCCTCGAAGGTGTTGTAGAGGGCGAAGGACGGCCGCACCGTCGCCTCGACACCGAAGCGCCGCAGGATCGGCTGGGCGCAATGGTGCCCGGCGCGGACCGCGATGCCCTCGGATGCCAGCGCCTTGCCGACGTCCGCCGTGGCGCAGCCGTCGAGCACGAAGGACAGCACGCCCGCCTTCTCCCGCGCCGTGCCGATCAGGCGCAGGCCCGGGATCGAGAGCAGGGCCTCGGTGCCGTATTCGATCAGGGCGTGCTCGTGGGCGGCGACATTATGCATGCCGATCCCGGCCAGGTAATCGAGGGCGGCGCCAAGGCCGACCGCATCGGCGATATTGCCGGTGCCGGCCTCGAAGCGTTCCGGCGCATCCTGGAACACGGTGCGCTCGAAGGTGACGTCGGCGATCATATTGCCGCCGCCCTGCCAGGGCTGCATCGTCTCCAGCACGCCGGCCCGGCCGTAGACGGCGCCGATGCCGGTCGGGCCGAACACCTTGTGGCCCGAGAAGACGTAGAAATCGGCATCGAGCACCTGCACGTCGACCGGCATGTGCGAGACCGCCTGGGCGCCGTCGACGATGGTGGCGGCGCCGTAACGCCGGGCGATCGCGACCATTTCCCGGGCCGGCGTCACCGTGCCCAGCGCGTTCGAGACCTGGGTGATCGAGACGATTTTCGTCTTCGGGCCCAGCAGGCGCTGGAAGGCGTCGAGGCGGATCTGGCCGCTGTCGTCGACGGGGACGACGCGCAGGCGGGCGCCCTTTTCCGTCGCCAGCTGCTGCCAGGGCACGATATTGGCGTGATGTTCGAGATGGGTGACGACGATCTCGTCCCCCGGCCCGACATGCTGGCGGCCATAGGCTTGGGCCAGCAGGTTCAGCCCCTCGGTCGCGCCGCGGACGAAGATGATGTCCTTGGCGGAGGGCGCGTTCAGGAAGCGCCGCACCTTCTCGCGCGCCGCCTCATAGGCATCGGTGGCGCGGGCGGCGAGCGTATGTGCCGCGCGGTGGATGTTGGAATTCTCGTAAGCGTAGAAGTGCACCAGGCGGTCGATCACGGCCTGGGGCTTCTGCGTCGTCGCGGCATTGTCCAGCCAGATCAGGGGCTTGCCGTTGACGTTCTGGTGCAGGATGGGAAAGTCCCGGCGCGCCAGGGCGGGATCGAAGGGGCGCGGGCCGTCGGCGGCGGGCGGCACCAGTTCCGGCCGGTGCTGCACCGCGAGCGGGCCGAGGTCCAGCACCAGGGGCGCCGGCGCGTGGCGCGGCGGCGGCTCGGGTGCGGGGGTAACCGCAGGCGTATCGAGCCGCGGCACGAAGGCGAGGTGATCGCCGAGGTTCTGCAGGACCCGGGTCAGGTCGGGCGTGGCGAAGGCCGGGCCCTGGCCGAGACCGGGGATGGACGGCTGTGCGGCACCGGCCAGCGGCGGCAGCACGGCGGCGATGCCGGGGTTGCCGTTCGGCGTCAGGGGCGGCGTCGGCGCCGGCCCCGGGACATGGCCGAGCACGAGATCGGGCGAATAGGCGGGGGCCGAGGGCAGGGCGGCACCGGCGCCGGGCAGGCTTGCCGCCGCCGGCGTCCCGCCGGGCAGGGCGGTGAAGAACGCATTGGCCAATTGCTGGATCAAGCCTTCGTCCGGCACGGCGCTCGCGGCCGTATCCGCACCGGGGATGAGCCCGGCGCCAGGGGCGCCGGGAGGCGCACCGGGAATGATCCCGGCGCCGGGGGGGACAAGGCTGCTCGGATCAGGCGTAGTCATAATATTGGTCGACCTCGACGTGATCGAGAACGGCGAGCGCATCTTCGGTCAGGACCGCCAGCGAGCAGTAGAGCGAGATCAGATAGGAGGCGATGGCCTTCCTGTTGATGCCCATGAAGCGCACCGACAGGCTGGGCGCGACCTCGCCCGGCACGCCGGGCTGGAACAGGCCGACCACGCCCTGCTTCTTCTCGCCGGTGCGGATCAGCAGGATCTTGGAGGTCCCGGTCGCCTCGTCGATCGCCACCTTGTCGGAGGGGATCAGGGGCACGCCGCGCCAGGTGATGAAGGGGGTGCCAAACAGGGTGACGGTCGGCGGCGGCACGCCGCGGCGGGTGCATTCGCGGCCGAAGGCGGCGATGGCGCGCGGATGGGCGAGGAAGAAGCTCGGCTCCTTCCAGACCTTGGCCAGCAGGTCGTCGAGATCGTCCGGCGTCGGGCGGCCCTTGCGGGTGGTGATCCGCTGGCCGGGCGCGACATTGGCCAGCAGCCCGTATTCCGGGTTGTTGATCAATTCGCCTTCCTGGCGTTCCTTCACCTTTTCGATCAGCAGGCGAAGCTGTTCCTGGATCTGGTCGAAGGGTCGGCTGTAGAGGTCCGAGACGCGGGTCTGGACGTCCAGCACGGTGGTGACCGCGTTCAGGAAATATTCGCGCGGCCGGTCGTCGTAGTCGACGAAGGTTTCCGGCAGGTCCGGATCGCGGTCCTTGGGCGGGCTGCACTGGACGTCGGCGGTCGGGCCGTCCTCATGGTCGTCCTTCACCCGGTTCAGGCGGAAGATGCCGGCCTCGACCGGCGTCCATTGCAGCAGCGGCACCAGCCAGCGCGGGGTGATCCCGCCCCAATAGGCCCTGGTCTTCGTGGCATTGGCCAGTTGGCGCGCCGCGCCTTCCGCCAAAGTGCGGCGAATTTCTGTGTCTTCCGCCATTTAAACGGCATCTCCGGTGGTTGTTCGGATGAGAACGATCAAGTCTTCATCCGCCCGACTCCGGGGCGATGGCAATGTCTAACTCGATCGCCGGTGCCGCCGATCTGCGCTTTCCTCCACTATATTGGCGGTTGTGCGCTGTTGATTACCGGCATCCGGGCTTTTATCCGGAATAACGGATGTTTTGATTGAAATATTGGACGATCGGCGCCGCGTCCTCCGCCTTGCCCGCCGCTTGCAGGGCCGTGCCGATGGCGATCAGCAGCGGTTCCTCCAGCCCGAGGAGGCCGACGCCCGCCGGCAATTGCGCCAGGGGGCCGCGCCAGTGCCGCTCCGCCGCCCGGCCGAGGGCGCGGACTGCAACCGCCGGCGTTGCGGGGTCGAGGCCGCCGCCGACCAGCCGGGCGGCGAGGTCCGGCGCCGTGCGCCCGCCCATATAGATCACCAGCGTGGTCGCGGGATCGGCCAGGTTCCGCCAGTCCAGATCGTCGGGCAGGGTGCCGTGGCGCGAATGGCCGGTGATGAAGCGCACGGAACGGGCATGGTCCCGGTGGGTCAGCGACAGGCCGAGGCTGGCCGCCATGGCCAGGGCGGCGGTGATGCCGGGCACGACCTCGACCGCGATACCCTCGCGGCGCAGGCGTTCGATCTCTTCGCCGGCGCGGCCGAAAATCATGGGATCGCCGGACTTCAGGCGGACCACATGCTTGCCGGCGCGGGCGAACTGGACCATCAGGTCCTCGATATCGCCCTGCTTGCAGGAGGCGCGGCCGCCCCGCTTGCCGACCGCAAGGCAGCGCGCCTTGCGGTGCACGAAATCGAGGATGCCGTCGCCGATCAGGTCGTCGAACAGCACGACGTCGGCCGTGCCAAGGGCGCGCACGGCCTTCAGGGTCAGAAGCTCGGGATCGCCCGGCCCGGCGCCCACCAGGGTAACCCGGCCCGGCCCTTGCGGGCGCTTCGGGCGCGGGCCCTGGCCGCCGGTCAGGAGCTTTACTTCAACCGGCTTCCGCGGCTCTGCTGGCATCGATCAATCTCCCGATTTCCATGCGGCACGAGCCGCAATTGGTGCCCGCCTTCAGGCAGGCGCCCACCGCCTCGACGGTGCAGGCGCCGCCCCGGACCGCCGCGGCGATCTGGTTGACCCCGACCGAGAAGCAGGAACAGACGATGGCGCCCGGATCGGCCCCGCCCGCGCCGGCACGGCCGGCCAGCAGGCGCAGCCGCTCCGCCCCGTCCAGGGCCTGGCCGAGCTGGCCGATCAGCCAGCCCCGCGCCGTCTCCACCGGCTCGGCGGCCAGGAACAGGGCGGCGTCGAGGATGCCGTCGGCGAAGACGGCGAAGCGATGAATGCCGCGCGTTACATCGCGATAGGCGAGAACTTCCGCCCCGGCGGCGGGTGCGAGGACGGCGGCCAGCAGGGCCGCGGCATCGGCCGGCGCCTGCAAGGCCGCCAATTCCAGGCGGAAGCCGCCCGCCGCCGGGGCCAGCGCCCAATAGTCCAGGCCCTCGACCGCCGGCCGGCGCCGGCTGACCGCGAAACCATAGAGGCCGGCGGCGAAACGGGTAAGGGAAACCGGCGTGAACTTCGATTCCGGCTGGCCCGAGACCGGATCGACATGGGGCGCGACCAGGGCATCGATGCGCGACTGCGAGGCTTGCTGCCCGGTCCAATGGATCGGAGCGAAGACCGAGCCCGGGCGCTGGCGCGCCGTCACCAGCACCCGCAGCAAGGCGCGGCCCCGGTCGCTTTCGACCAGGGCCAGATCGGCGGCGGCCAGGCCCAGGTGGCGGGCATCCAGCGGGTTGATTTCGACGAAGGGTTCGGCGTAATGGCTGGTCAGGCGCGCGGTCTTGCCGGTCCGCGTCATGGTATGCCATTGGTCACGCACCCGGCCGGTATTGAGGATCAGGGGGCGGGCGCCGCCGGTCCGGCCGGCGGGGGCGCGATAGGGGGTGGCGACGAAGCGCGCCTTGCGGTCGGGCGTATAGAAGCGGCCGTCGGCGAAGAAGCGGGCGCGCGGGGCCTCGCCCGCCGGCTGCGGCCAGTGGAAGGGGGCGAGGGCGTCATAACCCGCCCGGTCGATCGCGGCATGGGCGCCGATGTCGAAATCGCGCGTGCCGTGATTGCCATGGGCGGAAAGGGCGGCATGTTCGCGGAAGACGCCGGCGGCATCCGGCCAGTCGAAGCCCGGAAAGCCCATGCGCGTCGCCACCTCGGCCAATTGGCGCCAGTCGTGCCGGGTCTCGCCCGGCGGGGGCAGGAAGGGGCGCTGGCGCGAGATGCGCCGTTCCGAATTGGTCACGGTGCCGTCCTTCTCGCCCCAGGCGGTCGAGGGCAGCAGGACATGGGCGTAACGGCTGGTGTCCGTCGCCTGCACGACGTCGGACACGACGACGAAGGGGCAGCGGGCCAGCGCCGCGGTCACCCGGTCGGCATCCGGCAGGCTGGCGGCCGGGTTGGTCGCCATGATCCAGAGCGCTTTCACCCGGCCGTCGTGAACCGCCTCGAACAGGTCGACGGCCTTCAGGCCGGGCTGCGTCGGCATTTGCGGCGATTGCCAGAAATCCTGCACCAGGGCGCGGTGGGCGGGATCGCCGATCTCGAGATGGGCGGCAAGCTGGTTGGCCAGGCCGCCGACCTCGCGCCCGCCCATGGCGTTCGGCTGGCCCGTGACCGAGAAGGGCCCCATGCCGGGCCGGCCGATGCGGCCGGTCAGCAGATGGGCGTTGATGATGGCATTGACCTTGTCGGTCCCGGCGCTCGACTGGTTCACGCCCTGGGAATAGACCGTGACCACCCGTTCGGTTTCGGCGAACAGGCGGTAGAACTGCTCGATCTCCCCCCGGCCGAGGCCGGTGACGCGGGCGACCGCGCCGATATCGAAGGCGGCCGCCGCGGCCAGCGCGGCGTCGAGACCGCTGGTGTGGCGGGCGATGAAAGCCGCATCGCCCCGGCCCGCCGCGGCCAGGCGGCGCAGGAGGCCGGCGAACAGGGCGACGTCGCTGCCCGGTGCGAGGCCGAGGTGCAGGTCGGCCAGTTCGCTGGTCGCGGTGCGGCGGGGGTCGATGGTAACGACCCGCATCCCGGGCCGCGCCGCCTTGGCCGCGGCCAGGCGCTGGAACAGCACCGGGTGGCACCAGGCGAGGTTCGAGCCGGTCAGCACCACGAGATCGGTCTGTTCCAGGTCTTCATAGGTGCCGGGCACCGTATCCGTGCCGAAGGCGCGCTTGTGCCCGGCGACGGAGGAGGACATGCACAGCCGGCTGTTGGTATCGATGTTGGCGGCGCCGATAAAGCCCTTCATCAGCTTGTTGGCGACGTAATAATCCTCGGTCAGGATCTGGCCCGAGACGTAGAAGGCGACCGCTTCCGGCCCATGGTCGCGGATGGTGTCGGCGAAGGTGCGGGCGACCTCGGCCAGGGCACGATCCCAGGTCGCCCGCACGCCCCGGACGACCGGGTGCAGCAGCCGGTCGTCGAGGGACAGGGTCTCGCCCAGGGCGGAACCCTTGGAACAGAGCCGGCCGAAATTGGCCGGATGATCCGGATCGCCGGCGATCGCGGCACCGCCCGCACCATCCGCCCGGGCGAGCACGCCGCAGCCGACGCCGCAATAGGGGCAGGTGGTGCGGACCGCGGTCATTACGGCAGCGCCGGGTAACGCAGCTGGATACGGCCGTTCTCCAGCCGCACCGGGATCGCGTGGGCGCAGCCCTCGTCCGGGCCGCGGGCGCGGCCGCTGTCGAGGTCGATCACCCAATTGTGCAGGGGGCAGGTGACGCCGTGATCATGGACGATGCCCTGGCTCAAGGGCCCGCCCTTGTGCGGGCATTGGTCGCGCAGCGCGAAGATGCGGTCGTCCGCCGTGCGGAAGACGGCGATGTCGCCGCCCGCCGCCCGCACCACCCGCGCGCCGCGCGGCGGAATGTCGTCCAGGCTGCCGATGTCCAGCCAATGGTCGGTGAAGGCGTTCATTCGGCGGCCTCGCGCGGCTGGAAATGGGCCATGGGGCGGAATTCATGGGCATCGAGCCCGGCCACCCGTTCCGCCCAGGGGTCGACCTGGGCGAAGCGCTGGGCATGGCGGAAGCGGGCGGCGAAGGCGGCGCGCTTCTCCCGGTCGTCGATCACCTGGGCGCGGATCGTGTCGGTGCCGACGCGCTTCGCCCATTTGTAGATCCGCTCCAGGTAACGCGCCTGTTCGCGGTAGACCTGGGTCAGGGCGAGGATGATCTCCATCGCCTCGTCCTCGGTATCGGCATGGCCGAGCACTTCGGTGCCCTTGATGTCCAGGCCGGCGGCGCCGGCGAAATGGATGTCGTAACCGGAATCGATGCAGATCACGCCGATATCCTTGCAGGTCGCCTCGGCGCAATTGCGCGGGCAGCCGGAAACGCCGAGCTTCACTTTGGCCGGCGTCCAGGCGCCCCACATGGTCTTTTCGAGCTTGATGCCGAGGCCGGTCGAATCCTGGGTGCCGAAGCGGCACCATTCCGAACCGACGCAGGTCTTCACCGTGCGCAGCGCCTTGCCGTAGGCGTGGCCGGAAACCATGCCGGCGGCATTGAGATCGGCCCAGACCGCCGGCAGGTCGTCCTTGCGGACGCCGAGCAGGTCGATGCGCTGGCCGCCGGTGACCTTGACCGTGGGAATGGCGAATTTGTCGACGACATCGGCGAGGGCGCGCAATTCGGCGGCGGAGGTGACGCCGCCCCACATGCGCGGTACCACGGAATAGGTGCCGTCCTTCTGGATATTGGCGTGCACGCGCTCGTTGATGAAACGCGACTGGTTGTCGTCCGCGTATTCGCCCGGCCAGGCGCAGAGCAGGTAGTAGTTCAGCGCCGGCCGGCATTTGGCGCAGCCGCAGGACGTCTTCCATTCCAGTTCCTGCATGACCGCCGGCACCGACTTCAAGCCCTTGGCCAGGATCAGGCGGCGGACGTCGTCATGGCCGAGCTCGGTGCAGGAACAGACCGGCTGCACCGTCTTCCGGGCGAAACCGTCGCCCAGCGTCAATTGCATCAATTGTTCGACCAGGCCGGTGCACGAACCGCAGGAGGCGGAAGCCTTGGTATGGGCCCGGACCTCGTCGAGGCTGGTCAGGCCTTTGTCGACGATGGCGCCGGTGATCTTGCCCTTGCAGACGCCGTTGCAGCCGCAGATCTCCGCCTCATCCGGCAAGGCTGCAACGGCCGCCATAGGGTCCAGCGCGGCCCCCCCGGCGAAGGAACGGCCGAAGATCAGGGTGTCGCGCATCTCGGCGATCGGGGTGGCGTTGCGCAGCAGGTCGAAGAACCAGCCGCCGTCCGCCGTCTCGCCATACATGACGGCGCCGATCAGGCGGTCGTCCTTGATGACGAGGCGCTTGTAGATGCCGCGGGCGGCATCGCGCAGCACGATATCCTCGCGGCCCTCGCCCTCGGCGAAATCGCCGGCGGAAAAGAGGTCGACCCCGGTTACCTTCAGCTTGGTCGAGGTGACGGAACCTTCGTAAGCGGCGGAAGCATCGCCCGCCAGTTGAGCGGCCAATACGCGGGCCATGTCGAACAGGGGCGCGACGAGGCCGTAGCATTGCCCCCGGTGTTCCACGCATTCGCCGACGGCGAAGACCGCGGGATCGTCGGTGCGCAGGTGATCGTCGACCATGAGGCCGCGGTTGACCGCAAGGCCGGCGGCCTTGGCCAGCGCCGCGTTCGGCCGGATGCCCACCGCCATGACGACGATGCGGGCGGGAATTTCCGTGCCGTCGTCGAGGCGGACGCCGGTGACCCGGTCCTCGCCCAGGATCGAATGGGTATTGGCGCGGCAGATCACGCGGATGCCCCGCGCCTCCATCGCCTGCTGCAACAGATAGCCGGCGGCGACGTCGAGCTGGCGTTCCATCAGGGTCGGCATCAGGTGCAGCACGGTGACGTCCATGCCGCGCATCTTCAGGCCGGCGGCGGCTTCGAGGCCGAGCAGGCCGCCGCCGATGACGACGGCGCTGCCGCCCTGTTCCGCCGCGGCCAGCATGGCGTCGACATCGTCGAGATCGCGATAGGCGACGACGCCGGGCAGCCGGTGGCCGGGCACCGGCACGATGAAGGGCGACGAGCCGGTGGCGATCACCAGCGCATCGTAAGGCGTGACGTTTCCATCCCTTGCCGTCACGGTCTTTGCCGCGCGGTCGACGGCGGTGATTTCCCCGCCCTTGACCAGGGTGATGCCCCGGGTTTCATACCATTGGTCGTCATGGGTGACGATCTGCTCGAAGGTCTTCTCCCCCGACAGCACGGGGGACAGCAGGATGCGGTTGTAATTCACCCTGGGCTCGGCGCCGAAGACCGTGATTTCATGGGCGCCGGGCGCCAGTTCGGTCAGATGTTCCAGCATCCGCCCGGCGGCCATGCCGTTGCCGATGACGACGAGGCGTCTGGTCATGATCACGCGGCCTCCGGCTTGTTCAGGGCATGGCGGGCGTAGAGGAATTCCATGACCGCGGTCCGTGCCTTCACATAGGTCGGGTTGTCGGCCAGGGTCAGGCGGTTGCGCGGCCGCGGCAGGGTGACGGGAAGGATTTCGCCGATGGTGGCGGCGGGGCCGTTGGTCATCATCACGATCCGGTCCGAGAGCAGGACAGCCTCGTCCACGTCATGGGTGATCATGATCACCGTATTGCCGAGGCGGGCCTGGATTTCCATCACCTTGTCCTGCAACTGGGCGCGGGTCAGGGCATCGAGGGCGCCGAAGGGTTCGTCCAGCAGCAACACTTTCGGTTCCATGGAGAGCGCGCGGGCGATGCCGACGCGCTGCTTCATGCCACCCGAGATTTCATGGGGCCGGCGCTCGACCGCATGGGACATGCCGACCAGGGCCAGATTGTGCAGGACCCAGTCGTGGCGCTCGGCCCGGCTCTTGGTCTTGCCGTGGACCTTGTCGACAGCGAGCTTCACATTGTCGTAGACGCTCAGCCAGGGCAGCAGGGAATGGTTCTGGAAGACGACGGCGCGGTCGGGCCCGGGGGTGGAAACCTCGCGGTCTTCCAGCAGGATGGCGCCGGTGGTGGTTTCCAGCAGGCCGGCGACCAGGTTCAGCAGGGTCGACTTGCCGCAGCCCGAATGGCCGATGATCGAGATGAACTCGCCCTGCGCGACCTTGAGGTTGACGTCGCGGAGCGCGACGAAGGGCCCGCGCTCGGTGTCGAACTGCACGCCGACCTGTTCGATCGAAAGATAGCCGCTCATGATCCCCTCCCTCAACGCTGGCCGAAGCTGCCGCCGAGCCGGTTGCCGAGGGCACCGATCAGGCGGTCCAGGATGAAGCCGACGAGACCGACGGCGACCAGGGCGACGATGATTTCGCTGATCAGCGAGGAATTCCACGCATCCCAGATGAAGAAGCCGATGCCGACCCCGCCGATCAGCATCTCGGCGGCGACGATGGCCAGCCACGACAGGCCGATGCCGATGCGCAGCCCGGTGAACATGAAGGGCACGGTCGCCGGCAGCATGATCTTGAAGAAGAATTCCGGCCCCGACAGGCGCAGCACCCGGGCGACGTTGCGGTAATCCTGCGGGATGTTGCGGATGCCAACCGCCGTGTTCAGGATGATCGGCCAGATCGAGGTGATGGCGATGACGAAGATGGCGGACGGATTGGCCGCCTGGAACGCCGCCAGCGACAGCGGCAGCCAGGCCAGCGGCGGCACCGTGCGCAGGACCTGGAAGATCGGGTCGAGGCCGCGGAAGGCGAGGCTCGACTGGCCGATGAGAACGCCCAGCAGCACGCCGAGGACGGCCGAGATGGTGAAACCCTGGGCGACCCGCGACAGGCTGGCGGTGATCTGCCAGAACAGGCCCTTGTCGGTGCCGCCGTTGTCGAAGAAGGGATCGGAGATCAGGTCCCAGGTCTCGGCCACCACCTGGCTCGGGGCCGGCAGGGGCGCGTGGCCGCCCCGGCAGGTCAATTCCCAGATGCCGAGCAGCAGCGCCAGCATGACGAGGGGCGGCAGGATGCGCGCCGCCTGGCGCCGGATCATCCGGCGCAGGGCGGCCGCATCGGGCAGGGGACGGCGCGCGGGCGCCGCATCCATGGTCTTCGGCAAAGGCTCGGTCTGGGCGGTCATCTTGGTCCCTTACGCGGTTACACGGCCTTGATGGCGAGGCTGGCGAGATAGGCCGAGGGGTTCTCGGGGTCGAAGCTCTTGCCGTCGAAGAAAGTCTCGATGCCGCGCGACATCGGCGGCAGCTCGGTCACGCCCAGGGTCTTCGCCGCATCGAGCCAGAGATCGGCGCGGTTCACCTTGGCGACGGTCGCCTTCAGGTCGAGATCGGCCGGCTGGTAACCCCAGCGGATATTCTCGGTCAGGAACCAGAGGTCATGGCTGGGGAAGGGGAAGGAAGCGTGATCCGCCCAATACTTCATGATGTGCGGGGTGTTTTCCACCACCCGGCCGTCGCCATAGTCGATATGGCCCTGGGTGCGGCCCAGGATGTCTTCGACGGGCACCTTGAAGTAATCGCGGCCGCCGATGATCTTGCACATTTCTTCCTTGTTATCCGCCACATCGCACCACTGCGCCGCTTCCTGCACGGCCATCAGCAGGGCCTTGGCCGCCCTGGGGTTGGCATCCACCCAGTCGGCGCGCATGGTGAAGGCCTTTTCCGGGTGGTTGGCCCAGAATTCGCCGGTGGTGAGCGCGGTGAAGCCGATGCCCTGGCGCACCAATTGGGCATTCCAGGGCTCGCCCACGCAGAAGGCTTCCATGGTGTTGACCTTCATGTTCGCCACCATCTGGGGCGGCGGCACGACGATGGTCGAGACATCCTTGTTCGGATCGATGCCGTTGGCCGCCAGCCAGTAGCGCATCCAGAGATCGTGGGTGCCGCCGGGGAAGGTAACCGCGCATTTCACATCCTTGCCTTCGGCCCTGGCCTTGGCGAAGGCGGCTTTCAGGGCCGTGGCGTCGGTGGTCACGCCGAGGCCCTTGTAGGCGCCGGCGACCGAGATGCACTGGCCATTGAGATTGAGGCGGGAGAGCAAATACATGGGCACCGGCGCATTGCCTTTGGTGATCTTGCCGGTGGACATCTGGTAGGGCATGGGGCTGAGGATATGGGCGCCGTCGATCCCGCCCCCGGCCGAGCCGAGTTCCAGGTTGTCGCGGGTCGCACCCCAGGACGCCTGCTTCTGCACCGCGACCTCGGTCATGCCGTATTTGGCGAAGAAGCCCTTTTCCTGCGCGATGATCAGGGGCGCGCTGTCGGTCAGGGCGATGAAGCCGAGGATCGCCTTCGGCGTCTCGGGGCCCGCGCTCTCGGCGAAGACGCCGGCGGGAAAGGCGCTGTTGACGGCGCCGAACAGCGCAGTGGTCGCGCCGGCCTTCAGGATGCCGCGGCGGGTGATGCCTTTGGCGTTGGTCGTCTTCACCTGATGTCTCCCCTCATGCCCGAAACAAACGAAAAAAGCCGCGCGACAGGACCTCGGGCCCGTAAGCCCTGGTACTGTCGGCGGCGTTGCCGGTGGGCCCAGCCATGGACCCGGAATTGGAATGTCGCGGCCTTGCGGGCCGTTTCCGGCCAGCGCCCCGCCATCGGGGCTGCTGTAACCGGGGCCGGCGCATCATCGCTGATGCTGCCGGCGACGGGACCGTCGTTGGCCCCGCTCATAGCATTGCAGGGACCGTGCCAATTTTCGGCGGCCCTGTGTTTTCCTTGAGAATCAATCGGCTAAGCGGATCGGGGGCGGCGAGGCCGGGGGCGGGCCTGACGCGGAATGCGTCAGGTCCTGTTCAAATATTGTGCATTGCGGCGCAAAATGCGGCGGCTCAATCGTCCAGCGGGCCCGGGCCCCGGATGTCGAAACTGTTCACGTAATCGCCGATCAGGTCGGGATCGAAGACCTTGCCGTCGAAGAACCCGTCGGGTCCGAGGAACAGCCGGCCGTTGGCGGTGGCGACCGGGGTTTCCATGGTCAGCGTGCCCTCGATCTTGGCGCTGGCGTTGGGCAGGGCGACGCCGAGCGGGCCGAGCGCGCGGCGGTAGAGATCGGGGCGCAGCGACTGGCGCACGGTTTCCAGGGTCGCCGGCGTCAGCTCCGCCTGGCCCCAGCGCACCATCTGGCTGAAGAACCAGAGACCGTGGGAGACCCAGGGGAAGGTCGCCGCCCGCTTGGCGAAATAGCGGAAATCCTGCACCGGCTGCGGCTGGCCGGCGCCGAGCGTGATGCGCCCGGTCAGGCCCGCCATCATGGTCGAGGGGGCGACGTCGAGATAGCGCGACGAGGACAGAAGCTCGACCAGTTCCGGCGCATTCCTCGGCGCATCGCACCAGAGCGAGGCGCGGTGCATGGCGCGCAGCAGGGCGGCCAGGGCCTCGGGGTTGCGCTCCGCCCAGTCGGCGCGGGCGCCCAGCACTTTCTCAGGGCTCGACTTCCAGATCGCCGAGGTCGTGGTGACGATATGGCCGACGCCGGCGACGACCGAGGCGCTGTTCCAGGGCTCGCCCACGCAATAGCCGTCGATATGCCCGCCGGCCAAGGCATCGGCCATATAGGGCGGCGGCACCACGGTCAGGCCGACGTCGGTGCGCGGATCGATGCCGCAGGCGGCCAGCCAGTAGCGGAGATAATAGTTATGGCTGGAGAAGGGGTGGACCACGGCGAAGGTCAGCTTGGGCAGGCCCTTGGCCTTCCGTTCGGCGACCACCGCGCGGAGCGCGTCGCCCATGGCCTTCGGATCGCCGCCGTTGTCGGCGCCGGCGACACTCATGCCGTACCAGACCGCGTTGGAGACGGTGACCGCATTGCCGCCGAGGCCGAGGCACATGGGCGTGATCACCGCGCCGCCGAAGGGCGTCAGCCCGAGGGAGGCGGCGATCGGCATGGGCGCCAGCATATGGGCGACGTCGAAATGGCCGAGCGCCACCCGGTCGCGGATATTGGCCCAGGAGAATTCCTGCACGAGGGTGAGGTCGATGCCTTCCTCCTCGGCGAAACCCTTGATGCGGGCGATGATCAGGATCGCGGCGTCGAGCAGGGGGATGAAGCCGGCGCGGATGGTTACGGTGGGGCTGGTTGCGGTCATGGCTTCCCTCCCGACAGCAGGTCGGCGGCGGTCAAAACGCTTTGGGCGACATCGGCGATGCGGCGGTTCTCGTTCATGGCGGTGCGGCGCAGCAGGGCGTGGGCGTCTTCCTCGCCGATGCCGCGCAGGCGCATCAGGATGCCCTTGGCCCGGTCGATCACCTTGCGCTCCTCGAGGGCGCGCTTGGTGCGGTCCAATTCCTCGCGCATGCGGGAGAAGGCGTTGAAGCGGCTGATGGCGGTGTCGAGGATCGGCTTCAGCCGCTCCTTCTTCAGGCCGTCGACGATATAGGCGGATACGCCGGCATCGACCGCGGCCTCGATCATGGCGCGGTCGGAGCGGTCGACGAACATGGCGATCGGCCGGCTGATCGCGCGGCTGACCTGGAACATGTGCTCGAGCACGTCGCGATTGGGGTTTTCGAGATCGATGAAGACGACGTCCGGGTCGGCCTCGACGATGGCGCGGACCGAGGGGCGCGAGTCGGCGATGATGCTGACGCGGGAATAGCCGGCCTCGCGCAGGCCCTCCTCGATCACGGACGCGCGGATGCGGTTGTCGTCGATGACCAGGATGCGGATGTCGGCTTCACTCATCGCGCCGGAAAGACTCCCTCGGACCGCAGGGTTTCGCGCAGCATGGAACGGTTGCGCTGCGTCGCGCAACCGTCATGCGGCACTGCGGCGTCAGTCTTTCGGGCAGTAGTCTTCCAGTTCGCCCGGGTCGAGGTCGCCGTCGCGGTTGCCGTCGAGGCGGGCGAAGCGTTCCTTCACCTTGGCCGCCAGTTCTTCGCGCGCGACCCGGAAGTCGAGATTGGCGTCCGCCGCCATCACCGGATCGGGCTGGCCGCGCCGCTCGATCCGGCGGGTCGGGCCGGGGTCGCCGGCGGTGCGTTGCTTGCGGTCGCCGCCGTCCTCGCCGCGGTTGCTGCGGGCGAAGGCCTGGTCGGCATAGGCGCCGGGGGCGATGCGCTCGCGATAGGCTTCAAGCTCGATCGCGGTCAGGAAGCCGTCCTTGCCGGTATCGACGGCGGTGAAGAAATCATCCGTATCCGCCAGCACCTCGGCCAGGTCCAGGCGGCCGTCGCGGTTGCGGTCGGCCTGCTGGCGCCAGGCGGTCAGCAGGGGGGCGCAGTCGGTCTCGCCCCTCGTGTTCAGCAGGCGGCCGCCCGGCGCCGTCACCGGGGCGGCGGGGGGCGGGCCGCGGTCGGCGGCGCGCATGCCGGGGGGCGGGCCGCGCCGGTCCGGCGTATCGTCCATCCCGGCACAGGCGGAGACGGACAGGGCGAGGAGAAGCAACAGGGGGCGGATAGGCTTTGGCATGATGTTCCGCTCGTCGGCCGGGGTCCTGCAACGGGGCAGGCCCCGGCATCGCTGCCGGGGCCCGGGTCTTGTCTGTCCGGTCCGCTGATCAAGGGGTCTGGGGCTTCGGGGGCTCCCGCCCTTCGGGACCGTGACGACCATCGCGCTCGAATCGGGCTTTCCTGGGGCCGCCGTCGCGCGGGCCCGGGCGATCCAGGATTTCGCGCTGCTTCTCGGTCAGGGCGCCGTAGAGCTTTTCGAGCACGGGCTGTTCGGCCTTGGCGGCGGCCGCCTCGGCTTCGAGGCGCTGCAGGCGGCGCTGGCCGCGGTCGACGGCGGTCGGGCGTTTCACATCCTCGGCCTTGGCCGGGACGGCGGCGAGGCAGGCGTCGCGCTGGGCCGTGTCACCCTTGGCGACCTGATCGGCATAGGCGCGCCACAGCGGCTTCTGCGCGTCGGTCAGGTCCAGGCGGGCTTCGACAAAGGAGAGGCGGGCGGCGTCGCGGGCGAAACGGTCGCGGCAGTGATCGGCCATGCGTTCCGGCGTCAGTTCGGCCGCGGGGCCCCGCCGGCCGCCATGGTCGGGCTTCGCCAGCGCCGCGCCGGCGCCGAGGGCGGTGGTGCCGAGCAGGGCGATCAGGCCAAGGCCGGCGATCATGCGTTTCTTCATCGGGGTTTTCCTTCGTGTCGGGTCGGTGTTGCGTCCCAGCACAGCAGAAACGGCGGGCCGCCCCGTTTCCTGCGCGGGGATCAGCGGGCGATCCGCCAGACCACGAGGAAGATGACGGCGCCGAGAACGGCGATACCGATCGAGCGGGCGTCCAGCGCATTGGCCGAGCCCCAGCCGATCCGCGTGCCGATGAAGCCGCCGATGAAGGCGCCGACGATGCCGATCACGGTGGTCCAGATCAGGCCGCCGCCATCCGGCCCCGGCACCAGGAACTTTGCGATCAGCCCCGAGATGAGGCCGAGCACGATCCAGGACAGCCAACCCATGGTCCAGTCTCCTCTGATGGTTCGCGGCGTCGCGCCGACCGTTCTGCAACGGCCTCAGCATGCCATGGTTCCGGGCTTTCGTCTTTTCCGGCGGTTGCATCGGCAGAAAGCTGCGCCATAGTGCGGCCATGGCCATCCGACCGATCCTTCGCATGGGGCACCCGATCCTGCGCCGCCGGGCCGAACCGGTGGGCGATCCGGCCACGCCCGAGATCCGCGCCCTTGTCGCCGACATGGTCGACACCATGCGCGCGGCGCACGGGCGGGGCATCGCCGCGCCGCAGATCGGCGTCTCGCGCCGGCTGGTGATCTTCCACGCGCCCCTGGACGACCAGAATTCGCGCGCCGTCGCCGATGCGCCGCTGACCGTGCTGGCCGATCCGGTGGTCGAGGTGCTGGACCCCGCCCTCGCCAGCGATTGGGAGGGCTGCCTGTCGGTGCCCGGGCTGAAGGGCCTGGTGCCGCGCGCCCGGGTCATCCGCTACCGCGGTCTCGACCTCGACGGCCGGCCGGTGGAGCGGATCGCCCGTGATTTCCACGCCCGGGTGGCGCAGCATGAGATCGATCACCTGGACGGCATTCTCTATCCCCAGCGCATGACCGACCTCGGCACGCTGGAATTCCTGGACTCCGAGCCCTTCGAGGACTGAACGCCATGGCCGAGATTCCCGCCGACGAATTGGCGCAGCGCCTTCTGGACGCCATGATGCCCCATGTGCCTTTCGACGGCTGGACCGCCAAGGCGATCGAGGCGGCGGCCAGGGACCTGGGCATCGACCTGCTGATGGCGAAGAACGCCTTTCCGGGCGGCGGGCCCGATGCCATCGCGCTGCATTCCGACCGCGCCGACAAGGCGATGGTCGCGGCCCTGACGCCCGCGGCACTGTCCGGCCTGAAGATCCGCGAAAAGATCGCGCTCGCCGTCCGCACCCGCCTGGAACAGGCGGAGGCCGACCGCGAATCGGTGCGCCGCGCGGTGCAGCTTCTGGCCCTGCCGCCGGGGGCGCCGCTGGCGGCCCGGCTGCTGGCCCGCACCGTCGATGCGATCTGGCGCGGCATCGGCGACGAATCGGAGAATTTCAGCTTCTACAGCAAGCGCCTGATCCTGGGCGGGGTCTATTCGGCGACCGTCGCCTATTGGCTGCAGGACGACAGCGAGGGCCGGGCCAAGACCTGGGAATTCCTCGACCGGCGCATCGACGACGTGATGCAGATCGGCAAACTGCGGGCGCGGGTCGAACCCTTGCTGAAGGCCGTGCCCTCGCCCTTTTCGGCCCTGATGCGCCTGCGCGACGCGGTCAACGCGCGGAAGGCGTGACCGCCGCGCGCAGGGCGGCGATCGCCGCCTCGGCCGGGACCGCGTCGTCGGTCAGCACGCGGGTGACATGGCCCATCTTGCGGCCGGGCCGGGCCTCGGCCTTGCCGTAGAGATGCAGGTGGGCGCCCTCGGCCAGCAGCAGCCGGCCGTGGGCATGGGCATCGTCGCCGATCAGGTTCAGCATGACCGCGCGGCCCCGCCGCAAGGGACAGCCGAGCGGCAGGCCGAGGGCGGCGCGGGCCGCCTGCTCGAACTGGCTGGTCTCCGCGCCCTCGATGGTCCAATGGCCGGAGTTGTGGACGCGGGGCGCCATTTCGTTGACCAGCAGGGCGCCGTCCGCGGTCACGAAGAATTCGATCGCCAGCACGCCGACGTAATCGAGGGCGATCAGGAAATCATGGGCGATGGTCTGGGCCCGAAGCGCCGTCGCCGCCGGAAGCGCCGGGGCGGGCGCGATGGTGACGTCGAGAATATGGTGGCGGTGGCGGTTCTCCACCGGGTCGAAGACCGCGACGTCGCCGGCGACGCCGCGGGCCGCGACCACCGAAATCTCGGCGGTGAAATCGACGAAGCCTTCGAGAATCGCCGGCTGGCCCTTCATGGCGGCGAAGGCGGCGTCGAGATCGGCGGCGGTGCGGATCATCGCCTGGCCCTTGCCGTCATAGCCGAGGCGGCGGGTCTTCAGCACCGCCGGCAGGCCGAGCGCGGCGACGGCGGCGTCGAGATCGGCCCGGCTGTCGACGGCGCGGAAGGGCGCGGTGGCGGCGCCCCGGCCGTTGGCGAAAGTCTTTTCCGCCACCCGGTCCTGGGCGACGGCCAGCGCCTTCGCGCCCGGCCGCACCGGCTTCCGCGCGGCCAGGAATTCGACGGTGGCCGCCGGCACATTCTCGAATTCATAGGTGACGGCATCGACCGCGGCGGCAAAGGCGGCCAGCGCCGCCTCGTCGTCATAGGCGGCGATGGTGGCGGCGGCGGCGACCTGGCCGGCCGGGGGGTCGGCGTCCGGCCCGTAGATATGGCTGCGATAGCCGAGATTGGCGGCCGCCAGGGCGATCATCCGGCCCAATTGGCCGCCGCCCAGGATGCCGAGGGTGGAACCGGGGGGGAGCAGGGCCCCGGTCAGGGGGGCGGGGCGGGGCGCGCTCATTCCGCCGTCTCCGGCACGCCTTCGGTCTGGCGGCGGCGGTAGTCGATCAGGCGGGCGTCGAGGCCGGGATCGCCGAGGGCGAGAATCGAGGCGGCCAGCAGCCCGGCATTGATCGCCCCCGCCTTGCCGATGGCCAGGGTGCCGACCGGCACGCCGCCCGGCATCTGGACGATGGAGAGAAGGGAATCCTGGCCCTTCAGGGCATGGCTTTCGACCGGCACGCCCAGGACCGGCAGGCTGGTCAGCGCGGCGGCCATGCCCGGCAGGTGGGCGGCGCCGCCGGCCCCGGCGACGATCACCTTGAGGCCGCGGGCCTTGGCGCCTTTCGCATAGTCGAACAGGCGTTCCGGGGTGCGGTGGGCGGAAACGACCTTCACCTCATGGGGCACGCCCAGGGCGGTGAGGATATCGGCGGCATGGACCATGGTCGGCCAATCCGACCGGCTGCCCATGATGATGCCGACGAGGGGGGGGATCTGATCCATGACTGGCAACCGTCAGGCGATGATGTCGGGCAGAAGCTGGCTGTTGACCTTCAGGATCAGGTCTTTCAATTGCAGCTTCCGTTTTTTCAGGCGCTGCACCTGGATCTGATCGAAGGGCGGGGTGGTGGTCAGGGCATCGATGGCGGCGTCAAGATCACGGTGTTCCTGCGTCAATTCCTTCAGCTTTCGCTGCAGTTCTTCCTCGTCCACCATTCGCGCTGCAATCTCCCCACCGGAAAGAGGGCCTTTGTACCATGTCCGCGCGGACAGTTGCACGCCCGCAGTGCGCTTCCGCCGCGTTACGGCCGGCTCTTCCGCGCTGCCGAATCGAATCGATGCAGCGCGTCAAGGCTTGACGGGTGACGGTTCAGTGACCACGTGCTTAGATGTAGTCCCAGAGGTCAACAAGGGAGGATGTACGAATGAGCCTTGAAGCACGTACGGCCAGCCTGTCCCAGCGTCACGCGCTGGTCGACCGCGAGTTGGAGGCGGAAGCCCACCGCCCCATGCCTGACCAGGCGGTGATCGCCAAGCTGAAGCGCGAAAAACTTCGACTGAAGGATGAAATCTCCCGTCTCTCGACCAATTGACCGGCGCGGCCGTACGGTCGCTTACCCGATTTCCGCGCGCCGCCCCTCCGGGCGGCGCGTTTGTTTTCAGGATGCCGCCCGAAGGGGCGGCGCGTTTGTTTTGGCGGGCTTCGCTATTCTTCGAGCGGCGGCTTGGCGTTTCGCCGCATTGCCGGGGCCGTGTCCTGCCCTCCGGTGAAGACCCCGAGGATCACCACGCGTTTTCGCCCCTCGTCGATCACGAACAGGATGGTGGCACGCCGGCGATAGCCGACAGAGCGGAGACCCGGGCGGATATCGTCATGGGTCGCGCCGCGATGGGGCGATGCGGCGAAGCCGTCGCAATAAAGTCTCAGCCCGTCCATGAAGCGGGCGGCACCTGCCCGGTTGCGGGCCGTGCGGATGTAGCGGCCGATCTTCTGAACTGCCGCGGGGGCCCATCTTACCTCGTAGGTCATTCCGCCCGGTCGTCGGTCCGGGCGGCGTCGATGGCAGCGGCCACTTCGTTGGAGGTATGGAGGTCGTCAGGCCTGTCGCGATAGGCGTCATGGGCGGCGGCGCCTTCGGTCCGCAGCCAGGTCTGGAAGGAGTCCTCCCGCGCGAGATGCGCGCGGAGCGCTGCACGCACGACTTCGCTGACACTGGCATAGGCCCCGGATTTGACCTGCCTGTCGAGGGCTGCCGCCATTTCGACCGGCAGCGTTATGCTGAGAGCCTGGGTCCTTCTCATCCGACGATCTCCCTCATCCGACGATCTCCGACGCCATGATATCAAATCATATTTGATAAGACTGAATCATATCATGATGTGCGAGGGATGAAACATTGAGAGACGGGTCACAGGCGCCATGCCGGAAACCGTCTAAGATCCGACGATGGCGTGCTACCACTGTGCGGGCGGCGGCGGATCGTAAGGGGGAGAAGGCGGTTGCTGTTCTGGCGGGGAAAGCGCTGGCGCCGGCTGGCCCTTGGGGGCCTGGCCGGGCTGTTGCTGCTGGCCGGCACGGCAGCGCTGCTGGACAGGCTGTTTCCCCTGCCGCTGAGCCGGGCCGAGGGGCTGTCGGCGATCGTGCTCGATGCCGGGGGGCAGCCGCTCCGGGCCTTTCAGGCGCCGGACGGGCGCTGGCGGTTCGAGGCGCGGGTGGCGGATGTCGATCCCGATTTCATCCGCATGCTGGTCGCCTATGAGGACCGGCGCTTCTACCGTCATCCGGGGGTCGATCCCCTCGCGCTGATCCGGGCGGTGGCCCAGGCGGTCGGCGCCGGGCGGGTGGTTTCCGGCGCCTCCACCCTGACCATGCAGACCGCCCGCCTGTTGGAGCCGCGGCCGCGGACGCTCGGTGCCAAGCTGATCGAGATGGCCCGCGCGCTGCAACTCGAATGGCACCTGTCGAAGGATGAAATCCTCGGGATCTATCTGACGCTCGCCCCTTACGGCGGCAATCTCGAAGGGGTGAGGGCGGCTTCCCTGTTCTATTTCGGCAAGGAGCCGGACCTGCTGACGGCGGCCGAATCGGCCCTGCTGGTCGCCCTGCCCCAATCCCCCGAGCGCCGCCGCCCGGACCGCAACCTGGAGATTGCCCGCGCCGCGCGGGACGAGGTGCTGGCCCGGGTCGCCGGCTATGGCGCGCTGAGCGCGGCCGCGGCCCGCGAGGCGGCGGAGGAAAGGGTGCCGGTCGCCCGCCTGCCCGCGCCCTTCCTCGCCCCCCATCTCGCCGAGCGGCTGCACGCGGCCGCGCCCGGCCGGCCGGTGATCACGACCAATATCAGCCGCGACCTGCAACGGGCGCTGGAGGACCTCGCGGCGCGCACGGTCGGCCAGTTCGAGGCGACGGCCAATATCGCCGTCCTCGTCGTCGCCAACGACGGGCGCCGGGTGGTGGCCAGCGTCGGCTCCGCCGGCTATTTCGACCGCCGCCGCGCCGGCCCGATCGACATGACCGGCGCCGTGCGCTCGCCCGGCTCGGCCCTGAAGCCCTTCATCTACGGCCTCGGCTTCGAGGACCTGATCTGCCACCCGGAAACCATCGTGGTCGACCGGCCGATGCATTTCGGCGGCTATGCGCCGAAGAATTTCGACCGCATCTTCAGGGGCGAGATCAAGGTCGCCGAAGCCTTGCAATTGTCCCTGAACATCCCGGCGGTCGCCGTGCTCGATCTCGTCGGGCCCCGGCGCTTCGCCGCCCGCCTGGCCGAGGCCGGGGTCGCGCTGCGCCTGCCCACGCCGGGGGCGGCGCCCAGCCTGCCCATCGCCCTCGGCGGGGTCGGGGTCACGCTGCGCGATCTCGTCACCCTGTTCGCGGCGCTCGCCGACGGCGGCACCGCGCTGCCGCTCCGCGACCGGGCGGACGAGCCCGGGGGCGCGCCCGTCTCCTTGCTGTCGCCCTCGGCCGCGTGGCAGGTCGCCGCGATCCTCAGGGACACGCCGCCGCCGCCCCATCTGCTGCCCGGGGAAGCGACGGCGACCGGGCGCCATATCGCCTATAAGACCGGCACGTCCTATGGTTTCCGCGATGCCTGGGCGATCGGCTTCGACGCGGACTATACCATCGGCGTCTGGGTCGGGCGGCCGGACGGTTCCTTCTCCGCCGGGCGGATGGGGCGCGACGCGGCGGCGCCCCTGCTGTTCGCCTCCTTCGGCATGGTGCCGCCGCCGGGACCGGCCGCGCTGCGTCCGCCGCCACCGCCGCCGGGCACGCTGATCGCGACCCAGAACGAACTGCCCCCCGGCCTGAAGCGGCTGCGCCCGCGCCGCGACGAGGCCGGGCCCGAGATCGCCGCCCTCGAAGGCGGGCCGCGCCTGACGACGCCGCTGGCCGGCGCCACCATCGAGGTCGAACGGGCCGGCGACGGCAGCCTGCCGACCGTGCCCTTGCGCGTGCAGGGCGGCACCATGCCCCTGACCTTCCTGGTCAACGGCCGCCCGATCGCGACCAGCGCCTTCCGCCGCCAGGCCGAATGGCAACCGGACGGGCTCGGCGCCGCCAGCGTCACCGTGGTCGACGCCCGCGGCCGGGCGGTCAGCGCCGATTTCCGCCTGATCGCCGCCGGCGGCTGACAAGCGCGCGAAGCGGGACGACAGGGCACGGATTTCCGTCTATAAGGCGGCCGTCCGAGGCCCGCAGGAAGTCCGCCGTGCAAGACTCTCTCATCTGGATCATCATCGGCTTTGCCGGTCAGGCCCTGTTCACCATGCGCTTCGTGGTGCAGTGGATCGCCAGCGAAAAGGCAAAGCGCAGCCTGGTCCCGGTCGCTTTCTGGTTCTTTTCGGTCGGCGGCGGCGTCGTGCTGCTGGCCTATGCCATCCACCGCGAGGATCCGGTGTTCATCGCCGGCCAGGCCGGCGGCCTGATCATCTATGCCCGCAATCTCTGGCTGATCTACGGCCACAAGGCTAAGGCCGGGCAAGAAACAGCCGGCTGATCCCGTTCAGCACGGCGAAGGTCGCCGGCCAGGCTTTTTCGAAGCCGCCGACCTTGGCCCTGGCGGCGATTTCCCCGACCGTCGCCCGGCCATCGACATGGCGGAGAATCGCCGGTGCCGACTGCGGCAGGGGGAAACGGTAGGACAGGCCGTCCAGCACCAGTTTCAGTACCCGGTCCTGGCCCATGGCGGCGATCATCTGCTCAGGCCCGGTGCGCGACCAGACCGGGACCGCCGCCTCTTCCAGGGGATCGGGCGGCACCGCCTCGTGGTCCGGGTGGACGGCATAGGCGACGTGGCGGGCGATATTGCCGGCGAGGCGTTCCGCCAGCATCGCCCGGCCGCGCGGGTCGAGCGCCGTGGCGAGGCGGCGCAGCTGCGGATCGGCCAGATAGGTTTCGGGCTGGTAGCGCGCCGGCTCGATCAAGGCGGTGACGCCGAGGCCGCCGTCCTCGATCAGGCCGACGAAGCCTTCGATGTCATAGGCCCGGTCGCGGGAATGCAGCAGGAGATCGAAAATCCCCGCATCGCCGCCCACGGCATGGTCGGTCACCGCCTCGTTGCGGCGCAGGCGGTTGGTGGCGGGCAGGCCCGGCAGCAGGCGCTTCGCGACATTCAGCCGGGCGGCCGGGGCGTCTTCCTCGGGCGAGAGCAGGCGCAGCGCCTCCTGCACGTCATAGACGCCGCTGCGGCCGATCCGGCCGTAGACCATCAGCCCCATGCCGCCGCCCCGGGCGAGGACGGAGCGGAGCGCCGCCAGCCCCGCCGCCGGAGCGTCCAGATGGTGCAGCACGCCGCAGCAGTCGATGTAGTCGTAAGGGCCCGGCGCCAGGCGCTCGACGTCGAGCAGCGAACCGGCCACGAACTGGATGTCGAGGCCGCGCACGGCGGCGCGTTCGGCAGCGACCTTCTGCGCCGCCGCCGACATGTCGAGATGGGTGACCGTGGCCGCGATGCCGGCATCCTTCAACTGCTGCGCCAGCATGATGCAGCCGTCGCCGGTGCCGCCCCCGGCGAAGAGCACGCGCAGGCCCGCCGGCAGCGCGCCGCCGAAGATCCAGTGGCGGATTTCCGGCAGGGCGCTGGGACTGCCCTCGATCAGGCGCTTCGCCTCGTCCTTCGGGTTGCGGGCGGGATAGGGCAGGGTCTCGTAGTGCCGGGCGACCAGGCGGTCGGTATCAAGCGTGGACATGGCGGACCCGTGAGGCGGTGGAATCGATCGTCGAGACTAGCTCAACCCGGGTGTGCGATGCACCCACGGGCAAAAGTTAACCATGATCCGGGCGGAAACCGCCGCAGCGAACATTGAGGCGAAATCAAGTCGATGTTAGAAAAGGCAAATCCTGTGCCGGACCATTGCTTTGGGGGCTCCATGACCGTCGTTTCCCGTATCGCCCTTGCGGCGGCTTTCCTGGCGGCCGCGACCGCCGGCGCCCGGGCGGAGTCGAGCGAGGGGCCCTACCTCGGCGGCTACTTCTCCTATTCCTTCCCGGGCTCGGTGGATGCCAAGGGCAATCTCGGCGGCAATGCCGCGATCCCCGACAGCGGCGAACTGGAACTGGACAACGGTTTCGGCGGCGGCGCCCTCTTCGGCTACGACTACGGCGCCTTCAAGGCCGAGGCCGAGGTCGCCTACCGCAACTACGGCAACGACAAATACGGCAAGCTGACGCTGGACGGCTCGCCTTCCGCCGCCATCCGCGCCGAGGGCGACACCGGCCTGCTGGCCGTGCTCGGCAATGTCATCTACGAATACGAGAATTCGTCGACCTTCACCCCCTATGTCGGCCTCGGGCTCGGCGCCGGCTGGGTCTTCGCCGACGGCGGCAATGACGCCGGCTTCGCCTATCAGGGCATCGCGGGTGCCAAGGTCGGGCTCGGCGACGGGCTGGCCGCCTTCGTCGACTACCGCTATCTCGCCACCACCAATGTGAAGGCGGGCAATGTCGACGGCTCGCTGGCGACGCAGAATGTCCAGGCCGGCCTGCTCTATACGTTCAACGCCTATGAACCGCCGCCGCCGCCGGTGCCGACGGTCGCCCCGGTGCCGGCCCCGGCCGCCGCCCGCTCGTTCATGGTGTTCTTCGACTGGAATTCGGCCGCGATCACGCCGGATGCCGCCGCCATCATCCAGGATGCGGCGCAGTCGGCGGTGTCGCTGGGCGTCACCCGGATCGAACTGACCGGCCACGCCGACCGTTCGGGTTCCACCGCCTATAACCAGGGCCTGTCGCTGCGCCGGGCCGAAGCGGTGAAGGCCCAGCTGATCTCGCTCGGCCTGAACGAAGGCGAGATCGTCACCGTCGGCAAGGGCGAGGAAGCGCCCCTGGTGCCGACGCCGGACGGCGTGCGCGAGCCGCAGAACCGCCGCGTCGAGATCGTGCTGCCCTGATTCAATGACCCTTCGCGCTAAGTGATCTTTCGCGATACGCCTGCGCCGCCGCCGCCTGCCGCCACCCTGGTCGGGCTGCGCGGGCGGCCGGGGGCCTTCCTTCTCTATTACTTCCGCCGGCACGGCTGGGGTTTCCTGCTGCTCGGGCTGGCAGTCGTCGGCGCCGTGCTGTGCGGGGTCGGCACCCAATTGGCCATGAAGCACCTGGTCGACCGGCTGGCGGCGGGGCCGGCGGCGGCCGGTGCCGCGGCCTGGGGCGATTTCACCGTGATCGCCGGCTTCATCGTTGCCGACAATGCGCTGTGGCGGGTCGGGGGCTGGGCCTCGGCGCGGATCTTCGTCGCCATCACCGGCGAGGTGCGCCACGATCTCTTCGCCCATCTGGCGGGCCATGCCCCGGGCTTTTTCGCCGACCGCATGCCCGGCACCTTGGCCAGCCGGGTCTCCGCGGTCGCCAATACGGCGGTCAACCTGTCCTCGCTGGTGACCTGGGGCGTGCTGCCGCCGGTGCTCTCGCTGATCGGCTCGATCGCGGCGGTGGTGACCGTCGATCTCGGGATGGCGCTGGGGCTGGGGGCGGTCGCGGTGCTGCTGGCGGTCCTTCTCTATTATCTGGCCGGACGCGGCGCCCACCTGCACCGCGACCATGCGCGGGAGGCGGCGGAACTCGACGGCCAATTGGTCGATGTCGTCTCCAACCTCGGCCTGGTCAGGGCGTTCGGCGCCACCTGGCGCGAACGGGTGCGGATCGGCGGCATGATCGGGCGCGAGATGCGCACGCGCTATCGCAGCACCATGTATCTCGAAAACCTGCGGCTGGTGCATGCCGTCGCCGTCGCCCTCTGCGCGACCGGGCTGCTGGCCTGGGCGCTGGCGCTGTGGCAGGCGGGGGCGGCCACGGTCGGCGACGTGGTGCTGGTCAGCACGCTCGGCTTCGGCATCCTGCACGGCAGTCAGGCGCTGGCCATGTCGCTGGTCGGGCTGGCCCAGCATACCGCCCGCCTGGACGAGGCCCTGGATGCCCTGCTCATCGCCCATGACATCGTCGATGCGCCGGCGGCCGGCACCCTGGCCCCGGCGGGCGGGCGGGTCCAGTTCGAGGGCGTGCGCTTCGCCTATCCGGGGCGGACGGCGGCGCTCGACGGTCTCGACCTGCACATCCGGGCGGGGGAACGGGTCGGGCTGGTCGGGCGTTCGGGCGCAGGCAAAAGCACCGTGGCCGCCCTGCTGCAACGGTTCTGGGAACCGGCGGCCGGCCGCATCCTGATCGATGGCCAGGATATCGCGGCCATGACCCAGGACAGTCTCCGCGCCGCGATCGCCGTGGTCCCGCAGGACGTGGCCCTGTTCCACCGCACGGTGTTCGACAATCTGGCCTATGCCAGGCCCGAGGCTCCGCGCGCAGCCGTGCTGGCCGCCGCCGAGGCGGCGCAATGCACCGGCTTCATCGAGGACCTGCCCGACGGCTTCGACACGCTGGTCGGCGACCGCGGGGTGAAACTCTCCGGCGGCCAGCGCCAGCGCCTGGCGATCGCCCGCGCCCTGCTGAAGGATGCGCCGATCCTAGTGCTGGACGAAGCGACCTCCGCCCTCGACAGCGCTTCGGAGGAAGCGATCAAGGCCGCCCTCGACCGGCTGATGGAGGGGCGCACCGTGATCGCCATCGCCCACCGCCTGTCGACCTTGCGCGATTTCGACCGTATCGTGGTCATGGCCGAGGGCCGCGTGGTCGATGAGGGCAGCCCGGCCGAGCTTGCCGGCCGGCCCGGGCCGTTCCAGGACCTGCTGCGCGCCCAGCTGGCGCCGGGGGACGAAGCGCCGCTTTGACGGCAATTCCCCGCACCGGCCCTTGACGCCATGGCCAAGCCCCTGTGCCATGGCAAAAGAAAATACCGGGGGGAGAGACAATGGCGACTCGGGTGCTGAAGCCGACCGATGCCGCGTGGATCTATATCGAGAAGCGCGAGAAACCGGTTCATGTCGCCTCGCTCGCGACCTTTTCCCTGCCGCCGGGGGCGCCGCCGGGCTTTTTGCAGGATCTGGTCGCCGCCTGGCGGGCGCGGCCCTATTACGCGCCGCCCTTCAACCTGCGCCTCCGGCCCGGGCTGCTGGCCAATGTCCTGCCGGCGTGGCAGGAATTGAAGCCGGAAGAGATCGACCTCGACTATCACCTGCGCCATTCCGCCCTGCCGAAGCCGGGGGGCGAGCGTGAGCTGGGCGTTCTGGTCTCGCGCCTGCATTCCCATGCCCTCGACCGCAGCCGGCCGCTGTGGGAAATCCACATCATCGAGGGGCTGGAGAACAACCGCTTCGCCGTCTACACCAAGGTCCATCATTCGCAGATCGACGGCATGGGCGGCATGCGCCTGCTGTCCCGCTTCCTCGCGACCGATCCGACCCGCCGCGGCCTGCCGCCGCCCTGGGAAGTGGGCCTGTTCGGCGGCGCCAAGAAGCGCGAGACCGACGAGGGGGCCGATCAGGGCAGCCTGATCGAAAAGCTGATCACCCTCGGCCGCGACCAGTTCCGCTCCGGCTTCGATGCCGCCAGGGCGCTGGGCAAGCTGGCGCTGGAGGCGCGGAAGGGCGGCACGGACGGCCCGGCCTTTCCCTATGGCGCCCCGGAAACCATCCTGAACGGCAAGATCCGCGGCAAGCGCCGCTTCGCCACCCAGCACTACGACCTCGCCCGCATCAAGGCGGTGTCCAAGGCGGCGGGGGTCACGGTGAACGACGTCTTCCTCGGGCTGTGCGCGACCTCGCTGCGCCGCTACCTCGACGGTCTCGGCGAATTGCCGCAGAAGCCGCTGACCGCCTCGGTGCCGGTCTCGGTCCGGCCGTCCGACGATGCCACCGTGGGCAACGCCATCTCGACCATCTTCGTCAACCTGCACACGGATATCGCCGATCCGATCGAGCGGCTGAAGGCGATCGCCGCCTCCTCGGCGCCGGCCAAGGAAAAACTGCAATCGATGTCGCGCGGCGCCATCGACAATTACACCCTGGTCCTGATGACGCCCTATATGGTCCAGCTCATGCTCGGCCTCGGCACCATGACCCGGCCGATGAACAACCTGGTGATTTCCAACGTGCCGGGACCGGCGGAAACGCTCTATTTCGACGGGGCGAAGCTCGAACAGATCTATCCGGTTTCCCTGCTGTTCGATGGCCAGGCGCTGAACATCACTGTCCTTTCCTATGCCGGGCAGTTCAACCTCGGCTTCACCGGCGACCGCGACAGCCTGCCCCATATGCAGCGCATCGCCGTCTATACCGGCGAGGCGCTGGCGGAACTGGAGGCGCGCCTCGGCCTCTAAGCCTCTGGCTACTGGCCGGCCACCGCGCCCTCGCGCCGGGGGTCGGCCGCGCCGCTGAGGCCGTCCGGGCCGATGGCGATGGCGGCAAGGCCGGAATTGAGGTCGGTGATCTCGGTCCGGTAGCCAAGGGCCTGAAGCCCGGGGGCGAGATCGCTGGCTGCGGTTCCCGCCTCCAGCTCGAAGGGGCCGAAGCGGTTGAGGAGATGGGGCGCGGCCAGGGCCGTCGCCGGATCCTGGCCCCAGACGAGATGGCCGATCAGGGCCTGGGCGACGAAGCCGATGATCCGGCTGCCCCCCGGGCTGCCGATGGCGAGCACCGGCCGGCCGTCGCGGAAGACGATGGTCGGCGCCATTGAGGAGCGCGGCCGCTTGCCCCCCTCGACCCGGTTGGCCACGGCCAGGCCCGCGGCATCCGCGGCGGCGAAGGAGAAATCGGTCAGTTCATTGTTCAGCAGGAAGCCGCGCACCATGAGGCGCGAGCCGAAACCATTCTCGATCGTACCGGTATAGGAAATGACGTCGCCCGCCGCATCCCGGATCACCACCTGGGTGGTCGAGGGGAAGTCCGGCCCCGCCCCGGCGCCGGGCAGGGGGGCGAGGTGGCCGCTGTCCTGCGCCGGCTGGCCGGCCGGCACCGGACCCGGCATCACCGGACCTTGGGCGGCCGTTCCGTCCAGCAGGCGGGCGCGCAGCGCCAGGTAACCGGGCGCGATCAGGCCGTTGGCGGGCACGCGGAAGAAGGCGGGATCGGCCAGCCAGCGCTCGCGGTCGGCGAAGGCAAGGCGCGAGGCTTCGCCGATCACCCGCCACGCGGCCGCCGAGCCCGGGGCAAGCGCGCCGAGGCCGCCCGCCTCCGCCAGGGACAGGATCTGGATGACCGCGATCCCGCCCGACGACGGCGGCCCCATGCCGCAGATGTCGTAACCGAAGGCGGGCGCGCACACCGGGTTGCGCTCGATAACCTTGTAATTCTCGAGATCGCTTTCGGCCAGCGCGCCCGGATTGAGGGCGTCACCGGTTACGCGGGCGACGATGTCGTCGGCGATCTCGCCGGAATAGAATGCGTCGACGCCGCCCTCCGCGATCCGGCGCAGGGTTTCGGCATAGGCGGGATTGCGCAGGACCGCGCCCGCCGCCAGCGGCCGGCCGTCGGCGGCGAAGAAGTAACGCGCGGCTTCGCCGTCGTGCTTCAGCCGCTCGCCCTCGGCCGCGATCAGGGCGGCCAGCCGGGGCGAGACCGGAAAGCCGGCGTCGGCAAGTGCGATCGCCGGCGCCAGCAGGCGCTCGAAGGGCAGCCGGCCGGCGCGGCGGTGGATTTCTTCGAGAAGGCGCAAGGTCGCCGGCGTGCCCACCGAACGGCCGCCGACGACCGCGGCGAAGAACGGCAAGGGCTTGCCGTCCGCGCCGAGAAAGAGGTCGGGGCCCGCGGCGGCGGGGGCGGTCTCGCGCCCGTCGAGGGTGATCAGGCGCCCCGCTTCCGCCGACCAGTGCAGCAGGAAGCCGCCGCCGCCGAGGCCCGAGGACTGGGGCTCGACCAGGCCAAGCACGAGTTGCACCGCGACCAGGGCATCGGCGGCGCTGCCGCCCTCGGCCAGGATCGCGCGGCCGGCCTCGGCGGCGAGGGGATGGGCGGCCACGACCATGAAGTCGCGCGCCTTTCCGGCCTGGACCGGGGCCGCGCCGCCGGTGCCGGCCTCCGGGGCATGGCGATCGCTGGCCTGCTGGCCATGGCTGCCGGTCGCAACCAGTGCGAGTGTCAGGCCGATGATGCTGGCGAGGCGCATTTCCCCCTCCGGCCATGAAAGAAAATCCGGGGCAGGTGGCTTCCGGACCATGAAATATGGGCTCGAAACACCCGTCCAGGCATGGTTCAGGGCATCTTAACCACGATTTCCAAGTAACTGAAAATAAAGAAAATCGGCATCATTGTGCGGTGCTTTCCGGGCCTTGCGGGCGGTGCTTCGGGACTGCCCGCGGACGGGCAGGGTTGCCAAGGAGGATTTTTTTCGTCAATGTCGCGTCGTGGCAACCCGTGCGGGAGACCGGAAACCTCCGTCCCGCATGTCCAGAAAAGCCCGGCATGGTTGTCGTCGGCCCAGAGGGTAAGGACGTTTGAGTCCTGAATTTTACATCGGGGTTCTTGGCTTCGCCATGGGTCTCGTTGGCTTGCGGTGGCGGCTGAGGGCAGTCGCAACCCGTCGCCCGACTCGTTGAGCCGGGCGTTTTCATAAACATCTGGTGCAGTCCGGGGCAACCGGACGCGTCGCAGTGTGTTGTTGGCCTTGGGATAGGGGTCTGTTCCAGTCCGCGCGCGGCACATCCTCCGTGCCCGCGCGCCGAAGAAGGAGAGGAGGATCGATGGCGGCAACCCGTTTGCTCGCGTTGAATTGGATCGTGGCTGCCGCGACTGCGGCTGCCGTAACCTTGGGCGCCACTTCGGCGGCCCGGGCGACCGACAACGCCGACGACCCGGTCAGTATTCGCGATTCCGCGGTTGCTGTATCGTCTGAAGTTACCACGCCCGAGGCGGCCGCGCCGGCGGGCGCCGCGCGCCCGGGCCCGGTCCGCGACGCCGCCGGCAAGGCGGGGGCGCCCGTCGCCGCCGCGGTCGGCGGCCCGATCAGCGACCGGGAGAAGATCGCCGGTTCGCAGTCCGAACGGGTGGTGCGGGAATTCGCCGGCAATGCCTCCTGGTACGGTCCCGGCTTCCATGGCCGGCGCACCGCCAACGGCGAGCGTTTCGACCAGCACGAGCTGACGGCGGCGCACAAGACCCTGCCCTTCGACACGCGGGTGCGGGTCACCGCCATCGCCACCGGGCGGTCGGTGATCGTCACCATCAACGACCGCGGGCCCTATATCCGGGGCCGCGTGATCGATCTGTCCGCGGCGGCGGCGACGGCCATCGGCCTGCGCGACCGCGGGGTCGGCAAGGTGAAGATCGAGGTGCTGGAAGGCGGTCCGGACGTCGATCGGGCGATCGGTTCGCGCGCCACGGCGGATCGGGAAGGCACGGCGGCGCCGCGCCGCGTGACAACCATCATCCCGACCAATTAAGCTGCACCCCCGGTTGGACCAACCGGGGGATGCTGCTTTGACTTCGGCTAACAGGGGCGGCGTCGATCTCGACGTCGGTTTCGCGCGGGCGCAGTTTCCGCCGCTCGCCAACGGCACGGCGTTTCTCGAGAATGCGGGCGGCACCTATGTGCCGCGCCAGGTGATCGACCGGGTCACCCGCTATATGACCGAACTGCAGGTGCAGCCGGCCTATGGCTTCGCCGCCTCGGCGGAAGCCGCGCGCCTGATCGCCGAGGGGCAGGCGGTCGCCGCCGCCTTCCTGAACGCCGGCACGGACGAGGTGCTGGTCGGTCCCTCGACCACGGTCAACGTCATGGTGCTGGCGGCGGCGCTGCGGCCCCTGCTGGCGCCGGGCGACGAGATCGTCGTCACCAACCAGGACCACGAGGCGAATTCGACCCCCTGGCGCCGGCTGGCGGAAACGGGGGCGAGCGTGCGCGAATGGCCGATCGATCCGGTCACGGCGGAACTCGACCTCGACGTGCTGCGCGGGCTGGTCGGGCCGCGCACCCGGCTCGTGGTCATGCCCCATTGCTCGAATATCGTCGGCACCTTCAACGATGTCGGGGCGGCGGCGGCGATCGCCCGGGCGGCGGGCGCCCTGATCGCGGTCGACGGTGTCGCCTATGCCCCCCACCGCCTGCCGGACGTGAAGGCGCTGGACGTCGATTTCTATTATTTCAGCCTCTACAAGACTTTCGGCCCCCATGTCGGCGCGGCCTATGTCCGGCGTGCGGTGGTGGCGCGGCTGGCCCCGCAGAATCACTTCTTCATCGAAGAGGCGCCGAAGATGCTGAACCCCGGCGGCCCGTCCCATGAATTCACCGCCGCGCTGCCCGGCATCGCCGATTATTTCGAGGCGCTGGACCAGCATCACTTCGCCCTGCCGGTCAACAGCCTGCGCGGGCGGATGGAACGGCTCTACGGCCTGTTCGCCGCCCATGAGGACCGCCTGGGCCAGCGGCTGCTGGCCGGGCTCGCCCTTCTGCCCGCTATCCGGCTGATCGGCCGGCCCACCGTGGACGGGCAGCGGGCGCCCACGGTTTCCTTCACCGTCGCCGGCCGCGACCAGGGCGAGATCGCCCGCATCCTCTGGGACCAGGGCATCGCTGTCGGTCAGGGGGATTTCTACGCCCGACGCGTGGTCACCGCCCTTGGCCTGCATCCGGGCGGGGTGATCCGGGTCAGCCTCGCCCATTACAACGACGAGGGGGATGTGGACCGCCTGCTGGCCGCCCTCGGCCGGGCGATCAGCTGACGGTATTCAGGGCGTCCTGATTCAGGGCGGCCAACACTTCGATGGCCGCCCGTTCGCCCGATTCGAGGGCGCCCTCGACATAGCCGGTGGCCTCGATCGCGGTTTCGGTGCCGGCGAAATGGATGCGGCCGGCCGCTTCACGGATCACCGGGCCGAAGCCGGTCAATGTCGCCGGCGCCATCAGCCCGGCATAGCAGCCGCCGGACCAGTCCTCGGCCAGCCAGTCGTTCTCGGCATAGTCGATCGGGTGGGCGGCCTCGGGCCCGAACAGGCGGGTGAGGGTGGCGATCACCGCCGCGCGTCGCGCCTCGGGCGTTCGGGCGGTGAAGCGGCGTGTCGCCTCGCCCTCCAGGAAGCCGGTCAGGATGCCTTCGCCGGCGCCTTCGGGGGTGCCGTCGAAGATGGGCGAGAACGGCCCCCGGTCCGACACCGCCTCGCCCGAGAGGCCGCGGGCGCGCCAGAACGGCGTGCGATAGGCGACATGGCATTTGATCACGCTGCCCATGGGGCTGCGCTGGGCCAGGCCCTGGCGCAGGCTGGGCCAGGGCGGCGAGACCTGGAGCCGCGGCAGCAGGGCGAGGGGGACGGTGACGATGGCCCGGCGGCAGCGCAGCGGCGCTTCGCCCCCGCCATGGACGGTGACCCCGGCCGCATCCTGTTCGAGCGCGGCGACCGGCCGGCCCAGGCGCAGGCGCTCGCGCCCGACCTCGTCCGCCAGGGCTTCGGACAGGGCGTGGAGGCCGCCGCGGAAGCGGTCCTGCTGCGCCCCGCCCCGGACCGAGATCAGCGGCTCCAGCCCGCCGGAGGCGCGGATATAGGCCAGGAAGAACAGCATGGAGATTTCCGCCGGCTCGGCGCTGAAGACCGCGCGCACCGCGATCGCCATCAGGGCGCGGGCGCCTGCCGTGCGGACATGGCGCGCCAGCCAGGCATCGACCGTGTCGCGGTCGAGATCGGCCGCCCCGGCGGCGGCCCAGGGGGCGCTGGCGCTGAGGGCGGCGGCCATGCGCTCGATCCGCTTCATCACCCGGTCGGTCTCGATCAGGGCCAGCAGGGGGATGGCGGGAATCAGGCCCTCGTAGCGTTTCACCGTGCCACCGAATTCGATCAGCTTGGCCCCGGTCTCGAACTGGGGTTCGGTGGCGATGCCGTGGCGCGCCGCCAGCGCCCGCAGGCGGCGGTGGTCGGGCCCGACCCATTGCCCGCCCAGATCGACCCGGTGGCCGGCGACCATGCCCGGCTTGGTCCGCCCACCCACCCGGTCGCGCGCCTCGATCACCCGCACCGCCCGCCCGGCGGCGACCAGGGCGCGGGCCGCGCTCAGCCCGGCAAAGCCCGCGCCGATGACACAGACGTCGACCGTGGCGTCGCTGATGTCGTGCTGCATGCCTGTCCTCCCCGCTGGCGCCGATGATCGGTGGCGGGGCGGGGAAGGCCAAGTCTATTAATAACTTTATTTTCTTGTAAATATAATATTTATGCGTCTGAAATTGACAAATAAGCGCAACCGTCGTTCACTCCCCGTCCAATCACCGCGCGAACAGCGGGGCAACGGGAAAGAGAAGGGTCGCATCATGGTCGCCATCGATCGTCGTTCGGTACTGGGACTGGGGGCGGGCGCCGCCGCTCTGGCGCTGTCGGGCCTGGGGCGCCGGGCCTCGGCGGCGGAGCCGGTCGAGGTGCGGGTGGGCTTCATTCCGGTGACCGGCGTCGCCCAGCTTTTCGTGCTCGACGGTCTCGGCTGGGCCAAGGAACAGGGCCTGAACCTGAAGCTGACCCAGTTCGCCTCCGGCCCCAACCTGATCCAGGCCGTGGCCTCGGGCGGGATCGACGCCTATTTCGCCGGTGTCGGCCCCCTGATCGTCGCCCGCCAGAAGGGTATCGGTGTCAAGGTCGTGGCCGCGACCGCGGTCGAGGAAGTGGCCGTGCTCGGCGGCAAGAAGGTCGCGGAGGCGGTCGCCAAGGGCGGCACTCTGGCCGAGGCTTTCGCCGCCGTCGCCAAGGACCTGGGCCGGCCGGTGAAGATCGCCACCCAGCCCAAGGGCTCGGTGCCGCAGACCGTGCTGCTCTACTGGATCCGCAAGGTCGCCAAGATCGACGAGGCGACGGTCGAGGTCGTGCCCCTCGGCATCGAGGAAACCCAGCAGGCCCTGCTCGCCGGCGGCGTCGAAGCCGCGACCATCCGCGAGCCGGCGATCACCGTCACCATCGAAAAGAACCCGGAGATCAAGATCCTGGTCGCCGGCGGCCAGATCCTGCCGAATCAGCCCGGCTCGGTCTTCGGCCTGACCGAGGCCTTCATCGAGAAGCAGCCGGCCGCCGCCCAGGCCCTGGTCGATCTCACCGTGCGCGCCACCGAATTCCTGCAGAAGGATCCGAAGGCGGCGGCACCGCTGGTCAATGCGGTGCTGGGCAAGGGCCTGCTCTCGGTCGAGACGATCGAGAAGGCCCTGGTCTCGCCCGGCTCGAAATTCGTCGCCGATCCGGAATCGATCGTCGAATCGACCAAGATCTTCCAGGACTTCCAGCTGGAGATCGGCGCGATCGAGAAGGCCGGCGACCTGAGCCAGCTGTTCGACGCCAGCTTCTACAAGAAGGCCGTCGCGAAGTAAGCGCGCCGCCCCGCCGGGGCGGCCGTTTCACATGGCCGATGATCGGGACGATCGACAAGTCGCCCGATCTCGGCCATTTCTTGCTTTTCACACCTTCGTTCGAGTGGACATGAGCAAAGGACAAAGGGGCGGCAGCCTCGCCGACCGGCCGATCCTGCTGGCCATCGCCGGCCTGCTGGGCTTCCTTGGCCTGTGGGAAGGGGTGACGCGCTTCGGCCTGATGTCGCCGATCTTCCTGCCGCCGCCGTCGAGCCTGCCCCAGGCCTTCTGGCGCGAGGTCAGCAGCGGCATCTGGCTCGACCGCATCGGCCAGAGCCTGGACCACTACCTGATGGGGCTGATTCTCGGCTCCCTGCTCGGCATCGGGCTCGGCATCGTCACCGGCATGTCGCGGACGGTGGAGGGGCTGACCGCCTGGGTCATCCGGGTGCTGCGCCCGATTCCGGGCCTCGCCTGGGTGCCTTTCGCCATCCTGTGGTTCCAGATCTCGCCCGCCGCCGCCACGTTCATCGTCGGCGTCGGCGTCTTCTGGATCAATTATTTCACCACCCTGGCGGCGGTGCAGGGGGTGGACGGCGACCTGATCGAACTGGCCGAATCCTTCGGCTATCGCTCGCGCTTGGTCAAACTGGTGAAAGTGGTGCTGCCGGCCTCGACCCCGGGGATTCTCGCCGGGGTGCGCACCGGCCTCGGCCAGGCCTGGATGTCGGTGGTCGCGGCGGAGCTTTTCGGTGTCGCCGGCCTCGGCCAGCGCATGAACGAGGCGGCGACCTTGCTCGCCTCCGATATCGTCGTCGTCTATATGCTGACCATGGCCTTGCTCTACGGCCTTGTGGATGCGGCTTTCGTCCTTCTCCGGAACTGGTTGTTGCGATGGCGCCCCTGATCGATAGTCCCGTGATCGATATTTCCGACCTTTCGATCGTGCTCGGCGGCAACACGATCCTCGAGGGCTTCAATCTCCGGGTCGAGAAGGGCGAATTCGTCGCCGTGGTCGGGGCCAGCGGCGTCGGCAAGTCGACCTTGCTGCGCATCATCGCCGATCTCATCCCGGCGGCGAAGGGCACGGCCAAGGTGACGACCGCGCCCGCCGCCGACCGCCGCCCCTATGCCATGGTGTTCCAGGATGCGCGGCTGCTGCCCTGGCGCCGGGTCTCGCGCAATGTCGAATTCGGTGCCGAAGGGCTTGCCATCGGCCGGGCCGAGCGCCACGCCCGGGCGGCCCAGGCGCTGGCCCTGGTCGGCCTCGGCGATCATGGCGCGCGCTATCCCCACCAGCTTTCCGGCGGGCAGCGCCAGCGGGTGGCGATCGCCCGCGCCCTGGCCGTCGCCCCGGAAATCCTGCTGATGGACGAACCCTTCGGCGCCCTCGACGCCATCACCAGGGCCGGGTTGCAGGACGAATTGGTGCGCCTGTGGCAGGAGACCGGCAAGACCATCATCTTCGTCACCCACGACATCGACGAAGCGGTCTATCTCGCCGACCGGGTGATCCTGCTGGGCGGCAAGCCCGGGCGCATCCAGTCCGAGCACCGGGTGCTGACGCCGCGCCCGCGCGCCCGCGACCATGTCGAGGCGCAGAGCCTGGCGGCGGAAATCCGCGACAACCTCCAGAACGCCGTCTACGACGGCGCCGGCATCTGATCAGGCCAGCCGGTCGAGCAGGGCGAGCATCACCCTGGCGTCCGGCATGGGCAGGATGGCGTCCACCCGGTCCGGGATCAGGCGGGCGAGATCGGCGAGCACCGCCGCCTCGCCGCGGGCGCCCAGGGGGCCGCGGAAGCCGTGGTCTTCCCAGGCGATCGCCTGAAGCGCCGGGCCGTTCAGGGCATCGATCAGCCCGTCCGCCTGAGGCTTCAGGCTGAGCAGCGGATGGGCGGAATAGACCGTGGGCACGGGGTAGAGCGGCACCGGCCGGTAGCGCCCGCCGGCGATCCGCGCCCAGCGCTCCCGGTCCGCCAGGATCCATTCGATCAACTGGTTCTCGTAGCCGACGATCATGGGGTGCACGCCCGGGCCCCCGGCCAGGTAATCGTCGAACAGGCTGCCGGACGAATTGGACTTGTAGCCCATGCGGCGGAAAATCGTCTCGACCTCGCCGCCGACCCGGTCGAGGGCGGCGCCGGTGGCGACGTCGCCGGCCAGCAGGTTGGCGGCCAGACCGGCGAACATGAAGCCCGAATTCGAAAGGTTGGGGTCGGTGGTGACCAGCCGCGCCTTGCCGAACAATTCCGGCACCGCGAGGTCGGCCCAGGCTTTCTCTGCCAGGATCGCCTTCAGGAAGGCGGCGAGGTCGAAGGCGAGATGGCCGTCGGCCTCTGTCCGGGCGAGGCCGGCGGCGGTCAGGCCGTCGACCACGTTGGACCAGGAATAGACCACGATCGGCGAATTCAGGACGACCTGGGACCGGCGCACCGGGATCTGGTTGTCCTTGGCGATCTCGACCATCACCGAGGACGAGGGCCAGAGGAAATCCGGCCCCTGGGCCCGCAGTTCGGGGGCGCGCACCATCTCGACCGAGCCGGCCTGCCGCGCCTCCAGCGCGAAGCCGGCACCGGCGAGCGCGGCCCGGGTGCGGGGATTGGCCAGGAAGCCCTTCTTCTCGCCGCCGACGAAGCCGGTCAGGGCCAGCGGCTCGCGCAGCAGGCTGCTGTCCCGCAGCGCCATATAGCCGCCGGTCGCGGCGATGCCGGCGCCGAGCAGGCCGAGGCCGAAAGCGCGTCGCGACAGGCTCATGCCCTGGTCTCCAGATCGTTCTTCAGCGAAAGGTCGAGCATCTGGAGGTCGACGTCCAGTTCGGTCAGGTCGCTTTCGAAAAGCGCATCGCGCGACAGGGCGAAGGCCCGCTCCAGCCGGGCCAGCATCTCGGTCGCCTTGCGCATCCGCTCGCGGTCGGGGCTGCGCTGCCCTTCAAGCAGGACGACCCCGGCGCAGAGATCGGCGGCCGAGGGCAGGAAATGGGTCAGCAGGCGGCGGGCATTGCGCAGGCGCACCGGCTCGCGCTCGACGATGTCGGTGACTTCGCGGGCGAGGGCGGCCAAGTGCAGGGCGGCCTTGCCGCCGGCCGGATCCTTGATCCGCGCCGCCTCGGTTTCCAGGCGCCGGACCTCGGGCAGGGCGGCGGCCAGCAATTCCCGGGCGAAGGCCAGCCCCTCGTCCGAGAGGGATTTCGTGTCGGCGCCCTCGAACAGGCGCCGCGGCCCGAGGGCGAAGGCAAGGCCGAGGCAGACGAGGACGCCGCTGCCGGCCGCGACCAGGAACGGAATGTCGAGGCCGAGCGCCAGGGCCGGCACGGCCGCCGCCCCGGCCAGCCCGCCGGCCAGCCAGTTGTTGCCGCTGCCGCCCGGGGCGGATGCGGGCCTGCGCCCTCTGTCCCCGCTCACCGCCGCTCCCTAATTATAGCCGCGGAGCGACCGGAAGGCGCCGGTCAGGTCCTTGGTGCCGTCGAAGACCCGGGCGCCGGTGCCCTTGGCCAGGATGTCCAGCGCATCCCGCCGGGCATTGCCGAAGGTGACGCCGAACACCGGGACCGCGCCGCCGCCGCCGGGCCGGCCGGCCAGGAAGGCATCGGCGCTGCCCTCGCTGACGCCGTCGGTCATCACCGCGATCGCCGGCAGGTAATCGTTGTCGCTGCCGCGCAAGCGCTCGATCTGGCGATAGGCTTCGTCGATGCAGGCATAGATGTCGGTGCCGCCGCCGACCGGCCAGGCCAGGGCCTCGGCCAGCAGGCGGGCCTGGCCCTCGGCGGTGCCGGCCGCATCCCAGACGGCGCCGACGCGGCCGCTGAAGGGGATGACCACGATGCGGTCGGCGGCCGACCATTGCACCAGCAGTTCCGCCGCCCGCTCGGGCGTGAAGAGGAATTGCAGGGCCTGGCGCAGGGCATAGATGCCCTCGCCCTCCATGCTGCCCGAGAAGTCGAGGCAGAGCACGGTCAGCGAAGGCCGGCGCAGCGCCTCCTGGTAAAGGGCGAGGGCGCGGCGGATGACGCCCGGTTCCGGCGTCGGGATGGCGGTCACCAGCCGTTCGGGATCGAAGTTCCAGTCCGCCTCGGCCTTGGCCTGGCCGCCGCCGAGCGCAACGCGGCGGCCGGTCGCCGCGATCTGAGCCTGGATCTCGGGGGAGAGCAGATGGGCCTGGAGGGCGACGAAGAACTCCTCCACCGCCTTGTCGCGGCCGCGCTCGACGAAGCCGAGCGGGGAATCGGCGACCGCCACCCCTTCCGCCGGATAGACCGCCCAGAGCACGTCCTTGCCCTTGGCGCGCAGGGCGTCGTTGGTTTCCTTGATGACGGCTTCATAGTTCCACATGGCGTCGAGAACGGCGCCGCGGGCGGTTTCCTGGAGATAGAGATCGGCCAGCCAGCCGCTGGAACCCGACGACCGCTCGACCCCGCGCAGCAGGGCGCGGACCTGGCGCAGCGTGTCGGGATCGTCGAGGTCGGCCGCTTCCAGCAGGGGCTTGCCGCGCGCCGCCGCCAGCATGGCGAGATAGGCGGCGCTGCCCGAATTGGACTGGGTGGCGGAGGTCATGAAGAAGCGCAGGCGCCCGGCCTCCACCGCTTCGAGAATGGCCTTGGTGGTCACCGGGCCCTTGGTCCAGCCCAATTCCTCGGCCTTGGCCTTGCGGACGCCTAGCACCACCGGGTTCTGCGAGATCGAGCGGCGGTGGGTGACGGCGCGGGCACTATCGAACAGGTCGATCCACAGGCTGGCCGCGGGCCAGACCGCATCCACCGTCCTGTCCTGGCCGGGGCGGAGCGAGAGGCCGATGTCGAGGGAACCCTGGTAGGCCAGGGTGCAGGTGACGCCCTTCGTGCGGCAGAAATCCTGCACGATCGGCTCCAGCGCCTGGTTTTCCGAGCCGGCGACGATGGTGAAGTCGAAGGCGGGCTGGCTGTCGCAGGCCGCCAGCGCCAGAACGACCCCCAGCCCGAGCGCGGTGGCAAGCGCACGCAGGCGCGAGAACGGCTGTGGCCACGCCATGGCTGCCCCCAAAACATTGTCCTGAGCGTTCTTATACCGCCGATCAACCGGCCCGAATGTTATGAAATTGTGACAATCGGGCCGGGCGGGAAACCATCAATGCAGGGCGAAATAATTCCGGGTGTGGCGGAATTCGCCGGGCGTGATCAGCTTGTTGCTGACCACCTTCACCGAATGAAGCCGGCCGTCGAGATTGGCTTCCCAGAAGTCGAGAAACTTCCGCAGCTCGGGATAGCGCGGCGCCAGATCCAGTTTCTGCCAAGTATAGCTTTGCAGAAGTGCCGGATGATCCGGCATGTGGTACAGAATTTCCGCCGTTGTCAGGCGATAGTCGGACAGCATGCGGGCAAGATCGCTCATGCGGCACTCCTCATCTGTTGACCAATTCATCGCGACTAATGACCGGGGATCGGGCTGGCACTCTCCTTCACCGACTGCTAACGACTGATTTCGATGGATCCATTGAAGCAGTACTTCGTAAAGGAAGCGTAACACGACTTTTGCCGCCGTAAACACTTGCTTTTCTGCAGTGCAAAAGAAAAAGGCCTTGGCGCAGGGGCCAAGCCATTCGGCAAGCGTGTTGAAATCCAGCGCGTGAAGCACCGGGTTGGCTCCAGGTTCAAAGACTTAGGGCCTGTCTGCCTTGCCGGAAAAATCTTTTTTAAGGGCGGAGAGGGCGACGTCAGGCGTCTGCCGGCATGCAGCTTAAGCGAAGCCCAGGAACAGGGCGAGAGCGCGATTGACGGCAACCATGGTTTCGTCGTCGAGCCTGCCGAATGGTGACGCCAGCCTGTCCCGCTTCACGGTCATGGCCTTGTCCACCATGATCTGGGACCGCTTGCGCAAGCCATTCTCCGGGCGTGGCTCCACGCTCAGACGGACCAAGGGGGCATCGACCAGGGTCCCCGACAGCAGCAACACCGTCACGGTGGCCGCGTCCATGAACTGATCGGACTGGATGACCAGGGCCGGGCGCGGCTTGCCGAAGTCTCCGGGCATGGCCACGGTCACGAGGTCTCCGCGCCTCACGCTTCGTTCTCGCCGTCCGTGTCCAGGAGGATGGCATCAAGGAAGCCCAGCATCTCCCGGTCGGCCATGTCCGCCTGGGCCACGGCCTGGGCTTGGCGGCGGCATTCCTCGGCGAAGCCGGGGCGACGGGTGTCGGGAACCCAGATCTGGATCGGGCGCAGCCCGGCGGCTCGCAAGGCAGCCCGGCGCTTCTGAACCCGTTCGGAAACTGATGTCGGCATGACCGCTTGTCATCGTCAATATTGTTACATGTAACGTAGGGCGCGAATGCCCTACCGTCAAGCACCATCACCGGAAACCGCCTTTGCCCGACGCCCCGCCGATGTTGGCGGGGCGCGGTGAACACACCAATCTCGTCGCGAACGGCTTGGGCGCATGGCGGGCGCGCTGGCGCCGGGGTCAGCCGCCGGGGCGGCGGGCGGCGACGGCGCGCACCGGTTCGTCGGTGACGATGCCGTCGATGCCGAGGGCGATGATGCGGTGATACATTTCGATGGCGGCGCGGCGCGGCTTTATCGGGTCCTCGGCATCGGCGAAGCCGCCGACGAAGAGGCGGAGGCCGGCGGTGCGGGCATCGCCGGCCAGGGTGGTGGCGGGCATGGCGCCGCCATCGGCATAGGTGCCTTGGACATCCTGGACATCGACCAGGATGGCGTCGGCGAAGCCGCGGATGGCGCGCAGCCCGTCCGGCGCCTGATAGTCGCCATAGGTGCGGCCATCGCCGGTGCGGGCCGCATCCGCCGGCCGCTCGGTCGAGCCGCCGAGGACGAAGACGCGCGGATTGCCGCCGGTGGCCCCGAGGCGGCTGAAGCTCGACGGGTCGCCGGTGCCGATCAGCACGTCGGGCGAGCCGGCCAGGCCGTATTTCTGCAGGGTGGCGAGCAGGCGGGGCTCCATCGGCCGGCCGCGGGCGGCGTGGATCTCCGAATCATGCAGGACGAGCAGAAGACCGATGGTGCGGCGGCGCTCGATCTTGCGGCGTTCGACCAGGACCAGCAGGTCTTCGAGGATCGGGGTGGGGAACATGCCGTCGAAGCCGGTGTCGCGGCCGGCGACCGGCTGGCGCGCGGTCAGGCGGGCATAGTCGCCGTAGAGCGTATAATCGACCGGATAGCCGGCCGGCGGCGGCTCGCCCTTCAGGGGGCCGGGGCGGGGCATCAGGCTGGCGATATCGGTGGTCGCGGCCAGATCGCGGGCGGTGCGGATCACCTGCACGCCGTCGAAGGTCTGGTAGACGTCGACGCGCAGCATGTCCGCGCCCTGCAGGATGGCGAGGTCGAAGGCGGCCAGCGTGCCTTCGGGGAAGGTGACGGCGCTGCCGTCGCGCGCGATCACCTGCACCCCGTCCGCCGCCCGGGCCGCCGGGCCGAGGAAGGAGCCGGCAGCAAGAAGGCCGGCAAGCATCAGACGCCGAAACATGAGCGCATCCCCCGTGGGTACAGACCAGGCAGACCTTAGCCGACCCGGCGCCCGCATTGAAGCCCGCGCTTCGCCGCTCCCCCTCCCGGCCCCGGGACGCAGCGGAATCCGGTTCATGATTTTTTGTCACTTTACGCCGGGGCGGGCGCGAATGTCGGTTGCAATAAGACAGCTTCTTTGCAGACTCGCCGGACACGCCGAAAACGCCCCTGCGCAGGGCCGGCGACAAAATAACCGGGGGAGAGCGCGCGATGCCGCCTGCATTCCGCAAAGTCAGCTATCTGTCGAACGAGTTGGATGTCGAGCGCCGGGACAACGGCGAGATCGTGCTGCGCCTGCGCCACCCGCTCGGCGACTACGACCGCAACATGATCGTGCCCTTGCGGAAATGGGCGGCGGCGGAGCCGGACACCCTGTGGCTAGCCCAGCGCGGCCCCGACCGGGCGTGGCGCAAGATCGGCTACGGCCAGGGGCTCGGCTATGTGAACGCCATCGCGGCGGCCCTGCTCGCCCGCGGCCTGGGGCCCGACGACGCGGTGATGGTGCTGTCCGGCAATTCGATCGAGCACGCCCTGGTCATGTATGGCGCGATCGCCGCGGGCGTGCCCGTGACCTCGATCAGCCAGGCCTATTCGCTGATGTCGATGGACCATGCCAAGCTGGTCTATGTCTTCGATCTGGTCCGGCCGAAGCTGATCTTCGTCCAGAACGGCCGTTTCTTCGAGGCGGCGCTGTCCAAGCTGAACCTCGACGGGGTCGAGGTCGTGCATGTGAGCGATGCGCCGGGCAGCCTGCCCTCGACCGATTTCATGGACCTGGTGAAGACCCCCGTCGGCCCCGAGGTCGATGCCGCCTTCGAGCGACTGGGCCCGGATACGGTCTGCAAATATCTCTTCACCTCGGGTTCGACCGGCATGCCCAAGGCGGTGATCAACACCCACCGCATGCTTTGCGCCAATGCCGCCATGGCCCGCTCGGTCGTTCTCGACCACGAGAAATGGCGGGCGGAGGAGGGGCCCTCGGTCGCGGTCGACTGGCTGCCGTGGAGCCATACCTTCGGCGGCAATGCCAATCTGCACGGGGCCCTGGTCGCCGGCGCCAGCCTCTATATCGACGACGGCCGGCCGCTGCCCGGCCTGTTCGACGAGACGATCGCCAACCTCCAGGAAATCTCGCCGACCACCTATATGAATGTCCCCGTCGCCTATTCCATGCTGCTGTCGGCCATGGAAAAGGACGAGGCGATGGCGAAGACTTTCTTCAAGCGCCTGAAGTTCTGCGCCTATGGCGGCGCCGCCCTCAGCCAGGACCTGTGGGAACGCTTCCAGCAACTGGCGATCCGGACCACGGGCGAGCGGGTGGTCTTCACCACCGGCTGGGGCTCGACCGAGACCGCGCCGGTCGCGACCAGCGTGTTCCGCGAGGCGGAACGGGTGGGCATGATCGGCCTGCCCCTGCCCGGGGTCGAACTGAAGCTGGTGCCGGTCGGCCATACCTACGAGGTCCGGGTGCGCGGCGCCCTGATCACCCCCGGCTACTACAAGGAACCGAAGAAGACGGCGGAAGCCTTCGATGCGGAAGGCTTCTACTGCATCGGCGACGCCGCCAAATTCCTCGACCCCGAGGATCCGGACCAGGGCCTCGTCTTCGACGGCCGCGTGGCGGAGGATTTCAAGCTCGACACCGGCACCTGGGTGCAGGCGGGCAAGCTCCGGGTCGATCTGGTCGGCGCCGCCGCCCCGGTGATCCAGGATGCGGTGATCTGCGGCCACGACCGCAAATATGTCGCAGCCCTGGCCTGGCCGAACTGGGTCGGCCTGCCCAAGGTGGTGACCGACGAGGCGGCGCTCGGCTCGCTCGACACCATGTTGAACGCCAACCAGCTGGTCGAACACGTGCGGGAACGGGTGCGCGCCCACAACCGGGCCAATCCCGGCTCCTCCACCGCGATCAAGCGCGTGCTGTTCATGGCCGAGCCGGCCAGCCTCGACGGCGGCGAAATCACCGATAAAGGGTATATCAACCAGAAAGCGGCCTTGACCCGGCGGGCCCATCTCGTCGAAAAGCTGTATGCCGATCCGCCGGGGAACGACGTGATCGTGATCTGAGGTGCTGCGTCCGGGGTCAAATGGATATCGAATTGTTCGTCCGCGCGCTTATCGTCGGCTATGTCGTTGCGGCGCCGGTCGGGCCGGTCAATCTCGTTTGCATTCACCGGACGCTGCACATCGGCCGGATCAGCGGCTTCATGGCCGGGGTCGGCGGCGCTGTCGCCGACGGCCTGTTTGCGGTAGTGGCGGCCTTCGGCCTGACCGCCGTTTCCCAATGGGTGGTCGATCACGAGGGCTGGATGTATCTGGTCGGCGGGCTGTTCATGGCCATCCTCGGGGTGAAGACATTCTTCACCACGCCGAAGGACCGCGACCTGAAGGCGGACGAAGGCTCGGTGCCCCAGGCCATGGTCGGCACTTTCCTTTTGACCATCACCAACCCGGTCACCATCCTCGGCTTCGCCACCGCCTTTGCCGCGGCCGGCCTCACCGGCGACGGCACCCTGGGGCAGGCGACCTTCAATGTGGTCGGCGTCTTCGCCGGGTCCGTGCTGTGGTGGCTGACGCTCGCCTTCCTGGTCGGCCTGCTGCGCGGCAAGCTGGAGGCCCGGGGCCTGCGCTTGATCAACCAGATCTCGGGCGCGGCGATCGCCGCCTGCGGCCTCTGGGCCCTGATCAATGTCCTGGAGCATCCGCCCCTGATCTGAGGCGGCGGCCGCGCATCGGGAGGGTAAGATGGCGGCAGCGAAACATCGCGAGGAAATCATCCGTGCCGCCTCGCGGCTGCTGCGCAAGCGCGGCTATGCCGCCACCGGCCTGAACGACATCCTGGCCGAAAGCGGCGCGCCCAAGGGCTCGCTCTACCATTATTTTCCCGAAGGCAAGGAACAACTGGCGGAAGAGGCGATCCGCCAGTCCGGCGCCGTGGTCACGGCGACGCTGGAACATTTGCGGGCGCGCCACGGCGGCAAGGCGGCGGCGGTGCTGGTCGAATACGGCCGCCTGCTGGCGGGCTGGATGGCGGATTCGGGCTTCCGCGACGGCTGCCCGCTGGCCACCACCATCCTCGAGACCGTGCCCGACTCGCCGCGCCTGACCCAGGCGGCTCGGGCAGCACTGGCCGATTGGGCCCGGGTCTTCGCCGACATGCTGGCGGCCGAAGGCTGGCCGCCCGACCGGGCGGGGAGCCTGGGCGGCGTCGCCATCGCCGCCATCGAGGGCAGCCTGATCCAATGCCGGGTCAGCGGCGATCCCCGTCCCATCGTCGATGCCGCCGCCGCGGTCGCCGCCCTGATGGCCGCCGGGCCTTGACGTTTTTCCGGCTTCTGAATTATATAGACTGGTCTAAATAAATAAATCGCGGGGTGAGCGCCATGACCGATACTCTTCCGCCGCTCGAACAGGGGCCCGGCGACGATCCGCCGCCCGATTATCGGCTGCATACGCGGGAAAGCCCGGTGACCGCGCCCTGGGCGCCGATCTACACCCGGGCGGTGGCGGGGGCGCCCAGCCTGGCCCTGCGCGTTCGCGCCGCCCATGCCAATGGCCGGGGCCTGTTGCACGGCGGCGTGCTGTCCACCCTGGCGGACAATGCCATGGGGCTGGCCGTGGCGGCGGCGGAGCGCGGCTTGACCGGGCTGGTGACGGTCAGCCTGTCGCTCGATTTCATCGGTGCCGTCCGCCTCGGCCAATGGCTGGAAGTGGTGCCGGTGCTGGTCCGCGCCACCCGCGGCCTCGCCTTCACCGAGGCGCGGGCGACCGCCGACGGCGAGGCCTGCGCCAGGGCGAGCGCGGTATTCCGCGTGCTGCGCGAGGCGGGGGGCACGCCATGACCGCCGATCACGAAACCCTGGCCGGGCGCCTGCAGGCGATTTCCGACCTTGCCGGCTTCAATCGATGGCTGGATCTGCGGATCGCGGCGGCAGCGCCCGGCACGGTCGAGCTGCATCTGTCCTGGCGGCCCGAATTCGGCCAATACAGCGGCTTCCTGCATGCCGCCCTGGTCGGCGGCCTGATCGAGGCGGCCTGCGGCTTCGCGGCGGCGGGCCAGGCGGGGAATGTCCTCGTCTCGCAATTCGCGGTGCGCTGCTTCCGGCCGGCGGTGGCCGCGACCTTCGTCGCCCGCGGCCGGGTGGAACGGCTGGGGCGGCAGCAGATCTTCGCCGCCGCGACCCTGGGCGCCCTGGGCGAGGACCCGGAGCGCCTGTTCGCGGCGGGGGAGGCGGTGCTGGTGCCGGTGGCGCCCGGCTGATTCAGCCGCCGCGGACGAGGAATTTCGGGTTGCGGAACTCGGGCTTGCCGTAGGACAGGGCGGCGCCTTCGAGGGTGGTGACAGTGCCGCCGGCCGACAGGACCACGGCATGGCCCGCCGCCGTATCCCATTCCATGGTCGGGCCGAGGCGGGGATAGAAATCCGCCTGCCCCTCGGCGACGAGGCAGAATTTGAGAGAGGAACCGGCCGGCGTCATCTGCGCCACCGGATATTCGGCCAGGAAATCGTCGGTCGCCTTGTCGCGGTGGCTGCGGCTGGCGACCACGGTCAGGCCGCCCGGCGGCACCGGGCGCACCTTGATCGACTGGGGCGGCAGGCCCTGCTTCTGCACCTTGGCCGTGCCGGTGCCATGGCCGGTATGGGTCCAGCCCTTGGCCGGGGTATGGACCACGCCGAGGACCGGAATGCCTTCCTCGATCAGGGCGATGTTGACGGTGAATTCGCCGTTCCGCTTGATGAATTCCTTGGTCCCGTCCAGGGGATCGACCAGCCAGAAGGCCGGCCAGGCGGCGGGATTGCCCGGGGGCAATTGGCCGGCGGCGGCCAGTTCCTCGGCGACGATCGGGATATCGGGGGTCAGTTGCTTCAGGCCCGCGACGATGATCGCCTCGGCGGCGACATCCGCCTCGGTGACCGGGTCGTTTTCGCCCTTGGACTTCACGGCGAAATCGCTCCCGTAGATCTTCATGATGGCGGCGCCGGCTTCGACGGCGAGATCGGCGAGGGCGACGATCAGTTCGGCGCGGGCGGCGGCTTCGAGGCGGGGCATGGCAATCCGGTCGGGAGACGTACAGAACCGGGACTTAATAGCGGCTCGCAGCTTCGGCGTCGACAAGATCGAGGTCGATCACGGCGGCATTGATCACCCGCTTGCCCGCATGCTCGAAATTCACCGTCACCCGCGCCCCGACCACGCTTTGCACCTGGCCGAGGCCCCAGTCGGGCTCTCCCGGGTGGCGGACCAGGGCGCCCGGGGTGAGCAGGCTCGCGGCGGTGTGACGAGTCATGGTTAACTTTCCCGTTTCAGGCTCTGGCGCCCGGGCGGAGGGTGGTTTAGGCTGCGCCCGGCCAATTTACGCCAGTTTGGCGCCATCCGCACCTGGTCCCAACGCTTATCCCCTTGCTCCTTCGCTCCCGTGTCCCTGCCGATGACCGATCCGCTTACCCTCGCCGGCCTGCTGTGTTCCCGCCTGTGCCATGATCTGGTCGGTCCGGTCGGCGCGGTCGTCAACGGCGTCGAACTGCTCGCCGATGCCGACGAGGACGACGACGAATTGCGCGACCAGTCGATCGCCCTGATCGGCGAAAGTGCCGCCGAGCTTTCGGCCCGCCTTCGGTTCTTCCGCCTCGCCTTCGGGGCCGTGCATGACGACGGCGCGATCACGGTCGACGAACTGGCCGGCCTGGTCGCGCCGGTGATGCAGGGCCGGCGCATCGCCCTGGCGATCGAGGGGGGGCGCGACGGCGTGCCGCGGGCCCGGGCCCGGCTGGCCGCCCTGATGGCCCTGGCCGCGGCCGACTGCCTGCCCCGCGGCGGCCGGATGGTGCTGGTCTTCGAGGGCGACCTGCCCCGGATCCGGGTCAGCGGCGACCGCTTCGCCCTGCCGGCCAGCCATGCCGCCGCCCTGGCGGATGCGGGCGCCGAGCCCGAGGCCCGCACCGCGCCGCTGGCCCTGGTCCTGCATCTGGCGGCGCCCCTCGGCCGCAGGCTGGTCGCGGCGGCGGACGAGGCCGGGGTCGACTTTCGTCTGGTTTGAAGGCGCCGGCGACCGGCCCGTCATTCATCGAATTTTTACGACCCCGGGCCGACCATAGCGGCAACTGATCGCTATCAGCCCGCATCCCCGTTGGCGCCGGATGCGGCACATGCCGAGGCTGCCCCGTGGACGACCTGCTCCAAGAATTCCTGACCGAGACGGCGGAAAACCTCGACGTGGTCGACGTCGAGATCGTGAAGCTGGAACAGGACCCCAACAACCGCGAGGTCCTGTCCAATATTTTCCGCCTCGTCCATACCATCAAGGGCACCTGCGGCTTTCTCGGCCTGCCCCGGCTGGAGGCGATCGCCCATGCCGCGGAAAACGTGCTGGGCAAGTTCCGCACCGGCGAGATGACGGTGACCGGCGATGCGGTCAGCCTGATTCTCGAATCCCTCGACGGCATCAAGGCGATTCTCGCCGTCCTCGAATCGACGGAACAGGAACCGCCGGGGACCGACGCCGCCCTGATCGCCCGCCTGGACGATCTGGCGGAAGGGCGCCAGGCGGCGAAGCCCGTCCCGGCCGCCGCTCCTGTTCCCGCCCCCATCGCCGTCCCTGTTCCTGCCCCTGTCGCCGCCCCGGCCCCCGCGCCCGAGGCCCTGGGCACCCTGGAGCGCGCCTTGAAGCCGGGCGAAGTGTCGCTCGACGAACTCGAAGCCGCCTTCCGCATGGCCCCGGGGCCCGACGCGATCGCCGCCGGCGCCGAGCCGATCCTGAGCGAGGACGAGGCGGCCGCCACCGCCGTCGTCCCGCGTGAGGCCGCGGCCGTGCCGGCCGTCCCGGCGGAACAGGCCGATCATGCCGAGGTTCGCGCCGAAGGGCCGATCGGCAACCAGACCCTGCGCGTCTCGGTCGACCTGCTCGAGAACCTGATGACCATGGTCTCGGAACTGGTGCTGACCCGGAACCAGTTGCTGCAGATGGTGCGGCGCATGGGCGATACGGAATTTTCCGGCCCCTTGCAGCGCCTGTCGCTGTGCACCAGCGAGTTGCAGGAAAGCGTGATGAAGACGCGGATGCAGCCGATCGGCAATGCCTGGTCGAAGCTGCCGCGCATCGTCCGCGACCTGTCGCACGAACTGAAGAAGAAGATCGATCTCCAGATGCATGGCGCCGAGACCGAACTCGACCGCCAGGTGCTGGAACTGATCAAGGACCCCCTGACCCACATGGTCCGCAATTCCGCCGACCATGGCCTGGAGACGCCCGAGGCCCGCCGCGCCGCCGGCAAATCCGAGACCGGCCGCATCATCCTGAACGCCTATCACGAGGGCGGCCACATCATCATCCAGATCGCGGATGACGGCAAAGGCCTGGACATCGCCCGCATCAAGGCCAAGGTCGCGGCCAACGGCCTGGCCAGCGAGGCCGATCTCGCCGCCATGTCGGACGCCCAGGTCGGGCGCTTCATCTTCCATCCCGGCCTGTCGACGGCGGAAAAGGTCACCAGCGTCTCCGGCCGCGGCGTCGGCATGGACGTGGTGAAGACCAATATCGAGAAGATCGGCGGCACCATCGACCTGAAGACTGCGCCCGGCAAGGGCACGACCTTCCAGATCAAGATCCCGCTCACCCTGGCCATCGTCTCGGCCCTGATCGTCGAATGCGGCGGCGAGCGTTTCGCCGTGCCGCAGATCGGCGTGGTCGAACTGGTGCGCGCGACCCCGGATTCCGAACACCGGATCGAGGAAATCAACCGCACGCCGGTGGTGCGCCTGCGCAACCGCCTGCTGCCGCTGATCTTCCTGGCCGAGACCCTGAACCTGGTGCCGCCCGGCACGCCCCGGCCCGAGGAAGCCTTCATCATCGTCGCCCAGGTCGGCCAGCAGACCTTCGGCATCGCCGTCGACCGGGTGTTCGACACCGAGGAAATCGTGGTGAAGCCGGTCGCCAGCATCCTGCGCGAGAATGCCCTGTTCTCCGGCAATACCATTCTGGGCGACGGCAGCGTGATCATGATCCTGGACCCCAACGGCCTCGCCCTGCAGACCGGCGAGGCGCTGCGCGAGAACCAGGATGCGGCCGCCGATACCGGCGCTGCTTCTGGCGCCGGCGATGCCACCACCTCGCTGCTGGTCTTCCGCGCGGGCGGCACCGAACTGAAGGCGGTGCCCCTGGCGCTGGTCGCCCGCCTCGAAGAGGTCGAGGTGAAGCGGATCGAAATGTCCAACGGCCGGCCGGTGGTACAATATCGCGGCCGCCTGATGCCGATCATCTGCGCCGATGCCGACCACCGGCTGAGGACCGAGGGCGGCCAGCCGGTCGTCGTCTTCGCCGACGGCGAGCGCGCCATGGGCCTTGCGGTCGACGAGATCATCGACATCGTCGAGGACCGCCTCGACGTCGAACTGAAGTCGGGCCGGCCGGGCCTGATCGGCTCGGCGGTGGTGGCGGGGCAGGCGACCGGGATCCTCGATGTCGCCCATTACCTGACCCTTGCCTATGACGACTGGTTCCGCCGCTCCGCCCAGGAGGTGGTGCAGGGGCCGCGTCACCATTCGGTCCTGCTCGTCGACGACAGCCCCTTCTTCCGCAACATGATCCAGCCCGTGCTGTCGGTCGCCGGCTATCGCGTGACGGCGGTCGAGGATGCCCAGCAGGCGCTGAAGCTGCGCGAACAGGGCGAGAGCTTCGACCTGATCGTCTCCGATATCGAGATGCCCGGCCTCGACGGTTTCGAATTCACCGAAACCATCCGCCGCGAGGGCCGCTGGCGCGATACCCCGGTGATCGCCCTGTCGTCGCGCACCGGCACCGCCGATTTCGAGCGCGGCCGCCAGGTCGGCTTCACCGATTACGTTGCCAAGGGCGACCGCGAAGGGCTGCTCGAAGCCCTGCGCCAAACCCTGGAAAGCCGCCACGCGGCCTGACACAACAGAAGTCCGGAACAGGAACCATGGTCCATAAGTCCTGCTTGGTCGTTGACGACTCCCGCGTGATCCGCAAGGTGGCACGCCGCATGCTGGAAGAAATCGGCTTCGCCGTCGACGAGGCCGGCGACGGCAAGGAGGCGCTCGACCGCTGCGCCCAGGCGATGCCCCAGTTCATCCTGCTCGACTGGAACATGCCGGTGATGAACGGCCTCGAATTCCTCAAGGCGCTGCGCCAGCGCCCGGGCGGCGAGGCACCGGTGGTCGTGTTCTGCACCACCGAGAACGATATCGAGCATATCCAGGCCGCCCTCGAAGCCGGGGCCAGCGAATACATCATGAAGCCCTTCGACCGCGAGATCCTGGAGGCCAAGCTCGCTTCGGTCGGCGTGCTCTGAAATGGAGACTCCGAGAGCAACAGGCGGGCCGGACGGCGGCCCGATCCGGGTGATGGTGGTGGATGATTCCGCCGTGATCCGGGGCCTCGTCTCGCGCTGGCTCGATGCCGAGCCGGACCTGAAGGTGGTCTCGACCGCGCCCAACGGCGCCCAGGCCCTTCGCCTCGTCGCCAAGGCCGAGCCGGAGGTGATCATCCTCGATGTCGAGATGCCGGAGATGGACGGCATCACCGCCCTGCCGGAATTGCTGAAACTGGTGCGCGGCGTGCGCGTGCTAATGTCCTCGACGCTGACCCAGAGCGGGGCGGAGATCAGCATGAAGGCGCTGACGCTCGGCGCCGCCGACTATCTGACCAAGCCGAGTTCGACGCGCGAGGCCAATGCGGTCGAAGCCTTCCGCCAGGAACTGGTCGCCAAGGCCCGGGCCCTGGGCGAGGCGGCGCGGCGGCGCAGCAGCTTTCTGCGCAGCACGCCGGCGGCTGCAAGTTCCGCCCCGGCCGCGGCCGCGGCGGCACCCTTGCGCAAGCCTTCCAGCCTTTACGGCGGGGCGGCGGTCACCACGCGGCCGGCCGGCGCGCTGCGCCCGCAGGTGCTGGCCATCGGCAGTTCGACCGGCGGGCCCCAGGCCCTGTCCACCTTGCTCGGGCCGATCGCGGCGCGTCTCGACGTGCCGATCCTGATCACCCAGCACATGCCGGCGACCTTCACCGCCATCCTGGCCGAACATATCGCCAAGGCGACCGGGGTTGCCGCGGCCGAGGCCAAGGACGGCGAGACCATCCAGTCCCGGCGCATCTATGTCGCACCGGGCAATCATCACATGATCGTGGAACGCCAGGGGACCAGCCGGATCCTGCGCCTGACCAGCGACCCGCCGGAGAATTTCTGCCGGCCGGCCGTCGATCCCATGCTGCGCTCCGTCGCCGGGGTCTACGGCGGCTCGACCCTGGTCGTGATCCTGACCGGCATGGGACAGGACGGGTTGCAGGGCAGCCGGGCGGTGACCGAGGTCGGCGGCACCGTCCTTGCCCAGGACGAGGCGAGCAGCGTCGTCTGGGGCATGCCGGGGGCCGTGGCCACGGCCGGGCTGTGCACCTCGGTGCTGCCGCTCGGCGAATTGGGGACCGCGATCGAACGGCTGGTCAAGGGACCGGCCATGGCGGGAGTGCGTTGATGAATCCGCTCGATTTTCAGTTTCTGTCCGATCTCCTCAAGGCGAAGTCGGGCCTGGTGCTGACGGGCGACAAGGGTTACCTGGTCGAGTCCCGTCTGTTGCCGATCGCGCGGAAGCGCGGGCTGAACACCCTCGAGGGCCTGGTCGCCGGACTCCGCCGCAAGGACGAGGCCCTGATCCGCGACGTGGTCGAAGCGATGACCACGAACGAGAGTTTCTTCTTCCGCGACAATACGCCTTTCGACACCTTCAAGGCCCATGTCATGCCGCATCTCCTGTCGGCGCGGGCGGACAGCAAGCGGATCCGCATCTGGTCCGCCGCCGCCTCGACCGGGCAGGAGCCCTATTCGCTGGCCATGCTGCTGTCCGAGCAGAAGGCGGCGCTCGCCGGCTGGCGGGTGGAGATTCTCGGCACCGATATTTCGGCCGACGTGCTGACCCGGGCCCGGGCCGGCCTCTATACCCAGTTCGAGGTACAGCGCGGCCTGCCGATCCAGCTGCTGGTCAAATACTTCAAGAAGGAAGGCGACCAGTGGCGCATCGCGCCCGAGATCCGCAGCATGGTGCAGTATCGCGAGTATAATCTTCTCGACAGTTTTGCCGGGCTCGGCAAATTCGACGTCGTCTATTGCCGCAACGTGCTGATCTATTTCGACCAGCCGACCAAGGCCAAGGTGCTGGACCGGATCGCCGACATCATGACCGACGACGGCATGCTGTTCCTCGGCGCCGCCGAAACCGTGCTCGGCCTGTCCACCCGCTTCCGCCCGGTGAAGGACCGCCGCGGCCTTTACGAAGTGGTGCCGGGCCGGTAATACCCCCCGGACGGGCGGGGTTGCCACCCGCCCGTCCGCCCGTCAAACTGCCCGAAAAGGGGAGGGTGTCGATGGCGGGCGGTTGCATCGAGTCTCGGGTGGTGTCCATTCCGGTCGGGGAACTGAGCTTCACCGCCCTGGAAACCCCGCCGGCGGGCGGCGGCAGCGGCCCGATCGCCCTGTGCCTGCACGGCTTTCCCGACAATCACCATTCCTTCGACGATCTCGCCCCGGTGTTGGCCGCGGCCGGGTTCCATGTCGTCGCGCCGCTGCTGCCGGGCTATGAACCCTCGTCGCAGCCGGCGGACGGGGATTATTCGGCGGCCGCTGTCGCCGATCACCTGGGCGCCCTGGTGCGCGAACTGGCGAAACAGGGGCCGGTGCATCTGATCGGCCACGACTGGGGCGCGGTCATCGGCCATATCGTCGCCGCCGACCGGCCGGAAGGGCTGGCAAGCTGGACCGCCATCGCCATTCCGCCGACCGGGCGGCTGATGGCGGTCGCCGCCGGCGCGCCCTGGCTGATGCTGCCCTTCTGGTATATCGGCGTCTTCCAGGCCCGCGGCCTGGCCGACTGGCTGGTCTCCCGCGCGGATTGGAAATTCATCGATCTCCTGTGGCGGCGCTGGTCGCCGGGCTGGACCCCGCCGGCGGGCGTCCTCGACAGCGTGAAGCGGACCCTGGCCGCCCCGGGGGTGAAAAAGGCGGCGCTGGCCTATTACCGGGCCCTGGTGCCGATCGGCACCCGGCGCTACCGCGAGGGGCTGAGCCGGGCCTCGCGCCGGATCAAGGTCCCGAGCCTCGTCCTCGCCGGCACGACGGACGGCTGCTTCAAGCTGGACGCTTTCCGCCGGGCGATCCGGGACGAGGATTACCCCGCCGGCGTTACCCTTCGGGTGATCGAGGGTGCCGGCCATTTCCTGCACCGGGAAAAGCCGGATCAGGTGAACGCCCTGATCCTGGATCATTTGCGGAAGGCTTAACGCCCGAGCCGGTCGCGCAGGCCGAAGCCGGCATAGGCCGCCCGCAGATAGGATTGGCGCAGGGCCGGGAAGGGAAAGTGCGGCAGGGGCTGGCGGATCGGCGCCGGCAGGGCCACCGTTTCGCCCGCCAGCGCCCGGCCGAGCAGTGCCCCGCCATAGGATCCCATGGCGACACCGTTGCCGTGGAAGGCCAGCAGGTAGTGCACGCTGCCGTCCTCGACCGTGCCCCGGTGGGGCAGCAGGTCATAGGCGAGGTCGGTCAGCCCGCGCCAGAAATGGGTGATCGCCGCCCCGGCGAAATGCGGGAACATGCGGGCGAGATCGGCCTGCAACCGCGCCCGCATCGCCGGTTCGGCGGTGGGCGCGGCCGAGACGCCGCCGCGCGCCCCGAACATCAGCCGCCCGTCGGGCAGCAGGCGGAAATAATGCAGCAGGTGGCGGGTATCGGCGCACATGGTCAGGCTGTCGAACCCCTGCGCCGCCCGTTCCGCCGCGCTCAGCGGCCGGGTGACGACGATGTTGGACAGGACCGGCAGCAGGCGCCCGGCCAGGCCGGGGTGCAGGTCGTCGCGGGTGAAGCCGGCGGTCGCGACCACGACCCGGTCGGCCAGCACGCTGCCCCCCGGGGTCAGCAGGCGATGCCGCCGGCCTTCCCGGGTCCAGGCGATGACCGGGCTGTGGCCGTGCAGGGCGATGCCCCGGGCCTGCACCGCCCGGGCCAGGCCGCGCAGGTATTTCAACGGGTGCAGCGGAAAGCCGTGGGGCACCCAGAGGCCGGCCTCGGCCTCCGCCGTCGAAAGGCCGCGGGCGGCGAGATCGGCCTTGGATAGCAGGGTGCATTCGGTCGCGAAGACTCGGCGATAGAGGTCGCGCTCCGCCTTCAGGTCGGCGATGGCGCGGGGGTGGTGGGACAGCACCGCCTCCCCCGCCGGGCCCGTCTCGGCCTCGATGCCGTGGCGGGCCAGCAGGTCGCGGACATGGCCGATGGCGTCGACCTGGAGGCGGAAGAAGCGCTGCGCCTCGGCCAGGCCGAAGCGGGCGATGATGCGTTCCCAGGATAGTTTCGCCGAGCCGAGGCAGCAGAAGCCGCCGTTCCGCCCCGAGGCACCCCAGCCGATCGGGCCGGCTTCGAGCACCAGGGGGGCGACGCCGCCCTCGGCCAGGGCGAGTGCGGCATTGAGGCCGGTGAAACCGCCGCCGATGATGGCGACATCGGCCCGGGCCGGCGCCAGCAGCGGGGGTGCTGCCACCGGATCCCCGGCGGAGGCTTCCCACCAGCTGGCGACCGTCTGGTCGTAGGCGTGGATCGAGGGATCATGCAGGAAGGGCTTCATCCCTTGATGTTAGCGCGCCGCCACCCCCGTGCCATCGCCGATGGTGCTGAACCCGGCCCAGAACAGGGGATGCGACCATTCGACCGGCGTCGTGCCCGGCCCCCGGCCGTCGATCAGGCCGAGCTGGGCGTCGCGCAGCGCCCCGGCGCCGCCCACGCCCTGGCCGCCGAAGATCGCGGTCATCAGGGCGGCGGTCGAGGCGTCGGGCACCGGCCAGTGGGAGGCGATCAGGCGCCGCGCCCCGGCATAGAAGAAGGCGCGGGTCAGGCCGGACAGGGCTTCGCCGCCGCTCTTGCCGTCGGTGCCGCCGGTGTTGCAGGCGGACAGGACGACGAGATCGGCATCCAGCTTCAGGTTCAGGATGTCGCTGAGCTTGAGCAGCGCGCTGTCCGCCCCCGCCGCCGGCCCTGGCGAGACCAGGAGGGCGGGTTCGGCGAAGCAGCGGATCTCGCTCGCCAGCACCGCATGGGTGGCGAAATAGACGATCCGGTAGTCCGACAGGGGCCGGCCGGTCACCGCCGTCTTGGTGAAGGCATCGCCGAGCACCAGGGCATCCGGCCCGGCGCCGAGCTGGGCCGCGACCCGTTCCAGCTCGACCGCAGTGCCGGGCAGGGGGCCGAGGGCGCCCAGCACCTTGCGATCGCGCACGCAATTGGCCGGCAGCGACGAGAACAGGGCATTCATGTCACGCGGCGGCTGGTAGTCGCCGAAACCGACCAGGGCCTGGGTTCCGCCCGAGGCCGTGCCCACCCGCCGCAGGTCGGCGAAGGCCCGCACCGAGGGGACCTGGGCCAGGGCGTAGTGGCGCACCAGCCAGTCGACCTCGCGGTAGCTGCCGCCCCGCGCCTCGCCCGGGCCGGCGACGAGGATGCCGAAGGGAATGCTGGCCAGCGCGCCGTTGGCGCTGGTGACGAGGCTGGTCACGCCGTCGAGATCGCCCGCGACCGGATCGAACAGGGTGCGGTACAGGCCGCGCGATTGTTCGACCGGGAAGCGGGGCAGGCCGCTCCGCGTCGGGGTGACGCCCTTGCGCAGCGCGATCACGACATCGCCGATCGCCTGGTCGCCGGCGTCGATGCGCCAGATGCGCAGGCGGTCGGCGCGGACCAGGAAGCCGTAGGTCGCGGTTTCGGCGCTGGCGAAGGCGACCACCGCCTCGCCCGGCTTCAGCAGGGCTTGCAGTTCGGACGCGCCGACCGGGGTCGCCAGCAATTGGCGATAGCCGGAGGAGGCGGCCTGCAAGGTCTCGTCCAGGCGCCGGCCCTCGGCCTCGGTCTCGATCAGGCGGCTGCGCAGGCCGTCGATCGCCTTGGTGTCGCGCACCTCGGCGGGCACGGCCAGGGCCCGGTTCAGGGCCGCGACCAGGGCATAGCGCTTGCGGTCGTTCTCCTGCTGGGCGCGGATGACGCCGCCGACCTGCTGGTCGCCGGCGGCCAGGCGCGCCGTCGCCAGGCTGACCGTGCGGCTGGTGACGCCCGAGCGCATGAGCTGCATGGCCTCGAACATCTCGACCTCGAGACGGCCGGCCTCGCCCGGGGTCGCGGCCGCGGCGGCGCTGGCGACATCGAGGAAGCCGATCAATTCGCGCGGGCGGATTTCCGCATTGCGCGCCTTCAAGGTCGCCAGGCCCTGGCGGTAGGTGGCGATGGCGGCATCGCTGCGCCCGGTCGCATGCTGGTAGCGGCCGAGCGCAAGGCGGGCCAGCCCCTCGGGCACGGAATCCGGCAGCGTATTGGCCCAGATGGTGACCGCATCGCCCTGCAGGGCGGCAGCGCTGCGGCTGTCGCCCCCGGCGGCGGCGACGGTCGCCCGGGTTTCCAGGAACTGCGGCAGCCACCAGGGCGGCGCGGCGCGGCTGGCCCGGGTGATGGCGATCGCCTCGTCGGCCTTCTGCGCCGCCTCGTCCAGCCGGTTCAGGCGCAGCAGCAGGGCGGCCTCGGTATGCAGGCTCTGGGCCAGGTCGATGCCGATCACCGTGCCCGAAGCGCCGCCATAGGAAATGAGATCGCCGCCGCCCGCGAAACCGGTGAAGCCGTTGCCGACTTCGTTGCCGTTGCGCGCGGCGAACTCGCGGCGGAGCGCCGTCGCCTTGGCGGCGAAGCCGAGGGCATCGTCGAGCCGGTTCTGGTTGGCGGCATCGATCGCGCGATAGGACAGGAGGCGCGGCAGGTCGCTGGGGTTGATGCTGGCGGCGGCCAGGCGCTGGGCCTCGTCGAACAGGGGCGCGGCTTCGTCGTAGCGGCCCTGGTTGGACAGTTCGAGGGCGACATGCATCAAGGGATCGGCGCTGCTCGGATCGTCGCTGCCGATGGCCTCGGCCTGGACCAGCAGGGCCTTGCGGTAATTCTCTTCCGAGGCGGCGAAATCCTGCACCGTGTCCTGATATTGCGCGGTGGCGAGCGCGGTGTAATAGGCATCGAGCGCGCCCGCCCCGGCCAGCGGCCGGCCGGTGGCGGCGCGGACGAAGGCGATGGCGCGGGATTCGGCCGTCTCGGCGCCCAGCGTGCCGCGGCCGAGCGCGGCCAGCACGGCCCGCTCCACCACCGGCAGGGCGGCGGGGATGCCGTCGGCGAGGAAGATCCTGCCCTCCGCCGCCAGGGCCAGCGCGACCATGGGGAAGCCGCCGTTCAGCAGCCGGCACTGCATGACCGCACCGTCCAGCCCGCCGGCGAAAGCGGTCGCGGCAGGGGCGTCGCAGCGCATGCGGCTGTCGAGCTCGGCGCGCCAGGGGCCGGCGGCCAGCGCCGCCGCCGGGCTGTCGCCGGTTTGGGGTTGGGTGGCCCCGCGTTCGGCGATCCGGGCCGAGGGCTGCTGCCAGCTGCCGCAGTGGACCGTGGTCTGCCGCTCGCCGCCGGCGCCCAGGGTGGCGGGGCCGGCGGTGACCGTGCAGGCCTCGCCGACCAGATTGGTGCCGGCCTCGCGCGGGGTGCCGGTCTCGCCCCCGGTGACGGCGCAGGCGCCGAGTGCGAGGGCCAGGGCGAGCAGGGGCAGGCGGAAAGCGTACCGGGCGCTCATCGGCCGTTCTCCTCGGTCGCGGCGGGGAAGCTGAGGTCGAGGCGCCACAGGGCGTCCTTGCCGGTGTTGGAGAAGACGAAGCGGGACGCATCGCCGAGCGGATCGTCGATCCGGGCGACGATCAGGTCCGGGATCTCGATCAAGGGCGGGGCCAGGGGCACGATCGCCGGCAGGCTGATCTGGGTCGCGCCCTCCAGTTCCTGGATGCCGCAGAAGGTCGCCATGACGCAGTCGTTGAACAGATAGGCCCGGTTGACCGACGAGCGGGTGATGTGGCGGGCGGCCGGCGGCCCGGTGAACGTGCCGAGCGTGCCGGCCATCGACGCGCTGCCGCCCTCGCCGAAGACCGAGAGCCCGCTGAAGGCGACATGCAGCGCCTCGATCATGCCGTTGCCGGTGCGCAGGGTCACGAATTGGCCGGTGGCCGTGCCGTTCATGATGAGGTCGCCGCCGGCGGCGAGGGTGGGACTGGTTATGGGGGTGAAGACGCCGGTGTTGATGGTGACGGCCGGCGCGGTCAGGCGCAGGGCGCCGTTGGTGGTGAAGGCGCCGCCGTTGGTGCGATATTCGGTGCCGGCGAGAATGATCAGGGGCGCGGTATAGGTCTGCGGCCCGAAGGTGATCACCGACAGCGGATCGATCATCGTGCCGGCCTGAAGGTTCAGGGCCGCCAGCGGCGTATCGAGGCCGATGGCGCCGGGGATGATCAGATTGTTGCCGGCGATCAGCGTGGCCGAGCCGAAATAGACGCCCTCGTCGGTGACGCCGTCGATGGCGCCGGTGACGTTGAGATCGGTCGCGGCCTGGAAGACGACGGCGCCGGTGAAGATCACCGGGCCGTCCAGCGTGACCGCGCCGCCCGAACTGCGGTAGCTGCCCTCGGCGAAGGACAGGCCCGCCGCCGAGCGATAGAGCAGGGTGCCGCTGGTCAGGGCGTCGGCAAAGACTTCGATCGTGCCGGCGGCGCTGGCGTTCAGGCTGGCAAGGCCGGCCGCGCCGAGGAAGGCGATGCCGCCGCCCGCGCTCACGGTCAGGCCGACCGGGCTCGAAGCGCTCGCGCTGCCGATCGCGCCGGCGAAGCCGACGCCGCCGCCGGCGGTGACGGCGGTATTCGCCGCGAGGCTGAGCGGCCCGTCCAGGATGATGTTGCCGCCGGCATTATAGGCGGGGCCGGTGAATTGGATGCTGCCGGCATTGACGGACAGGCCGCCGGCGATGGCCGTTTGGCCCAGGCTCGCCGTGGTCGCGGCCTCGACCGTCAGGTCGCCGAGCCCGGTGATTGGCCCGTTGGCGGCGACGAAACCGGTCTCCGCCGTCAGGCCGAGGGCGGGCGACCCGCTTTCCGCCCCGATCGGCCCGGTGACGGTGACATTGCGCCGGCCGGTGATCGTGGCATCGCCCAGCAGCGCCAGGGCCCCGGTCGCCAGCACGTCGTTGCCGGCGACGAGGGCGCCGCCGGTCAGTTGGATGGTCGTGCCCGTCAAGGCCAGGTCGCCGCGCGAGGTGACGGCGCCGACGGCCAGCGTCGCGCTGGCGCTGAGCGTGACCGCGCCGGCCTCGACGGCGCCGTTCACCGCGAGGTCGCCGCCCGCGGCACTTGCCCGCAGGGTGCCGCCGCCCGATGCCTCGGTCACCGGGCCGGACAATTGGATCGCGGTCGCGGCGGTCAGCACGACATCGCCGGCAAGGCTCAGCGGGCCGTCGATGTCGAGGGCGCCGGCGCTGCTGGCATAGGTGCCGCCAAGGGCGAGGCCGGTGCCCGAAGTCAGCGACAGGGCCCCGGTGGTGCGCGCCCCGAGCAGGGTGACGGGGCCGCCCGCCGAAAGGTCGAGGGCGGCAAGGGCATTGGTGCCGCCGATCGGGCCGCCGGCGGTCAGGCCGCCGCCGGCCTGTGCGGTCAGCCTGGCGGTGCTGCCCGCGGCCGCATCGATCGTGCTCGAGAAGGCGATGCCGCCGCCCGCGTCGATCACGGTGGTGCCGGCCAGCAGGGTCGGGCCGGTGACGGTGACGGCGCCGCCGGCCACGAGGGCCTGGCTGACGGCGGGGGTGTTGGGGCCGCCCGGAGCGGTGCCGCCGGCCAGTTCGACGGCAGCACCGCCGAGGGCGATATCGCCGGTCACCCGCACGCTGTTCAGCACCGCGCGGCCGGCGGCATCGACCGTCAGGCTGCCCAGCGCCTGGGTCGCGCCGATCGCCCCGCCCAGGCGGACGTCGCCGCCGGTCGAGACCAGGGCGACGGCGGCGTCGAGCGGCGCCGAGCCCAGGCGGTCGATGGTGCCGCTGACGGTCAGGGCCTGCCCCGCGGTCACCGCGGCGGCCCCGCCGAAGGCGAGATTGCCGGTGGCGGCAAAGGTGGTGCCGGCCTGATAGACGGCGCCGGTCAGGGTGATCGCGGGCGCGGTCAGGGCGATCGCACCGGTGGCGCGGAGGTCGGCGGCGACGATCGCACTCGCCCCTTGCAGGGTGATCGAGGCGGGGGCGCCGCTGCCGCCCACCGGTCCGGTCAGGCGGATCTCGCCCGCCTGGGCGGTCATGGCCAGGGCAAGCCCGGTGGTGGCCATGTCGATCCGGCCGAAGCGGATGTTCTGGCCGGCCGTGAAGGTCGTGCTCGCGGTCAGCGTGGCCTGGCCGACATTGAGGCCGGTGATGCTGCCCGCGGTCGCGCGATAGGTGCCGCCGGCGAAACTGCCGGTCGCCGCGGCATAGGACTGGTCGCCGCTGGTGACGACGCCGTTCAGGGCGAGGCCGGCGCCGGCGGTCAGGGTGACGCTGTCGAGGGCGGTACCCGGGCTGCCGATGGCGCCCGCCACCGCGATAGTGCCGGTCGGGCCGCCGCCGCCCGCCAGCGCGGTCAGGCTGGCGGTCGCGGCGCCGGCGGCCCGCTCGATGCCGGCGGAGAAGGTAATGCCGCCGGTGGCATCGATCGCCACCGCATTGGCGATCAGGCCGGTGCCGGTAACGCCGACCGTGCCGCCCGCCCGATAGGTGGTGCCGGTCAGGGTGACGGTCGGCGCGGCCAGGGTCTGGTTGCCGGTGGTGACGACACTGCCGAGCGAGAGGGCGGTCGCCGCATTGGCGGTCAGGAAGGCCAGGGCCCCGGTCCCGCCGGCGGCGCCGGTCACGGTCACGGCGCCGGCGGTCGAGGTCAGGGTCAGGCCGTTGGCCGGGCTGCCCTGGCTGTCGATCGTGCCGGTCACGGTCAGGGCCCCGGCGGCGGTGACGGTGGCGCCGGCCAGCAGGCCGAGCGCGCCCGTCGCGCTGAAGCCGGTGCCGGCGCCATAGGCGGTGCCGGTCAGGCTGATGGCAGGGGCGGTCAGGTCGATCGTGCCGGTCGAGGTCAGGTTGGCCGCGGTCAGGGTGGTCGCCGCCGTCGCGGTCAGGGCGGTCGGGGCGGAAAGGGCGCCCACCGCGCCGCCGAACAGGATGCTGCCGGTCCGGGCCCGGACGTTCAGCGTGCCGCCGGTCGAGGACATGTCGAGCGCGCCGAAGCCGGCATTGCCCGCGGCATCGAACAGGGTGCCGGCGGTCAGCGTCCCCTGGGTCACGCCGGCGGCATCGATCGAGCCCGCGGACGAGACATAGGTGGTGCCGTTGAAAAGCGCGGCAAGGGTGCTGTAGGTCTGGTTGCCGGAGGTGCGGACATTGTTCACCGAAATGCTGCTGCCCGCGGTCAGGCTGACCGCATCGAGCACGGAGGCGGCGGTGCCCGCCTCGCCGCCGATGAAGATCGTCCCGCCCGAGCCGCCGCCGGCATTGACGGTGAGGCCGGCGGCCGCCGCCCCCGCCGCCCGGGTGACGGTAGCGGACAGGGAGGTGCTGCCGCCGGTGGTGATGCCGACCGCCGCATTCAGCAGGGTTGCCCCGGTGACCTGGAAGTCGCCGCCGGCGCCATAGGCCGTGCCGTTCAGGGTGACGGCGGGCGCGGTATAGGCCTGCGCGCCGGTGGTGGCGACATTGCCGAGCGCGATCGCGACCGCCGCATCGGCGGTGACGAAGGCCGGGGCCGAGCCGCCGCCGATCGCCCCGGTCACGGCGATGCCGGCCGCGGTCGAGCGAAGCGTGAGGCCGGTGCCCGCCGGGGCGCCGCTGTCGAGGTCGACCGTGCCGGTGATCGTCAGGTCCTGGCCGGCGGTGATGGCGGCATTGGCGGCCAGGGCGACGGCGCCGGTCGCGGCGAAGCCGGTCGCCGCCGTATAGGTGGTGCCGGCCAGGCGGACGGTGGCGCCGGTCAGCGCCACCGGCCCGGCCGAGAAGAGATTGGCGACATTGAGCGTTGCCGCCGCCTGGAGCCGCAGGTCCACGGGCGCCGTGGTGGCGCCCAGCGGGCCGGCGACGGTGACGTTGCCGGTCCGCGCGATCACTTCCAGCGTGCCGCCGGCCGCATTCATGTTCAAGGTGGCGAAGCCGGCGCTGCCGTTCGCATCGAACAGGGCCCCGCCCATGACGGTGCCCTGCACGGTGCCGCCCGCATCGATGCTGCCCGCGCTCGAGACATAGCGGGTGCCGGCGAAACTGCCGGCCGGGGCGCTGTAGCTCTGATTGCCCGAGGTCCAGGCACTGTGGACGGTGAAGCTGCTGCCGCCGGTGACGCTGAGCGCATCGAGGGGGGCCGCCGCGCTGGCGACCGTATCGCCGATGAAGACCGTGCCGGTCGAAGTGCCGGCGCCCGCGCTGGCGGTCAGGCTGGCGGTGGCGGCACCGGACGCCCGGGCCACCGTGCCCGAGAAACGGATGTTGCCGGCGGTGGTGACGGCCGCCGCATTGGCGACCAGGGCCGCGCCTTCCAGGTCGAAACCGCCGCCCGCCTGATAGGTGGTCCCGGTCAGGATGACCGTCGGCGCGACATAGGATTGGTCCAGGGTGGTGGCGACATCGGCGACCGAAATCCCGGTCGTGGCGAAGGCGGTCAGGCTTTCCAGGATGAACAGGGCGCCGGTCGCCCCCGTCACCGTCACCGATCCCGTCTCGGAGGTGAGGAAGATCTGGGGCTGAATCGGGCTGGGGCTGCCTTCGGTGCCGTCAAGCGTGCCGGCGATCAGAATGTCGCCGCCGGCCATCAGGCCCAGCGAATTCTCCGCCCCGACGGCGCCGGTCAGGCGCAGGGCGCCGCCGCTCGATTGCAGGTCGGCGCCGAGGAAGATGTTCGGCGCCGTCGCGGTCAGGTCGCCGTCCAGGGTGAGGCCGCCGGGCAGGCGGATCTCATTGTCCGCCTCGAGGGTGATATTGGCGGTCGAGGTGACGGCCAGCGACGTGTCGACGGCGATCGAGCCGCCGCCGTTGGCGTCCACGATCAGGTCCTGGGCGAGATTGAGCGTGGCCCCGGCGAAGGCGCCGTCGAAGGTGATCCCGGCGGTGCCGCCCGTGCCGGCGGCGGCGAAGGTCGAGACCCCGGCGCCGGTGCGCAGCGTGATCGAGGCGAAGCCGGCCAGCTGCTCCAGGTCCCGGTTGTCGATCCCGCTGTTCAGCGTATCGACCGTCTCGCGCTGGGTATAGGCGAGGTCGGTATCGGCGAAGGCCGGCACGAAGGTCGCCGTCGCGCCCGCGGTGGGCGCGAAGGTGTTGGCGGCGAAGGTGAAGGCCTGGGCGCCGCTGCCCTGAAGGGTCAGGGACCGGCCGACGTTGATGGTGGTGTCGATGTCGGAGAAAATGCCGCCGAGACCGCCCCTGAGACTGACGTCCTGCCCGGTCAGCGTCACCGTCGGGACGAAGCCGCTGGTCCCGGCGACGAAGGGATCGAACACGATGCCGATCGGCGGCACCGCCACGGAGACGGGGGGCGCGCCGCAGCTGGAAGAGGTCAGGCAGCCCCGCAGGTCGATGGTCTGGGCCGACAGGCTGCCCAGGGTGAAGGTGATGCGCTCGCCCGCATTGGCGCGCAGGGTGAAATCCCCGGTCGCGGCCAGCGTGCCCGACCAGGTGATGGCGCCGACCGCATTGAGGGTCAGGGTGGCGGAACCGTCGCCGCCGATCGCGAAGGCGGCCGGCGTCGCGCTATAGGAAATGGTGCCCGAGCCGGTGAGGCCGTCGCCGGCCGAGCCCGTGTTGATGGTGACGTCGGTCCCGGTCTGCAGGACGGCGATGATCGAATCGATATTGATCAGGGACGACGACGTGCCCGGGTTGAAGGGGTTCGAGGGCAGCACGGTGCCGGCATCGACGATGCCGACATCCGCCGGATCGATCAGCCATTCGCCGCCCTGGCCGAGCGGGGCGGAAGCATCGATCAGCGCGGCGCCGAGGCTGAGCACGCCCTTGCTGGAGGTTTCGATCAGGCCGCCGTTGCCGCCGGCGGCACCGCCGCGGGCAAAGGCATTGCCGGCGAATTCGGTCGCGCGGTCGGACCAGACGATGATCGTGCCGCCGTGGCCCGAGCCGGTCGCCGAGGCGTCGATCGTGCTGCCGGCCGCAACCACCGTGGTCGCGGCCCGGGGCGTCGCGCCCTGGCCCTTCAGGCCGCCGCCGATGCGGGCCGTGCCGCCGCCTTCGGTGCCCGAAACGTCGATGGTCGCGCCGCTCTCGATGCGGACCTGGGCGCCCGTGACTTCGACCGTGCCGCCGGTTGTGCCGCCAGTCGTGCCGGAGCCGTCGATCAGGCCGGAGACGCTGGCCGTGCCCTCGCCGCCGGAGAGGACGATCACGCCGTTGTCGACGCCGACCGAGCGGGCCGTAATCACCCCGGTCATGTCGATCGCCTTGTCGACCACCGAGGCCGCCTGGCCGGCGGTGAGCAGGACGGTGCCGCCGTCGGCGGCGATGGTGCCGCTGTTGGCGACCTGGGGCGCGCCGCCCGCGCGGGCGACCGGCTGGCCGGTGTCGAAGGAGATCAGGCCGTCGCCGGCAAGGTCGACGGTGAAGGTCTCGGCGCTGCCGAGCGCGACGGTGCCGAGGCGGGCGGCGATCGTGCCGTTGTTGGCCACGGTCGGGCCCACCAGGGCGGCAAGGCCGTGGTCGGCCACGGTGATGGTGCCGTCGTTGATCACGCCGGCGCCGGCGATGCCGCCCGGCCGGTCGAACAGGCCGCCGCCGGCCATGAAGGCGCCGTCGTCGATATCGCTGGTGGTCGCGACCAGGCCGCCGACGTCGACGGTGGCGCCGGCCCCGACCAGGATGCCGCTGCGGTTGATCAGGAAGACGTTGCCGTTCGCGGTCAGCGTGCCGAGGATGGCCGACGGATTGTCGCCGGTGACCCGGTTCAAGGCCACGGAGCCGCTGCCCGGTTGCAGGAAGCGGGTGGTCTCACCCTCGCCGATCGAGAAGTCGCGCCATTCGATCACCGCGCGGTCGGTGGTCTGCTCGACGGTCACCGTGCCCGGGGCGGTGCTGATGGTGGCGCCGCCCTGGGTGACGGTGCCCCCGGTCGGATTGGCAAGGGCGCCGGTGGCGGCGACGAGGCCGAGGGCGGTGGTGGCCAGCAGCGCGGCGTGGCGCGTGGACGGCAGGAAGATACCGGTCATGTTCCGTCTCCGCTCAGAAGCTGGTGACCAGGCGGAAGAAGAGGCCGGGGCGGCGCTCGTCGTCGCTGCGGTCGTTGCGGTCACGGGTCAGGGGCTTAGCCAATTCCACTTCCGCCCGGGCGGTTTCGGCCACGAACAGGCGGACGCCGGCGCCGGCCGCCGTCAGCGATTCGGATCCCGGTTCGTCCACCCCCCGGTCCCAGACCCGGCCGGCGTCATAGAAGGCATAGAGCTGATAGGGCAGGTGGAAGCGCCCGCCCTCCACCGCCTCGTCGAGGGTCGAGGTAAATTGCAGCTCGGCGCTGGCCGCGAGCGCCCGGTCGCCGCTGATCTCGCCCGGGGTATAGCCGCGGCCGAAGCGATAGCCGCCCAGACGGAATTCCTCGTCCGCCAGCAGGGGCCCCTCGCTGTATTGGCCGGCGGCCAGCAGCAGCAGGTCGACGGCGCCGTCGCCGAGCGGGAACAGGCGTTGCAGGCGGCTGATTTCCACCGTGCCCTTGACGAAGGTGCCGTCGGCCCCGGTGCGCGAGGGGTTCGGCTCCTGCCCGCTGGAGGCGTCGAACAGGTCGAGGCCGAGGTGCAGCCCGGCCTCGATCCGGGTGACGCCGGCGAGACTGTCGCGATGGTCGGCATCGGCGGTGAAGCGCAGCACGCGCAGGCGGTCGTGCAGCACGGCGCCGCCGAAGGCATCGCCGTCCTCGTCCAGCCAGTCGAAGGCGAGGCCGGCGTTGAGGTTGGTCTGGCGCCCGCGCAGCACGGGATAGGCGAGCGCGAAGCCGAAGCGCGTGGCCTCGGTCTGAAGGTCGAGCTGGGACAGGCGTCCGCCCGGCTCCCCCGGGGCATAGGAGGCATAGGTCTTCAGGGTCAGGCCGTCCTCGTTCAGGGTGAAAGCGCCGCTCAATTGGTAGAGCCGCTGCCGCTCGCTGAAGAGGGAAGAGAAGCCGACCACTTCCACCCGCTCGGCAAGGGCGGTGAAACTGTTGGCGCCGACGCCGGCCGAGGCGCTCCACGGCCCGAGGTAGCGGGACGAGCGGTTGTCGAAGGTGACGAAGCCGTCGACCGCCTTCCGCGTCACCTCGACCGTCAGCTGGCTGGCGCCGCGCTCGCCGGCGACCGGGCTCAGGGTGCCGCGGGCGCTCAGGCCGGGCAGGTCGTTGATCAGCAGCAATTGGCGTTCCAGGGCGTCCAGCCGGGCCGGGCCGCCGCCTTCGGCGATGCGGCCGGCCATGGCCTCGACCAGGTCCTGGGCGCCGCCGGCGTCGCCGACGACCGCGACCGACTTGATATAGCCCTCGACCACGGCAAGCTGGATGCGGCCGCCTTCGATCCGCTGGGCCGGCACCACCACCCGGGTCAGGAAATAGCCGTCGGCGCGGTAATAGGCCTCGATCGCGGCGGCGATGGCGAAGACGTCGGCCAGCGACACGGTCTTGCCGATACGGTCGGCATAGAAGCCGGCAAGCTCGTCGGCGCCATAGGCGGTCACGCCGTCGAGGGCGACGCCGCTCAGGGTGAAGGTGACGGTTTCCGCACCGGCGGGGGGGCTGCCGGCGGGGGCGGGCGCAACCTCGAAGGCGGGGGCGGCCGCGGGCGGCAGGGGGGTGATGGCTTCGGGGGCGATGCTCGGCCGGGCCGCGTCGGGCACGCTCTGGGCCAGGGCGGGACCGGTTCCCGCGGCCAAAATCAGGACGGGAAGGGCCAGGGCGGGAAGGGCCAGGGCGGGAAGGGCCAGGGCGGGAAGGGCCAGGGCGGGAAGGTTAAGGGCCCGCGCCGGGGCGGACGGCAGGCGAGGGGTGAACAGGCCGGTGGTGCTGCGGTGTGCGCGAACTCGTCTCGTCATCATCCCCCCTTGGCGACGCTACGGCTGGCGAACCTGCCGGCCACCGGGATCTCGAACGGGCCGGCCCGTCGAATCGGCCGGCGTCCCAAAACAGTGCCGCGCTACCCCCCGGCAGGCGGAATGAGCGGCCACGTTAACACATCGCCGGCGCGGTTGGGCGTCAGAAATCGGGCAGTGTCGTGACATAGCGCGCGAAACGAAGGCGCAGGCCCGCCATCTCGTCCTCGGTGATGCCGAGCTTGGCCGCCCCGAACAGGCGCGGCGACGGCGTGAAGCCGAGAAAAGCCTGCATCTCGTTGACCATCAGGACATCGTCGGTCACGTCGTAGTCGAGCTTCTGGAAGAAGCGCACGAACAGGCGGCGCTCGGCCTCGGTCATGACTTCGCGCCAGAAGCGATGGCACTGGGCGCGATACATGACATGGGTGAAGAATTCGCCGTGCGCCATCTCGTGGCGCAGCACGTCGCGGCGGAACGGGACATTGTCGCTGCGCCCCGCCCCGATCGAGGCGAGGGTGATCACCGCCTGGGCGGGGTCGCCGGGCTTGAAGCCCTTGTCCGCGACCCGCAGCACTTTGAGCTTCAGCAGGATTTCGAGGACGTCGCCCTCGGGCTTGGTGATGCCGACCGCTTCCGCCAGGGTGAAGAAACGGGCCAGGGCGGCGGCGCTGTAGTCATGGCCGGCGTAGAACGTGTCCCAGTTCTTGCCGTCCGCCGCGATGCGCTGGCGCAATTCGCCGTCGCTGAGCACCCGGTCGCGCGGCATGCCCGTCTTCTCGATCAGCGCCGCGACCCGGTTCAGGGCCTGGGCCTGGGCATTCAGGCTGGGGAAATCCAGGATGACGACCAGGGGATTATGGGCGGCGCGATAGGCGGTCAGGGCCGCCGGCGGCTTGCTGGCGATTTCTTCCAGCGTCGCCGCCCGGGCCTGGCCGGGCATGGTCAGGGGCGGCGGCGCCCTGTCGCCGCCCGGGGGGGCCGGGTCGGGCAGGGCGGCCGGGATCGGCGCAGCTGGGGCCGGCGCAGTTGGGGCCGGCGCAGTTGGGGCTGGCGCAGTTGGGGCCGGCAGGGCGGCGGGGGCCGGCGGGGTCGCCGGGCGGGCCGGTATCGTCGGGACCGGTGTCGAGGGCGCGGGAACGGCGGCCTCGGGCAGCAGCAGGGGTTCGTCGGGCGGCACCAGGCCGCCGCCGCCGATGGTGGCGGCGGGGGCCGGTTCGGGGGCCGCCGGGGCCGGGGCGGCTGGCGCCAGCGTGGGGGGGGCCGGCGTGGGAGTCGCCGGTGCGGGTGTCGCCGGTGTGGGCGGCGCCGACAGGCCGGCGACGCTGATCCCCGGCCCCGGCCCCGGGTCGTCGCCGAAATAATAGAGACCGCCGACCAGCAGGCCGGCGACGCCGGCCCCCAGCACGCTCCAGATCACCGCCTGTGCTGCGCCGCCGCCGCTCGATCTATGCGGGCCGGGCCGGGGGCGGCGGGGACGGGCGGGGGCCATGTCAGTTGCCCAGCCGCTGCAAGGCCTTGCGCGAATTCTCGTGGCCCTTGGCCGCGGCCCGGCGGTAGAGCTCCTTGGCGCCCTCGATGTCGCGGGGGCCGCCATTGGTGGTTTCGAGCAATTGGCCGAGGGCGAACATCGCCGCCTCGGCGCCGGCATCGGCCGCGCGGCGGTACCAGGCCCGGGCCTGGGCGAAGTCCTGGGTGCCCGGATTGTCCAGCCGGTAGGCGAAGGCGACATTCATCATGGCCGACACCACCCCGGCTTCCGCCGCCGGCAACCCGACCTTGATCGCCCGGGCGATATCGGGCGTGATGCCCTTGAGGCGCCGGGCGAGAAGATAGGATGCGTCGCCCCGGGCGACATTGTGGCCGAGATCGGCGGCCAGCAGCATCTGTTCCAGCGCCCGGGCATAGTCCTCGGCTGCGACATAGGCCCGGCCCAGCTGGAAATGGAAGCGGGCGACATCGGGATTGCTCTCGACCGCCGTCTGGCATTGGGCGACGGCATCGCGGGAAATGCGGCCGATCTCGACACCGGCCACCGGACGGCCGTTCTCGATCGCCCGCGTCATATCCTCGGGATCCGCGGCCAGGCGATCGCAAAGCGTGACCGGCACGACGCGCTCGACCGATGCCGGCGGCGGCGGAGGAGGAGGAGGCGGTGGCGGCGGCGAGGGTAGCTCGACCGGCGGCGGGGGCGGTGGCGAGGGCAGTTCGACCGGCGGCGGGGGCGGTGGCGAGGGTAGCTCGACCGGCGGCGGAGGCGGCGGCGAGGGCAGTTCGACCGGCGGCGGAGGCGGCGGCGGCGGCAGTTCGACCGGCGGCGGAGGCGGCGGCGGCGGCAGTTCGACCGGCGGCGGAGGCGGCGGCGACGGCAGCTCGATCGGCGGCGGCGGTGGCGGCGACGGCTGGTCGGGCAGGGTGCTGCCGGTGGTGGTGCCGTCGGCGATCTGGGTGGGTTTGCCGAACAGAAGCTCCGGCTTCACCACGGCGACGACGCCGATGCCGCCGGCGGCGATGGCGATCAGGCCGAGGCCGATCCACAGGGCCAGCCGGCTGGCGCCTTTCCGGGTCTCGCCGGTGCCGGCGGGGGCTTTGCCGCGCTTGCCGGGCACGCCCACGGGCTTGGTGCCGGGCCGCGTGATCTCCGCCTCGACAAGGTCGCGCATCGATTGCGGCCGGCCGGCCGGATCGGGGGCCAGCATGGCGCCGATCTCGGGGCGCAGTTCCGCCGGCAGGCGCGCGAGGTCGGGCACTTCGCCGCGCTTCGCGACCGCGGTCTGCAACGAATAGCCCATGTCCAGCTTTTCGCCGATGGCGGCGGCGGCCAGCACCAGGGCCAGGCTGTAGATATCGGCGCGCCCGTCCACCTGGCCGCCGTAGAGGCCGAACTGCTCGGGCGAGACATAGGAATATTTGCCGGCGAACTGGTCGCCGACCACGGTCTTCTCGGACGGATCGGCCAGTTTGGCGATGCCGAAGTCGATGATCTTCGGCTGGTCGATCTGGCCGTTCTCGAAAATGATGTTGTCGGGCGACAGGTCGCGGTGGAAGACGCCCGCCTCATGGGCGACGGCCAGGGCCTCGGCCGCCCGGCGCCGGACCATGCGCACCTCGTCCACCGTCAGTGGCCGCTCGCGCATGACATGGCCGAGCGAGGGCCCGTCGACGAATTCCATCACCAGGTAGGTCCGGCCCTGTTCGTCGCGGAACAGGCCGTCGTAGGAAACGATGCCGCGGTGGTGGATCCGGCGCAGCGTCATCGCCTCGCGCCGGAACAATTCGATCACCTCGGGCACGCCCGCCAGTTCGGGGCGGATGATCTTGATCGCGTGTTCGGTGCCGAGCGTATCGTGGGTGGCGCGGTAGACCTCGCCCATGCCGCCCCGGGCCAGGAAGGCGGTGATGCGATAGGTATGGCCGAGCACCGTCCCCGGCGCCAGCGTCGAACCGGGCCCTGTCGAACCGGGCCCTGTCGAACCAGGCCCTGTCGAACCAGGCCCTGGGGGCGGAGGCGGGGGCCCCGGCGGCGCACTGTCGTGGCCGGCCACCGCCGTCGGTTCTTCGTCGCCTGCAGGTGTCATCCGTCGCTTCCCGTCCTGTCCCTGCGTCCTTCCTAGTCGATAAGGCCCAGGTAGCGCCAGATCCCGCGTCGGCCGGCGACGACGGCGCGCAGCCTGTCGCGCTCCTCCGCCGGCGGCGGCGGGGCGTCGTCCGGGGCGGCGAAGGCGAGGATGCGGGCGGCCAGGGCCTCGTCCCCGATCCCCGGCTGCTGGTTGATCAGATAGGTGGCGACGACGTCGATCTGTTCCAGGTGGCGGGCATTGCGCAGGGCCGGCGCCGCCAGGGGAACGCCGCTGCGGGTCTGCAACTGCGCCATCCGGTGGGCGACATAGCGGTTGATCTGGCGGCAATGCGCCGTCAGGGCCGGGTCTTCCACCGGCACGGCGGCGCTCACCGCCCGGCTGGCCATCAGCATGCCCACGACCTCGGTCACCGAGGTCGGCCGCCGGCCCTTGTAGGCGGGATCGGTCAGGAGTTCGCCGATGGTGGTCGGCCCCCGTTCCGCCAGGGCTTCGACCAGCGGCCGGTAGGTTTCCTCCGCCAGGGTGGCGACGCCGGTCGGCGTTTCCAGCTGATAGGCGAAATCCAGGGGGCTTTTGCACAGGGTCAAGGGCACCGCGGCCAGCCGGGCATCCCGTTCCGCGCCGGACATCCGCCGGGCGCCCTTCACATGGATATCGGCCCTGAAGGTGCGCGGGCGGCAATAGTCGCGCAGGGTTTCGGCCAGGATCGGATCCGGGAAACGCGCGATCAGGGCCTGCTGCTCGTCCGAGATCATGAACTGGTCGAACAGTTCGAGCGGCCGGGCCGGGCCCGCGTATTCGAGCTTGGCCTCCGCGAAGTCCCGGGCGACATCGGCGAAGAACAGCGGCTTCCAGTATTGGTTCATGTATTCATGGGCAAGATAGGTCGGGTTGCGTCCCTCGACCTCCAGCAATTCCTTGACCAGCTGGTTGCTGGTCAGATGGATGGCGCCGCTCTTCAGCAGTTTTTCCATCAGGTCGAAGCCGGCGCCCACCCGCTCGGCCGGGTTGCCCGCCCGATGGCTGCCGACATCGAACAGGAGGCGCTGCACCGGGATGCCCTCGCTCCAGCCGGGCAGGGCGTTGTAACTGGTATAGACCAGGCCGCCGGGTTCCAGCCGGTCGGCCAGGAACTTCACGATGGCGCGCTGGTTCTCGCGGCTGACCCAGCTGTAGACGCCGTGCATGGTGACGTAGTGGAAGCGCGGCAGGGCCGGCCCCCGCCCCTCGGCCATGTCGATGAAGCTGGCCTCGTGGAACTGCACGTTGCCGATCTCGAGCTGGTCGGCCAGGGCCTGGGCCCGGGCCACCTGGGCCGGCATGAAATCGATGGCGTGGACGTCGATCTCCGGGTTGGTGGCCGCGATCAGGATCGCGGTCAGGCCCTGGCCCGCGCCCAATTCGCAATATTGCGCCCGGCCGCGGGCGTTGGGCGCCTCGACCCCGGCCAGCAGGGCCATCAGGTCGAGATGGATCGGCGCCTGCTCGGGATAGCAGGCGGTGACATATTCGACATCCGTCACATAGCCGCCGGACCAGTCTGACATGCTGAGCGTTCCTGGTTACACCGCGTCGAGATCGAAGATCGCGTCGTCGGGATCGTGGTCGAAGGGCCGGTCGGACATCCACAGGTTCCAACCGAGGTGGCTTTGGGTCGTGCCGTCGCCGCCGAGGCGGGGCGCCGGCACCTGGTCGCGCCGCAGCGAGAGTTGCAGCTCGAAGCCGAAATCGGGGCCGACGGCGATCCGGGTCAGGTCCGCCAGGGCCTTCACCTTCGGCTGGTCGGGCAGCCAGCTGCGGAAGCCGGCATAGTCGAGCGGGCCGATGCGGATGCGGAAGCGGCCCTGGACGTCGACCACCCGCGCGCCGGCGACCGCATCGACGCCCAGCCGGCAGAAGCGCCCGTCCGGAAAGGCGGTATCGGGCAGGCGGCTCTGTTCCGCGGGCGGAATGGGGATGATGTTGCGGATGAAGGGAATGATCTCGATCTCGGTCCCGAAGACATTGCCGAGCATGGCCGCCAGGGCGACCAGGGGCATCTGCCGGCGCGACAGCAGGCCGGCGTGATGCAGCAGGACATCGTCCGGCACCGCCAGGCGATCGTCGAGATAGGGCGTGCCGAGGCCGATCAGCCCGGCCAGCGCGGCGCTGAACTGGTCGTCCGCCGCCGCCTCAAAGGCCAGCGGCAGGCGGTATTTCCGCGACGCCTGCACGAAATGCGAGACGAAGCGGTGCAGGAACATGTCGAGGAAGGCGTGATAGCCGTGCTGGCGGCCGCGCTCGGTCTGGATCGCGATTTCGGCATAGGCGGGCGGCAGGGCGCCGGCCACGCCGTCGAGGGTCATGGCTTCGACGGACAGGCGGGGCGGCAGGCCGTCGGCATAGGCGGCGAGATCGCCCGAGGGGAAGGCGACGCCGACCGCGCCCTTGAAGCGCACCGGTTCGAGGCGCGGGTCGCCGTCCTGGCCGATCGGGGTGGGATCGGCCAGGCGCGGGTCTTCCGCCTTCGCCCGGCGGGCGGCGCGTTCGAGGACGCGCACCGCCTGCACCAGCGAAAACTCTTCCGGCGACGCTTTCAGCGCCGCGATCAGAGCAGCGGTTTCAGTCCCGCGCGCGGTGGCCATTGCTTCAGAATCCGGTCTTGGCCCCTGGCCGCGATGGTCAGGCGCGTGAAGGCATTGATCGAGGCATAGAGCCCGAAGAAACGGTCGAGCACCGCCCCGAGCAGGAAGCCGCCGCCGCCGCCGAGGGCGGTTTCGGCGAATTCGACCCTGATGTCGACCCCGCGGCAGAAGGCGGCGACGCCGCCGCCGTCGGGCGCGCGGGCGGTGCCGCGGGCCGAGCGGATGCCGGCGATCGCATCGATCAGGGCCGCGGTCTCGCGGTTGTCCCGCAAATCGTAGAGTTTCAGGATCTCGCGCAGCGCATCCGCGCCCTCGACGGTGTCGGTCAGGGACAGGTGGTTGAGCAGCAGGTGCGAGACCAGCCGCCAGCGCCCCAGCTTGCCGAGCTTGGGGCGCAGGGTCGGCGTCGGTGCCGTCACCAGGGCGATGGCGGCGATGCCGGGGGTGCCCTTGGTCTGCTGCAGGCGCGGCCGGCCGGTGCCGAAGGGCAATTGCGCCGGCAGGTCGCGGTTGAAGGCGAGAATGTCGAGCGAGGCGGTCCAGTCCATCGGCACATTGACGTCGAAGGTGCCGGAGACGAGGCCGAGGAACATGTCGGTGCCGTTCAGCCCCTCGGCCGCGGGGCGGCGGGTGACATGCCAATAGGAACCGGTCTGGTTCTGCGGCCTATTGTGCTGGATCGAATAGAAGGGCTCGGCCTCGACCTCGTCGCCCATCTGGCTGGCCAGGGTGACCTTGTCGATCGAGAAGATCTCCACCCCGCGCGGGCGGCGCGCGTCGGGCTCGATCCGGTATTCGAAGTGCCGCTCGGTCAGGCGGATCGGCTCGGCCCGCATGGGGAACAGGTTGACGATCGGCGTGCAGCCGAGGGCGAAACTGTCGGTCGAGATGGTCCGCTCGAGGTCGCTCAGCCCGCGCGAGAGATAGATGAAGATCTCGATCTTGTCGCCGGCCCCGAGCAACAGCTTGCGTTCCAGCCGGGCCAGGTCGAAGAACAGGAATTTCTCCGGCATGGCGAAGAATTCCGACAGCAGCCGGTAACCGATGAAGGAGCGCTTGGGATAGGGCAGCAGGCCCTCGTCCGGCTCGAAGCCGACCGGGCGGATCGCATCCGGTTCCACGATCACCGGGTTCGGGTCGTTCACGCCGTCGGCGAAGGCGATCGACAGGGTCGAGGTGAAGAGCAGTTCATAGAGCGCATTGGCGACCTGCGGCGTGCCGCGCAGGAAGAAGCGCAGGCGGGACAGGTCTAGCTTGTCGAAGCTGAGGTCCGGCGTCAGGGTGCGCAGCGTCAGGCGCAGCACCGAGGCGGCGCCGACCGCGCGCGGATTGGCCGGGGCGCTGATCGGGCGGCCGGTCAGGCTCGCCGCCTCGATCCGGATCGGCCAGACGTCGACCGGATAGGCGGTCCGGAAGCGGCATTCGCCGTCGCGGAGGCTCTCCGCCGTTTCCAGTTCCGTGCCGGCGGGCAGGTGCACCTGTTTCGCCAGGTCGTCGGCGGCGCGGAACTGGACGATGGCCGAGGCCGGCATGGGCGCGATCAGGTGGGGATAGAGCACGCCGAGCAGGCTGTCGGTCAATTCCGGGAATTCGTCGTCGACCTTCAGGCGCACCCGCGCCGAGAGATAGGCGAAGGCCTGGATCAGGCGCTCGACATGGGGATCGGCGACCGCATCGGCGGACAGGCGCAGGCGCCCCGCTTCCTTCGGGTAGCTTTCCGCGAATTCGCCGGCCAGGCGGCGGATGTGCTGGAGTTCGCGGTTGAAATAGGGCAGCAGGTCGTCAGTCATGCGCGTTCTCGACCACCTCGAACGTGCGGGTGGAGGATTCGAGCAGGCTGTCGAGCACGATCTGTTCCGGCTCCGGCTCCGCGTGCATCATGGCGCTGATGCGGATGTGGAAGCTGCGGTCGACCGCCTCCTGGTCGGTGATCTCGACATAGACGCTTTCGAAGCGCGGTTCGAAGCGGCGGATCGAGATCTCGATCGCCCGGCGCAGGCTTTCCAGCCGGTGGTGGGATTCGAACGAGCCGGCGGTGAAATCGGGAATGCCGAAATTGACCAGGGACGTGTCGAGTTCCGTCAGGTCGCTGCTCCACGACCGGCAGCGCTGGCGCGCGTTCAGCAGGGTCTCGAGGTCGCGGCGGATCGCCTGCTTCAGGTCGCGCAGCGAGGCGCCGCGCGACCGGGGCTGGCCGTCGCCGCCGCCGGCATCGACCAGCCGGTCGAGCAGCGAGGTCGACAGCGGCTGATCGCCATAGATGTTGACGCTCAAGACGCCGCCTCTTCGACCGCCGGCTGGGCGGCCAGGGCGATGCTGCCGAGGTCGAGCAGGCCGAGCGCGTCGTCGCCGATCAGGAAGGTGCGCTGGCCGATGCCGCGCACCGGCACGCCGTCGCCGCCCGTCCAGTCGCTGGCCCGGGCGAGGCGGAGATCCGGCGAAAGCTCGGCGCCGGCCGGCGGGACATAGAGGGTGGGGATGAAGACCTCGCCCTCGGGCCCGTCCTTGACCGAGAGCAGGGCACGGCGGAACAGCAGGTCGCGGGCCCGTTCGGGGGCATGAAAATCGATCTGGATCACCCGCTCGATCGGCACCCAGAAATGCTTGCCGGTCGAGGTCAGCACTTCGAGCGTGCCGCCCAGCACATCGTCGAGGTCGCGCCAGTCGGCGAAGCCGGCGCCGTCATGCTCGCCCGTGACCTGGGGCGTTTCTGCCTCGGCCTCGGCCAGGCTGGCGGCGGCGGCGGCATTGTCGCCGGCGCGGAGTTCGGCCAGCGCCCGCAGCCGGGCCGACAGATGGGCGGGCGGCGGGCCCAGGAATTCCGGCACGCGCCCGGCGGTCCATACTTCCTGGCGCGCGGTTTCGGCGCGGATGATCTGGCGGAACAGGGCCAGCGGCAGGGCGGCCTTCGGGTCCTGGGTGGTCAGCACGTCCAGCTGCTTGTCGGCGCGGGCGAAATCGCCGGCAAAGCACAGCAGCTCGGCCAGGAAGGCGCGCTCGCCCAGTTCCGCCGGCTTCGCTTTCACGATCGCCAGCTGGGCGGCGACCGCCGCCTCGATGTTGCCCTCCTCGAAGGCGGCCTGGGCCTCGGTCCTGGTGCTGGCCATGATGCTGTCTCCCGGTTCTTGCCGCTCAGGCCGCCTGGCCCGAGGTGATGGTGGTGACCAGCCGGAAGGCGGAATTGACTTCGTCCAGCTGGAAATGGGGGCGGAGGTGAATGGTGCAGTGATACTCGCCCGGTTTCGACGGGCGCTCGGTGACCTCGACCCGGCTTTCGCGCAAAGGGTAGCGCGCCCGCGTGTCCGGGGGCAGGTCGGTGGTCGCGGTGGTGTAGCGGCTGAGCCAATGGGTGAGATAGGTCTCGCATTCGCCCGCGGTCATGAAGCCGCCCACCTTGTCGCGGCAGATCACCTTCAGGTAGTGGGCGAAGCGGCCGGTGCACAGCATCGACTGGATCATGGCCGAAAGCCGGGCATTGGTGGCGTTCACCACGTCGCGATAGACCTTGGGCTTCTGCGCCGACTGGTTGGACTGGAACACCGAGAACGGCGTATAGACCGCGCGCTTCAGCGGAATGAAGCCGAGTTCGGCCAGTTCGCGTTCCATGATGTCGCCGATCGCGACATCCATCGACGGCTTGGGCACCAGGCCCTTGCGGTCGGTGGCGAAACTCTCGATCCTGAGGTCGGTGAGCAGGCCGCCGACGTCGCCGTCGCGGTCGGCGCCCCTGATGTCGCCGAACCAGTTGTAATTGGCATAGGCACGGATCACCACCGCCGCGAAGGCGAAGCCGGCCCCGCCCCAGAGATGGCCGCTGCCGTCCAGCTGGCGGGTGCTTTCGGCGTAACGGAAGCCGTCATTACGCGAGCCGTCGTCGGCATAGGGCGCGCGCATCAGGATGCGCGGCACGGCGATGCCGAGGAAGCGGGCGTCCTCGGTCTCGCGCAGCGACCGCCAGCGGGTATATTCCGGCTGGTTGAAGCCGGTGGCGAGGTCGGTCGCCATGCCCAGCTCGCGGAAACTGTCGACGCCGAAAAGGGTCGGCGAGGCGGAAAAGATGAAAGGGCAGAACGAGGCGGCGGCGACCGCCGACAGGCTGCGCAAGGTCGAGATGTCGTCGGTCGACTGGCCCGGCTGGGGGCGGTGGGAAATCGGGTGGTCGACCACCATCAGGCCGAAAGGCTCGCCCCCCGGGGTGCCGAATTCCTCGGTATAGACCCGGTCGAACAGCCGGCTCTGGTCGAAGTCGAGGGCCTGGTCGGCGTCGCGGGTGATCTCGCTCCAGCGGACGTTCAGGATGCGGATCTTCACTTCCTTGGCCCGGGCCGCATTGTCGACGACATAGGCCGTGCCGCACCACAGCGCTTCCAGCTTCTGGAACGCCGGGTGATGCAGGATTTCATCGACCATCAGGCCGATGAGGCGGTCGATCGCGGCGATGTCGCGGTCCAGCGCCGCGCGCAGGCGCCGGCCGCCGCCGGCAAGCAATCCGGCCAGGGCATCGAGCCCCAGCCAGTCGGCGAGAAGGCCGCCGGCCTCGCCCGCCACCAGCCAGTCGGCGAGGCGGCGGGCATCGTGCCCGCCGCCCTGCCCGAACCATGGTCCGGCCGCAGCCCCGGCGCCGGCGCCCAGCACGATGTCGCGCAGGCTGGAATCCGGCGGCTGAGACATGACCGGTGCCGCTCCCCGTCGATCAGTTGCCGAGCTGCGGGATGCGCGCGACCATGCGCATCGAGGTGGTCAGCTCTTCCATCTGCAGCCACGGGCGGAGGTAGGCGACGGCATTGTAGGAGCCGGGCTTGCCGGCGATTTCCGCCACCTTCACCGTCGCTTCGCGCAAGGGGAAGCGGGCCTTCGCCTCCGGCGTCGCACCTTCCGACGAGTTGGTGTACTGGTTGATCCAGCGGTTCAGCCAGGACTCGACGTCGCTCGCTTCCATGAAGGAACCGATCTTGTCGCGCGCCATCACCTTCAGGAAGTGGGCGAAGCGGCAGGTCGCCATCGTGTAGGGCAGGCGGGCCATGATCGCCGCATTGGCGGTGCCGTCCGGCTTGTCGTATTTCTTCGGGCGCTGGGTCGACTGGGCGCCGAAGAACACGGCGTAGTCCGTGCCCTTGTAATGGCTGAGGGGCAGGAAGCCGCACTTCGACAGTTCCGCTTCGCGGCGGTCGTGGATGGCGATTTCGGTCGGGCACTTGGTGTCCGGATCGCCGTCGTCCGAGATGACGTTGTGGGTCGGCAGGCCTTCGACCTTGCCGCCGCCTTCGGCACCGCGGATCATGGTGCAGAAGCCGTATTGCGCGAAGGCATTGGTCATGCGCGCGGCCATGGTATAGGCCGCGTTCATCCAGCAGTATTTCTCGTGGTCCATCGCCTTGGCGTTGCCGCGGGCGTCGAACGGCGCTTCCTCATACGAGAATTCGTCGATCGTCTTGGTGGTCGCGCCGTAAGGCAGGCGGGCGAGCACGCGGGGCAGCACGAGCGAGACGAAGCGGCTGTCCTCGGAGTCGCGGAAGGAACGCCACTTGGCGTATTCCGTGGTATCGAAGATCTTCTCGAGGTCGCGGGGCTTCGACAGTTCCTGGTAGCTTTCGAAGCCGAACATCTTCGGGCTGGCCGCGGAGACGAAGGGCGCGAAGGCGGCCGCCGAGACGTTGGAGACGAGCGACAGCAGCTCGATATCCTCGGGGTGGCTGCTGAATTCGTAGTCGCCCATAAGGAGGCCGTAGGGCTCGCCGCCGGGGGTGCCGAATTCGTTCTCGTAGATCTTCTTGAAGAGACCGGACTGGTCGAATTCGACCGCCTTGGTCAGGTCCTTGTAGAGTTCCCGCTTGGTCGCATTGAGCATGCGGATCTTCAGCGAGGTCCCGGTCTCGGAATTGTTGATCAGGTAGTGCAGCCCGCGCCACGAGCCTTCCAGCTTCAGGAAGTCCGGGTTGTGCATGATCTCGGCCAATTGGGCCGAAAGCTGCTCGTCGAGGCGGCGGATGGCCTCGTTGAAGGTGATCGTCAGGTTCTTCGAGAAGGTGACGGTGCCCTTCAGCGCCTGTTCGGTCAGGTTCCGGATCAGTTCCTGGGCCTCGGAGCGCTCGGTCTGCTTGGTGGCGTTGATCGCCTGATCGAGGATGTTGAATTCCTCGGTCGTCGCGCCCTGGGCGGCACCTTGTGTCTGAACGTCAGCCATCGCTCATTCCCCTTTTTCGGTGCCGAGCTGCTGCGACAGGGCGCCCAGTTCGGCTTCGTTCTGGAGCACGCGTTCGAGCAGGCCTTCCAGCTCTTCCGAACGGTCGACCTTGGCCATCAGGTCGCGCAGCTTGTTGCGGGTCTCGAGCAGGGCCTTGAGGGCCGGAACCTGATCGACGATCGAGCCGGGCTCGAAGCTCTCCATCGAGTTGAACTTCAGCTGGACCGACATCTGGCTGCCGTCGTCGGCCAGCTTGTTGTCGACCTTCAGGGTCAGGGCGGGCGCGACGCGCGACATCACCTGGCTGAAGTTGTCGCGGTCGATCGTGACGAACTTCCGCTCCGACAGGGGGGCGAGGGGCTTTTCCGGGTTGCCGGAGAAATCGCCCATGACGCCGACCACGAAGGGCAGCTCGCGCTCCACCTGGGCGCCGCCGGTTTCGACTTCGTACTTAATGTGGACGCGCGGCTTGCGCACCCTTTCGAGCTTGTCATTGATGCTTGCCATCGTGGCCTCCCAATCTCCTGCATGATACCGAAACGTGGAACATGACGAACGTGTAACATGATGAACATGTAACATGGCGAACATGTAACATAACGCGCCCGGCCGCCCGCCCGGTGCCTCCACCCCGGGGCGGGCCGTCCTTTCGTGCACAGGACCTTAATGGGCTCCCGATCCCGTGCAGTGACGGCCGTCACTCAAATGCGCCGCCGCCGGGGGCGGCGCCGACCTTCAGTAGCCGCTGCTGTCCGCCGCCGGCGGCAGCTTGTAACCGGCATTGGCGAAGAACTGCTGGCGCACCGCGTCGTCGCCGATCAGTTCGGCCATCAGTTCGGGCAGGCTCATGCGCGCCCGGCGCACCGCATCCTCGAGCGTATAGGACAGCAGCGAATGCGGCTCGGTCCGGCGGAAGAAATCGGCGATCTGCTGGAGGGCGCGGAGCGCCGCCTCGCGGTTCTCGGCCGCATTGCCCGACGACAGCGAGAAGCTGCCGCCGCCCCCGCCGGCCGCCGGGCCGCCGCCGCCGCCCTCGACCAGGCCGAGATCGACGGCGCCTTCGCCGGCCGCGCCGCCCTCGACCGTTTCGGCCGGCATCACTCTGCGGCCGAGACGCTTCACCGTCGACAGGAATTCATCGAGGAATTCGCGGATGCGGCCGACCGACGGCGCGTAGGAGCCGCATTTCTCTGTCGCGATCCGGTCGAGATCGGCAAGGGCCGCGAGGCATTCCGTCAGCTGGTCGCGCAATTGCACATAGAACCAGCCGGGCGAGGCGTTGGCGCTTTCCTCGATCGTCTCGACGGTCAGCGCGCCTTCGGCGATGCGGCGCTCGCGCTGCTCGGCGGGGCGCTGCGCCAGGGCGAACGCATTTTCATATTGCCACAGCGCATAGCTCTCGCCCGCGCCCGAACGGGTCACCATCAGGCGGCGCAGGGGCGCGAACAGGGTGCCTTCGGCCGATTCACCGCTCAGTTGCGCGATGGCGCGGACCTTTTCGTATTCGTCGCCGTCCTCGGGCGGCGGGAAGGTCTCCGGCCAGAAATTCTCGATCAGCCCCGCCATCAGGCGGAAGCCGAAGGCGAGGCCGGCCAGCGGCGCCTCCTTGTGGGCGCGGAGCAGGGCCTCGGTCAGCCAGGCGGCGAGTTCGAGGTCCTTGGAGCGGGAGGCGATCAGGTCCGGGGCCTGATTCGCGATCAGCGCCCATTGCGCATCGGCGCTTTCCTCGCTAGACGGGTCCTCGGACGAGTCGCGTCGTCGTTCCGTCTGCGTGGCGGTCTTGCGCGCATCGCGCAGGTTGCGAATGGCAGCGGTCGGCGACTCGTCGAGTCGCAGATCGACACCGGACGGCAAATCCCCCTCGATTGCCGCAAGCAGGGCTGCCAGATCGGGCAAGCCTTCCATGACTGACGTCCCCCATCGTCATACGAACGCGGAACGAACCTACCATAGCAGAAAATTTGGGAGTAGCGTGTTTCCGGCGGCGCGCTTAGTCTTCGCGGCGGCGGTTTCAGCAGGCTCGCCGTCGAATGGGACTTCCCGTCGAACGCCAGGCCGTCGTCGTCGATCAGGTGATCGGCGGCGTGCCGGCAGGGCTTGGCGTTTGGGGGCCGGGCCCAGGCTGGCCTGCGTATCAGCTTGCCGATGCAGTCATGTCGCGCCGCAGCATGTGGCGCGGCCGGAATGCAACGCAACATGTTTTGCCACGCCGGCAGTTCGGGGGGACAGAATGGCGGGGATAGATCTTCGCGCATTGATCGCGAAATTGAATGAAACCACGCGGCGCGCCCTCGAGGCGGCAGCCGGCCTCGCGATGTCGCGCAGTCATTACGACGTCGAGATCGAGCATTGGCTGATCAAGCTGCTGGAAGTGCCGGACAGTGACCTCAGCCTTCTCGTCGCCCGCTTCGAGATCGATCCGGCGCGCCTGACCCAGGCGCTGAACCGGGTGCTGGACAAGCTGAAGACGGGCAACAGCCGGGCCCCGGCCCTGTCCGCCCATGTCGCGACCCTGGCCCGGGAAGCCTGGACCACCGCCTCGCTGAACCTCGGCGCGCATCAGGTCCGTTCGGGCCATCTGCTGATCGCCCTGCTGTCGAACGAGTCGCTGATCGGCTTCGCCCGCGACGTTTCGGAAGCGCTGGCCAAGATCCCGGTCGAAGTGCTGCGCAAGGAACTCGACGTGCTGACCGCGGGCGGCGCGGAAAGCAAGGCGAGCGCCGCTGCGGGCGGCGGTGGCGGCGGCAGCGGCGCGGCCGAGGGCGGCGCCCCGGTCGGCAGCGGCAAGACCCCGGCCCTCGACCAGTTCACCATCAACCTGACCGAGCGGGCGAAGGCCGGCAAGATCGACCCGGTGCTGGGCCGTGACGCCGAGATTCGCCAGGTCGTCGACATTCTCACCCGCCGGCGCCAGAACAACCCGATCCTGACCGGCGAGGCCGGCGTCGGCAAGACCGCGGTGGTCGAGGGCTTCGCCCTGAAGATCGCCGCCGGCGACGTGCCGCCCGCCATCCAGGGCGTCGAGGTCCGCACCCTCGACCTCGGCCTGCTGCAGGCCGGCGCCGGGGTGAAGGGCGAGTTCGAGAACCGCCTGAAGCAGGTGATCGAGGAAGTGAAATCCTCGGCCACCCCGATCATCATCTTCATCGACGAGGCGCATACGCTGATCGGCGCCGGCGGCCAGGCGGGCCAGGGCGATGCCGCCAACCTGCTGAAGCCGGCGCTCGCCCGCGGCGAATTGCGCACGATCGCGGCGACGACCTGGGCCGAATACAAGAAGTATTTCGAGAAGGACGCGGCGCTCGCCCGCCGCTTCCAGGTGGTGAAGGTGGAGGAACCGTCGGAGCCGGTGGCGAACGCCATGATCCGCGGCCTCGTCGGCACCCTCGAGAAGCATCACAAGGTCCGCATCCTGGACGAGGCGGTGGTCGATGCCGTGCGCCTGTCCAGCCGCTACATCAGCGGGCGGCAGCTGCCGGACAAGGCGGTCAGCCTGATCGACACCGCCTGCGCCCGCGTTGCCATGAGCCAGAACGCGATCCCGCCGGCGATCGAGGACCGCCGCCGGCTGATCGAGCTTTCCAACACGGAAATCGCGATCCTGGAACGCGAGGCGCTGTCGGGCGGCGATCACGCCGACAAGATCGCGAGCCTGAAGACGAAGCGCGACCAGGCGGCCGAGGAACTGAAGACCCTGGAAGCCCAGTGGGACGAGGAGCGCAAGCTGGTCCCCGAGATCCGCCGCCTGCGCGAGGAGATCGAGAAGCTGGGCGCCGCCGGCGCCGAGACCGCCGCCGGCCTCCGCGACGAATTGAAGGCCGCCGAGGACAAGCTGACGGCGCTTCAGGGCGAGCGTCCCCTGCTGAAGCCGGTGGTCGATGGCGCGGCCATCGCCGAGGTGGTGGCGGCCTGGACCGGCATTCCGGTGGGCCGCATGGTCGCGAATGAAATCCAGGCGGTGATGAAGCTCGAAGACCGCCTGCGCGAGCGCGTGATCGGCCAGGACCATGCCCTGAAGGCGATCGCCCAGGCGATCCAGACCAGCCGGGCCAAGCTGACCGACCCGCGGAAGCCCATCGGCGTCTTCCTGATGGCGGGCACTTCCGGCGTCGGCAAGACCGAAACCGCCCTGACCCTGGCGGAAGTCCTCTATGGCGGCGAACAGAATGTCACCGTCATCAACATGTCCGAGTTCAAGGAGGAGCATAAGGTCTCGCTCCTCATGGGCTCCCCGCCCGGCTATGTCGGCTATGGCGAGGGCGGCGTGCTGACCGAGGCGGTGCGGCGCAAGCCCTATTCGGTGGTGCTGCTCGACGAGATGGAAAAGGCCCACCCGGGCGTGCAGGACGTCTTCTACCAGGTCTTCGACAAGGGCCAGCTGAAGGACGGCGAGGGCCGCGACATCGACTTCAAGAACACGGTCGTGATCATGACGTCGAACGCGGGCACCGAAACCATCACCAAGCTCTGCGCCGACCCGGACACCATGCCGGACCCGGAAGGGCTGGCGGACGCGGTGAAGCCCGAACTGCTGAAATCGTTCAAGCCCGCCTTCCTCGGGCGCTGCAATGTCGTCACTTATTATCCGCTGGCGGACGACATCCTGCGCCAGATCATCCAGCTCCAGATCGGCCGCATCAAGCGCCGGGTGGTGGACAATTACGGTGCCGACTTCAGCTACGCGCCCGAACTCGTCGAGTTCATCGCCGAACGCTGCAAGGATCCGGCATCGGGCGCCCGCAACATCGAGAATATTCTTTCTCGCGGGCTGCTGCCGGATCTGTCGGCCCGCCTGCTGGCGCGCATGGCGGATGGTGCGCCGGTCGAGTCGGTTCACGTCGGGCTCGACGGCAAGGGGGGCTTCGATTTCCGGATCGGGTGATCCCGTGACTGGCGTCACAGCCGCCGGAGGCGAGCCGTACTAAATAAGAATGGCGAGACGGGGAGCGGTAGCGGGCACAGGGCCCGGCCCTCCCCAAGGTTCGCGGCGGCGCCGTCCTGGTTCCGCCGGTTTACCAAGAGGCAATCGGCCAAGTTACAGGGACGACGGAGGATATCATGGCTCTCTATATGAAATTCGGTGCGGTGAAGGGCGACGTTACGGAGAAGGGTCACGAGCAGTGGCTGCTGATCGAGTCGATCTCGCTCGGCTTCAGCCGCTACCTGACCTCGGCGGTCGGCGCCGGCCAGAACCGTGAAGGTTCGACCCCCGACTTCCAGGACATCCACATCACCCGCATGACCGACCGTTCGACGCCGGAACTGATGAAGGAAGCCCTTCACGGCGGCAAGGGCGTTGAAGTCACCTTCGACTTCACGACCTCGGACAAGGACCCGTTCGTGTACTACCAGGTGAAGCTGTTCGACGTGCTGATCGGTTCTTACCAGCAGTCGGGTTCGGGCGGCGGCGCGGGCAACCGTCCGGTCGACTCGATCTCGCTGAACTTCCGCAAGTTCGAAGCGAAGTATGTCCAGAAGAAGGTCGACGGCACCCCGGGCGAATCCAAGCTCGCCGGCTACGACCTCTCGAAGGCGGTCGCGCACCTCTGATCCAAGGCGCAGAAGTCCGGCCGCCCGTGCTGCGGGCGGTCGGCGATGGTTGCGGGGGCGGCCTGGCCGCCCCTGTCTTCTCCGGGGGCAGCGCGCGGCCCTTTGGCCGCCGCCCCGCCTCCGGTGGGTTTTCCGGAGGCGATCATGTTGAACCCGAAGCATATCCTTAAAACCGGCGCGGCGCTGGTGCCGCTCTGCCTGATGGTTTCCGGGGGCCTGGTCGCCCAGACGTCCACCGACCTCAGGGGGGTCGAGAATCCCTCCCAATGCGAGATTTACGAGGCGATCGGCCGGGCCCTGCCGCCCGAATGCGCGACGGCGCCGCTGACCCGCGGCCTCGGCCTTGAAGACGAGGAACCGGGCGGCAGCCCGACCCCTTCGACCACCCCGGCGCCGAGCGGCGGCCCCGGCGTCGCCGTCGGCGAGCCCAGCCCGCAGCGCCCGCGTCCCCGCCCGCCCGCCGAAGGTCCAGCGCCGCAGGTGAAGGAAGGCGTCTTCACCCTCCAGTTCAAGTTGAATTCGGCGGAACTGACCGCCCAGGCGCGCGATGTCCTCGACAAGGTCGCGGTGGTCATGAACGACCCGGCCAGCCGCGGCGCCAAATTCATCATCAAGGGCTTCACCGATGCCTCGGGCGCGGCCGAGACCAACCTGGCGCTGTCCCGCGCCCGGGCCGAGGCCGCGCGCAGCTACCTGATCACGGTGCGCGGCGTGCCGGCCCCGATGGTCTTCGCCGAAGGCCATGGCGAGACCGGCCTGCTGCGCGGCCTGCCGCCGAATTCGCCCTGGCACCGCCGGGTCGAGATCCTGGCCGATTTCCGCGGCTGATCCGGACGCAAGGGAGGGCTTGAGAGATGTCGACCGCCCGCGATGCCGCCAAGGAGGCGGAGCGCCCGTTCCGCCTGACCACGCCGCTCGGCAAGGACACGCTGATCGCGACCGGCATTTCGGGGACCGAATGGATCTCGCGGCCCTACCAGCTGCGGATCGAGGTGGTCTCGAAAAACCTCGACGTGAAGCCGGCGGACCTGCTCGGCAAGCCCGTCGGTTTCGAATCGGTGATGAATGCCGGCCGTCATTTCCACGGCCGGGTGAAGAGCGTCGCCCCCGGCACCATGGCCGACCGCCAGTTCCGCCGCTACACGATCGAGATCGTGCCGTGGTTCTGGTTCCTGCGCCTGACCTCGGACTGCCGCATCTTCCAGAAGAAGAGCGTGAAGGACATCGTCCAGACCGTGCTGTCGGAATCCGGCTTTTCCGATTATGACCTCGGCGGTCTCAAGGGCCAGCTGGCGACCAAGCCGCGCGAATATTGCGTGCAGTACCGCGAAAGCGACTTCGCCTTCGTCTCCCGCCTGCTCGAGGAGGTGGGCGCGCATTACCACTTCGAGCACAAGGCGGGCAGCCACAAGATGGTGGTGGGCGACAGCAACGATTGTTTCGCCGACGTCGCCGACCCCAACAAGACCCTGACCGGCTCGGCCCGGGAATTCCTGGGGTTGCAGAGCTTTTCTTCCGTCGGCGCCTATGCCCCGACCAAATGGGTGCATACGGATTACAACTACGAGACGCCGTCGCAATCGCTGGAGGCGAATGCGGCGACGGTCGCCGACCTGCCGGCCTCGCCGGTCTATGAAATCTTCGACTATCCCGGCCTCTATCCCCAGAAGGGCGACGGCACGGCCTATGCCAAGCTGCGCATCGAGCAGGAGGAAGCGGCGCAGGGCTCGGCCTACGGCAGCGGTTCGGCTCCCGATCTCTATGCCGGCGGCGCCTTCTCGATCGACGGCGACATGGCGGGGGCCAAGGGCCGCAAATGGGTGGTCAACTCGATCGAGCACATGGGCCAGGACCTGAGCCTGTTCGCCAAGTCGGGCGGGGGCTCGAGCACGACCTATTCCAACAATTTTACGGCGGTCTCGAAGGCCGTGCCTTTCCGCCCGCCGCGGGTGACGCCGCGCCCCGTGATCTCGGGCGTGCAGACCGCGGTCGTGGTCGGCCCCGCGGGCGAGGAAATCCATACCGACAAGATGGGCCGGGTCTACGTCCAGTTCCATTGGGACCGCTATGGCGACCGCAAGGGCTCGACCTCGTGCTGGGTGCGGGTGGCGCAGCCCTGGGCGGGCAAGAACTGGGGCACGGTCTATATTCCGCGCATCGGCGACGAGGTGGTGGTCAGCTTCATCGAGGGCAACCCCGACCGCCCGATCGTCACCGGCAGCGTCTATAATGCCGAACGCATGCCGCCCTATAATCTGCCGGGCGAAAAGACCAAGACCGGCATCCGCAGCCGCTCCAGCCTGGGCGGCGGCGGTTCGGACTTCAACGAGCTGACTTTCGACGACAAGAAGGGCAGCGAGCAGGTCTATTTCCATGCCCAGAAGGACATGGAGCGCAAGGTCGAGAACAACGAGAAGATCGACGTCGACAACGACCAGACGATCACCATCGGCAACAACCAGTCGCTGGAAGTCGAGAAGGGCAACCGCAAGATCAAGGTCTCGAAGGGCAACCAGTCGACCGAGATCTCGATGGGCAACCACGATACCGAGATCAAGATGGGCAATATGTCCATCAAGCTCGGCATGGGCAACATGACGACCAAGCTCGATCTCGGCAAGCAGGAGACCGAGGCGATGCAGTCGATCGAAATGAAGGTCGGCGCCAACAGCATCAAGATCGACCAGACCGGCGTGACCATCAAGGGCATCATGATCAAGATCGAAGGCACCGCCATGGTCCAGACCAAGGGCCCGATGGTGGAGAGCAAGGCGGATGCCCTGCACATCGTCAAGGGCGGCATCGTGATGATCAACTGATGGGGCGGCGGGCTTGGCGACGGAATGAAGGTTTGGTGATGGAATACGGGGCAGAGACATGACCGCGACACCGGCAGCCGGCGCCGCCTTGGCGGGCGCCAACCTGGCGAAGCTCGCGGGCGTGCGCAGCGGCGACCTCGCCCGGCGCTACCAGCCGGGGCCGGCGGTGATCAATGCCCTGCGCCATGCGCCGACGGCGGATGCGGCCCTGCGCCTGCTGGTCGAGGGCGGCGCCGTCGAGGCGGCGATCGAACTTCTGTCCCAGGCCCTGCCCCGGCGTGAGGCCGTGTGGTGGGCCGCGACCTGCGTCCGCGACACGCTGCCCGAACCGCCGCCGGCCGGCGAGGCCCGGCTGCTGGATGTGTCCGAAGCCTGGGTCCGCCGCCCGGGCGACGAGGCGCGCCGCGCCGCCTATGCGCTGGCCAATGCCGAGGGCGTGGATTCGCCGGGCGGCCTCGTCGCCATGGCGACTTTCTTTTCCGGCGACAGCTTGGCGCCGGCGGGCCAGCAGGCGGTGCCGCCGCCCGCCCATGTCGCGGGCGCCATGGTCGGCAATGCGATCCGCCTGGCCGCCGTCCGCGTCGCGCCGGAAAAGGCGGCGGAACGGTTCGCCCGCTATCTGGAGATCGGCATCGATATCGCGTCCGGCGGCTCCGGCCGCAAACGCCAGAGCGAGGAGGAGACGGCCCCATGACCATGCCCGCATCCCGCGTCGGCGATATGCATGTCTGCCCGATGGTGACCCCCGGCACGCCGCCGATCCCCCATGTCGGCGGGCCGATCCTGCCGCCCTGCGCCGTCACCGTGATCACGGTGGCCATGCCCCAGGCCCGGGTGACCGACATGTGCCTCTGCGTCGGCCCGCCCGACGTGATCGTGAAGGGCAGCATGACCGTGCTGGTGAACAATCTGCCGGCGGCACGCATTGGCGACATGACCGTTCATGGTGGTACGATCGTCGTCGGCGCGCCGACGGTGCTGATCGGCGGCTGACGGGAAGGGAAGAATGCCGCTCGTCCTGACCTTCTCCGGGCCGCCGCCGGACGGATTGCCCGCCCGCTTCGTCCTTCCGCCCGCCGGCGCCGTGCTCGGCCGCGGGCAGGCGAATGACCTCGTCCTGCCCGATCCCGGCCAGAAACTGTCGCGCCGCCATTGCGAAATCCGGCCGGAGAGCGGCGGCTGGCTGCTGTTCGATCTCTCGACCAACGGCACTTTCCTGAACGATCACCCGGAACGGCTGGACCCCCGGGTGCCGGTGCAATTGCAGAACGGCGATTCGATCCTGCTCGGCGACTATGCGCTGGTGGTGGTGATCGAGGCCGAGATGCCGGCCCTGCCGGAAATCGACTACGAGCCGATCCCGACCCCGCCGCCGACCGATATCCACGACGGCCGCTTCGACGATTTCAACCGCGAGCGGAACGAGGCCGGCCTCGGCCGCGCAGCGGATTTCGCCTTCGGCCAGGTGCCCGGCGGCCGGCCCCAGGCCGGCGGCCTGCCCGAGGATTGGGACGATGAGCCGATCGGCGGCAATCAATCGGTCCACCGCGACCGGCTCTATGAGGTCGGCCGGGTCGAGCCGGCGGCCGGCTTCGACCAGAGCGGCGACGACGATCCCTTCAAGGGTTTCGATCTCGAAGCGCCGCCGGCAGGCATGGGGGCGCAGCACGATCACGCCGGGCATGGCGCCATCGCCTTCGAGGCGCCGACCCCGCGCCGCGACGTCCTGCCCGAAAACTGGATGGACGACGAGCCGCGGGTCCCGCCGCCCCCGCCCCCGCCGCTCCCACCCCCACCGCCGGAGCGGCCGCAGCCCGGCGCCGGCATGGCGCCGGTGTCCGTGCCCGGGGCGGGGCGCGACGACGACGGCTTCGATGCGACCGAGCCGCCGCCCATGGCGCCGGTCTCGCCGCCCCCGCCGCCCTTCATCCCCGCGCCCGCGCTGGCGCCGGGGGAGGGGGGCGAGGCCCTGGCCGCCTTCCTGGCCGGGGCCGGGATCGACCTGCGGCCGGGCGGCGATCCGGCGGCGGTGCTGCATCTCGCCGGGCGGATCTTCCGGGTGATGGTCGAGGGGGCGCGCAGCCTGGTCCAGGCCCGGGCCCGGCTGAAGAACGAATTCCGCATCGAGCAGACGATGATCGGCTCGGCCAACAACAACCCGATGAAATTCGCGGTGACGGCGGAGGAGGCGCTGGCCGCCCTGCTGCAACCGCCGCGCGCCGGCTACCTGCCGCCGCAGGAGGCCGCCCGGGAAGTCTTCGCCGATCTCGAAGCCCATGAGCTCGCGGTCATGGTCGCGGTCCAGGCGGCGATGAAATCGGTGCTGAAGCGCCTGGACCCGGCGACCATCCGGGCCAAGGTGGATGCGGAGGGCGGCGGCTTTTCCCTGGCCGGCAAGAAGCCGCGCTACTGGGAACTCTATGAGATCATCTTCGGCGAGGTGCTTGGCGGCCTCGACGAGGATTTCGACAAATTGTTCGGGCGGGTCTTCGCATCCGCCTATGAGGATCAGGTGCGGCGCTTCTGACCATCGGTCACGGCGTCACTGGCGGAGTTGGGCACATGGGGTGGAGCGACAAGGTCATCTGGTCCGAAGGCATGTTCCTTCGCACGCAGCACTTCCAGCAGTTCGACCGCTATGTCGAACGGCTGGTGCGCGGCCGCGTCGGCGGGCTCCGGCCCCATGCCTGGGGCCTGACCGAATATGCCCTGAACCGCGAGATGCTGAAGACCGGGCGCTTCGCGCTCTCCGATGCGGCGGGGGTGTTCGAGGACGGCACGCCCTTCGCCCTGCCGGGGGACGCGGATCATCCGACCCCGCTCGAAGTCTCGGAAACGGTGCGCAACCAGATCGTCTATCTGGCGGTGCCGCTGCACCAGCACGGCGCCCCCGAATTCACCCTGGAGGCGCAGGCGGACTCGCCCGCCCGCTACGGCGCCCAGGAATTCGAGGCGACGGATGCGATCCAGGGCGCCCCTGGTCTCGCCCGGCTGACCGTCGGGCGCCTGCGGCTGCGCTACCTGCTCGAATCCGACGACCGGGCGGGCTATGCCTGCATCGGCCTCGCCCGCATCGTCGAGGTCGCGGCGGACAAGCGCATCCTGCTGGACGAGCGCTTCATTCCGCCCGTCCTCGCCTGTTCCGCCTCGTCGCAATTGGTCGGCTTCGTGACCGAGATCATCGGCATGCTGCACACCAGGGGCGAGACCCTGGCCGCCCGCGCCGCCGCCTCGGGCACCAGGGCCGGGGTCGGGCAATTGTCGGATTTCCTGCTGCTGCAGGTCGTCAACCGTTACGAGCCGCTGTTCGCCCACCTGAACGCCGGTAACCTGATGCATCCCGAAACCTTCTACATGCAGGGGCTGGAGCTGGCCGGCGAACTGGCGACCTTCACCGCCGCCAGCAAGCGCCCGCCCAGCTTCCCGCCCTATCGCCACGACGACCTGCAACGCACCTTCGGCGCCCTGATGGCGGAACTGCGCCAGTCGCTGTCGGCGGTCCTCGAACAGACCGCGATCAACATTCCGCTGCAGGAACGGAAATACGGCATGCGCGCCGGCATCATCGCCGACAAGAGCCTGCTGAAGACCGCGGCCTTCTACCTCAGCGTGAAGGCGGACATGCCGCCCGAAGTGCTGCGGCGGAATTTCCCGGCCCAGGTGAAGATCGGCCCGGTCGAACAGATCCGCGAACTGGTCAATGTCGCGCTGTCGGGGATCGCGGTGCGGCCCCTGCCGGTCGCCCCGCGCGAGGTGCCGTTCTACCCCGGCGCCAGCTATTTCGAACTCGATCGTTCCAGTCCCTATTTCACCCAGCTCGCCACGTCGGGCGGCATCGCGCTTCATCTCGCCGGCGATTTCCCGGCGGTGACGATGGAGTTGTGGGCCGTGAAGTCCTGACGGCGTAACCGGGGGGAGGCAAGCTCATGGCCGACAAGGACAATCCCTTCGCCGAACCGGGCGACGACGAACGGACGATGATCCAGCCGATGCCCGGCGGGCGCCGGCCGGAACCGCCGCGCCCGGCCGCGCCCCCCTATCCCCGGCAGCAGCCGCCGGCCCAGGGCGGCGCGGGCTATCCGGCCCAGGGCGTGCCCGGTTACGCCCCGCGCCCCGCCGCCCCGGTCGGGCCGGGCGGGGTGGCACCGCTGGCCGCCTTCGCCGCCGCGGCCCCGCCGCCGGCCGATCCGGATGCGCCGCGCCAGGTGATCGCCACCGGCATCAATCCCCTGGTCGCGGCGGCGGCGCCGGTGATCGCGCTCTGCACCCGGGTGCGGGGGACGCCGCGCCAGACCGATGTCGATGGCCTGCACGCCCGCACCATCGACGCCATCCGCCAGTTCGAGGCCGGCGCCCGCCAGACCGGCCTGCCGCCGGACGTGCTGTCCGCCGCCCATTACGCGCTTTGCGCCACGGTCGACGACATCGTGCTGTCGACACCCTGGGGCGGGCACGGCGCCTGGTCGCGCCGCTCGATGATCTCGATCTTCCACAACGAGGTGACGGGCGGCGAGCGTTTCTACGGCATCCTGCGCCGCTGCGAGGGCGATCCGGGGCGTTTCATCGACGCGCTCGAACTGATGTATGTCTGCCTCTCGCTCGGCTTCGAGGGCGAGATGCGGGTGCTGCCGCGCGGCGCCTCGGAACATGCCAAGATCCGCGAAGGCCTCTATGCCCTGATCCGCCGCCACCGGGGCGAGGTGGAGAAGGAAATCTCCCCCCATTGGCGCGGGCTGGAGGCGGCGGATCCCTCGATCCGCTCGGCCATCCCGCCCTGGGTGGTGGCGACGGCGGCCCTGATCCTGCTGGGCGCCGGCTTCTTCGGCCTGAACATCCTGCTCTCGACCGAGACGGACAAGGCCCTGGCGGCCATGGCCGAATTGCAGCCGGTGACCGCGACCCGGATCGTCCGCCCGGAACCGGTGCGTCCACCCCCGCCGCCGCCGCCGCCGCCGCCGGTGGCGGAGGAAAGCCGGGCCGAGATCATCGCCCGCTTCCTCGAAGCCGAGATCAAGGAAGGGCTGGTCGAAGTGTCGGAATCGGCCCAGGCCATCCGCATCACCCTGAAATCCCAATCGGCCAATGCGCGGGGCATGTTCGCCTCGGCCAAGGCCGACCTGCTGCCGGCCTATCTGCCCATCGTCGAGCGGGTGGCCAAGGCGCTGGCGGCGGAACCGGGCGACATCATCGTCGAAGGCCATACCGACAGCGACCGCCTGAACCGGCCGCCCTTCAACAACAATTACAACCTGGCCCGCGCCCGGGCCGAGGATGTCCGCGAAATCCTGCTGGAACAGGGCGTCGCGGCCGAGCGCATCACCGTCATCGGCAAGGGGCCCGACGTGCCCGTCGCCCCGAACGACACGCCGGCCAACAAGGAACGCAACCGGCGCATCGAAATCATCCTGAAGAAAGTCGGGCAGGAGTGAGCCTCCCATGCTGAAGCGCATCCTTCTCTCGACCTGGCTGTGGTCCCTGATCGGGATCCTCCTGCTGTCGCTCTTCGCCTGGTTCCTCGGGCCCTATATCGATATCGGCGGGGTCCGGCCGCTGGGCGACGAGGTGACCATCCTCATTACCTCCTTCGCCCTGACCATGATCTGGGGCGCCTATTACGGCGCCCAGTATTTCGCCTATCGCCAGGCGCAGAAGCGCCTGGAAGGCGGCCTGACCGAGGGCGAGGCCGCCGATCCCAAGGCCAAGGGCAAGGCCGGGGACAAGGCGGCCGGCGCCGAGGTCCAGATGCTGAAGGGCCGCTTCGAGGAAGCCCTCGGCCTCCTCAAGAAATCCGCCGGGGCGGAGGGGCGGGGCCGGCACTATCTCTACGACCTGCCCTGGTATGTCATCATCGGCCCGCCGGGCGCGGGCAAGACCACCGCCCTGGTCAATTCGGGCCTGCGTTTTCCCCTGGCCGACAAGCTGACCGACGGCAAGCCCGGCGCGGTCGCCGGCATCGGCGGCACCAGGGCCTGCGACTGGTGGTTCACCGACGACGCGGTGCTGATCGATACCGCCGGGCGCTATACCACCCAGGACAGCGACGCCAAGGCCGACGCCAAGGCCTGGACCGGTTTCCTGGACCTGCTGAAGAAGAACCGGCCGCGCCAGCCGCTGAACGGCATCATGGTGGCGATCGGCATTCCCGACCTCCTGTCGGCCTCGCGGGACGAGCGGGCGGGCCATGCCGCCGCCATCCGCGCCCGCCTGGCCGAGCTTTACGACTGCCTGGGCGTGCGCCTGCCGGTCTATGTCCTCTTCACCAAGACCGATCTCCTGGCCGGCTTCGTCGAATATTTCGACGATCTCGGCAAGACCGAGCGCGAACAGGTCCTCGGCTTCACCCTGCCCCTCGACGACGGGCGGGGCGAGGCGGCGGTGACCGGCTTCGAGCGCGAACTCGACATTCTGGTGGCCCGCCTGAACGAGCGTCTGGTCGACCGCCTGCAAGGCGAGCGCGACATCGAGCGCCGCACCCTGGTCTACGGCTTCCCGACCCAATTGGCATCCCTGCGCGAAACCTGCCGGGAATTCCTGGACGGCATCTTCCTGCCCACCCGCTTCGAGGAGCGGCCGCAGCTGCGCGGGGTCTATTTCACCTCGGGCACCCAGTCGGGCACGCCCTTCGACCGGCTGGCCGCGGCCATGGCCAGCCAGTTCGGCGTCGATCGCCAGCGCCTGCCGGCCTTCAACGGGCCCGGGCGGTCCTATTTCCTCAGCCGCATGCTGCGCGCCGTCATGTTCAACGAGGCGGGCATGGTCGGCCAGGACGAGAAGGCGGAGCGGCGGCGCAAATGGTCGGCCCGCATCGTCTATGCCCTGACCGGCCTTGTCACCGTGGGCGCGGTCGGGCTCTGGGGCCTCGCCTATATGAATAACCGGAAACTGGTGACGGAATATAATGCCGCCATCGCCGCCTATAACGAGGCGGTGAAGGCGGTCGATCTGGCGCTGGTCGACGAGAAGACGGCCGAACAGAACATGAGCCGTCTCCTCGACCTCCTGAACCGGCTGCGGGCACTGGCCGGCATCGACCGGGCGAATGATCCGGTGCCGCTCACCTATCGTCTCGGCCTCTATCAGGGCGACGACCTGCGCGCCCAGGCCAACGAAGCCTATCACCGCGCCCTCGAAGCCGCCTTCCGGCCCCGCCTGCTGCTGATCCTGGAACGGCGGATCAAGGACAGCATCAACGATCCGGAAGCGCTCTACCTCAACCTCAAGACCTATCGGGTGCTGGCGGGCGCCGGCCCTTCCGACGCCAAGCTGGTGCGCGAGACCTTCGACGCCTATTGGAAGCAGGTCTACAACAAGCCGGAATTCCAGGATTCGGTCACGCGCCTCGTCGCCCATGCCGGGGCCCTGATGGAACGGCCGCTGGCGGAATTGCCGCAGAACACGGATGTCACCCAGCAGGCGTCCGACATCCTGACCCGCGAGCCGCTGGCGAAGCGCGTCTATTTCCGCATCAAGCAGGTCAATGCCATCACCCAGCTGCCGTTCTGGCGCCTGGGCGACAAGGGCGGCCGCCTGCTGGACGACGTCTACGATACGTTCGCCGGCAACCCGCCGTCGAAGGTGACCATGCCCGGCCTCTTCACCCATGAAGGCTTCTACAAGGGTTTCCTGCCCCAGGTGCAGCGCGCGGTGCGCGAGGCGACGGCGGATTCCTGGGTCATCGGCCTGCCGGTCGAACAATCCCAGTCGCCGGATGCGCTCGCGCGCCTCGAAGGCGAGGTGGTCGCCCAATATGAGGATGAATTCATCCAGCGCTGGGACGAAGTGCTGCGCAGCCTGCGCCTGAAGCCGCTGGACGGCGGCACCGAGGCGGTGCTGCCCGTGCTGGCCAAAATGTCGGCGCCGGACAGCCCGATGAAGCTGGTCACCGCGGCGCTTGCCCGGGAAACCGATCTCGGCACGCCGCCCCCGCCGCCGGCGGCCCCGGCGGGCGGGCTGGCGGTGCCGGACCCCGCGGCGGCGCTGCCGGCGGGCGGCATCGCCGATGCGGCGGCGGGCGCCCTCGGGCTTGGCCCCATCGGTCCCGCGGGCGGGCCGAAGCCGGGCGAGCGGGTCTCGGATCACTACGCCTTCCTGCGCCGCCAGGTGACGGCGGTCGAGGGCGGCAAGGCCCCGGTCGACGAGGCAGTGGCGGGCCTGAAGACCCTGTTCGACGAATTGAACCAGTTGCGTGCCGGCGGCGGCTCCGCCTCGGGCGGGGCGGCGGCGGCGCAGCAGGTGCAGATCCTGGCGGAACGGCTGGGTCCGCCCCTGTCCAACTGGCTGGCGGCGGCGGCGGCGGGCGGGCAGGCGGCCCAGGTCTCGACCACCCGGGCGCAGATCAACGAAGCCTGGACCGGCACGGTCGCGGCCCGCTGCGCCACGGCGGTCAAGAACCGCTACCCCTTCACCGCCGGCGCCAAGGACGATGTGCCGGTCAGCGACTTCCAGGCCCTGTTCGCGCCGAACGGTCTGGTCGACGGCTTCTTCAAGCAGAACCTGGCGCCCTTCGTCGATACTTCCGGCAACAGTTGGTCGCTGAAACCCGGGGCGGCGCAGAACCTCGGCATCGAGGCCTCCACCCTCGCGCAGTTGCGCACCGCCTCGCGCTTCCGCGATGCCTTCGCGCCTTCGGGCCAGGGCTTCGGCTTCCAGTATACGATCGAGCCGGTGGCGCTGGACCCGAGCGTGGCCGAGGCGAAGCTGGAGATCGACGGCGTCTCGATGACGTTCAACGGCGGCCCCGGCCGGCCCACCATCCTGTCCTGGCCGGCGCAGATGGGTGGCGGCTTCGCCCAATTGACCCTGACCCCCGGCGACCCGGCGGCGACCGCGGCCACCACCGAGGCCCAGGGCGCCTGGGCGGCCTTCCGCCTGTTCGACAAGGCCGCCATGAGCAACGGCACCAGCGAGGCCGAAAAGGTCCTGCGCTTCACCGTCGACGGGCGCTTCGTCACCTATCGGATCAAGGCGAGCGGCAGTCTCTACCCCTTCAAGATGCCCGAGTTCAGGAGCTTCAAGTGCCCGGCGACTCTCTGATCGGCACCACGGCGGCCCTGGCGGCCGTGCCGGTGCCGGGCATGGCGGCGGAGGCCGCCCCGCCCGGCGAGCGAAACCTGCCGCCGCCGCGGCTGGCCGGGTTCTACGGCAAGCTGCCGGCGCGCGGCGATTTCGTCGGGCGGCGCCTGTCCGAGGCGTTCGTCGAAACCTGGGACCGCTTCCTGACCGAGGGGCTGACCGCCGCCGCCGGCCGCCTGGGCGGCGGTTTCGCCGACCGCTATCTGGTCAGTCCGTTCTGGCGCTTCGCCCTGGGCCCGGGCATCGCCGGGCCGGAGACCGTGGTCGGCGTCTTCGCCCCCAGCGTCGACCGGGTGGGGCGCTATTTTCCCCTGACCGCCGCCCTGGAACTGCCGGGCGAGAGCGCGCCGGCGGCGCTGGCGGCGGCCGAAGCCTGGCTGCCCCTGGCCGAACAGGCGATCTACGACGCCCTGATGCCGGACGGCAGCCTGGAAACCCTGGACGATACGATCGCCGCCCTGCCTGTCGCACCGCCCCCGGCGGCCGCCCCCGCCCCCGAGGGCGGCCGCATGGTGCAGACATCCCTGCTGGCCCAGGGTCTTTTGGCCCTGGCGGCATTTCCGGCCCCGCCGGTTCTGTTCTGGACCCTCGGGTCCGTCGAGCTTCCCCCCCGACTGCTCAGCTTTGGCGCCTTGCCGTCGCCGACGGTATTCGCAGCCTTTCTCGATGGTGCCTGGGAGGGCGACAGACCATGACCCGCCTCGTTTCCTTGTCGATGGGGGCAACCCATGCCGGCAAAAAGCGCAGCTTGAACGAGGATGCGCTGCTGGTCCGGCCCGAGGCCGGCATCTGGGCCGTGTGCGACGGCGTCGGCGGCCATGATGCCGGCGAGGTCGCAAGCCAGGCCATCGTCGACGCCCTGGCCGCGATCGAGCCGCGGGAGAATGCCGGCACCCTGCTGGCCGAGGTCCGCGCCGCCATCGCCCGGGTGAACATGGACCTGCGCACCCAGGCCGGCCAGGGCCGCACCATCGCCTCGACCACCACCGTGCTGCTGGCCTTCGGCGAGCATTTCGCCTGCCTCTGGGCCGGCGATTCCCGCTGCTACCGCAAGCGCGATGGCGTGGTCAGCCAGATCAGCCGCGACCACAGCCTGGTCCAGGACATGCTGGAAAAGGGCATGATCCGCCCGGAAGAGGCGGAAAACCACCCACGCGGCAATGTCGTCACCCGGGCGGTCGGCGCCGACGAGCAATTGCAGCTCGACAAGGTGAACGACCGCATCCGGGCGGACGACATGTTCCTGCTCTGCTCCGACGGCCTGTCCAAGGTGGTGCCGCTGTCGGAAATCTCCTACATCCTCAATTCCTATGCGATCGACGTCGCGGTCGACCGGCTGATCGCCGCGGCGCTGGCCGCCGGCGCGCCGGACAATGTCACGGTCGTCCTCGTCGCCTTCCGCGACGCCGACACGCTGGACGGCTGAACGCACGAAGGGCCTTATCCGGGGGCGCCGCCTGCGTTACTGTCCGCGCCCCATGGACCGCCTGCCGATCGACGATAGTCTGCCCGACCTCATGCGCGCCCTCGACGGCGCGCCCGCGGTCGTGCTCGAAGCGCCGACCGGGGCGGGGAAGACCACGCGGGTGCCGCTTGCCCTGCTGGGCCGGCCGTGGGCGGCGGGTGGGCGGATCGTCATGCTGGAGCCCCGGCGCCTTGCCGCCCGCGCCGCCGCGCGCCGCATGGCCGAGCAATCGGGCGAGACGGTGGGCGAAACCGTCGGCTATCGCGTGCGCTTCGATACCAAGGTCGGCCCGAAGACCAGGATCGAAGTGGTCACCGACGGTCTCTTCACCCGCATGATCGCGGACGATCCGTCGCTCGACGGCATCGCCGCCGTCGTCTTCGACGAATTCCACGAGCGCAGCCTCGATGCCGACCTCGGCCTCGCCCTGGCCCTCGAAGCGCAGGAAGCCTTGCGCCCGGACCTCAAGCTGGTGGTGATGTCGGCGACCCTGGACGGCGCCCGGGTGGCCGAACTGCTGGGCGGGGCGCCGGTGGTGCGGTCCGAGGGGCGGGCCTTCCCGGTCGCGCTGCGCTGGGCGGAGCGGCGCGACGAAGCCCCGCTGGAGGTCCGCACCGCCCGCACCGTCCGCCAGGCGCTGGCGGACCTTGGCGGCGATATCCTCGTCTTCCTGCCCGGCAAGACCGAGATCGAGCGCACGGCCGCCCTTTTGGCCGATCTGCCGGCCGCCGTCGTCCTGCACCGGCTGCACGGCGATCTCGACCTCGCCCGCCAGGACCAGGCGATCGCGCCGGCGCCGGCGGGCACGCGCAAGATCGTGCTCGCCACCAATATCGCCGAAACCAGCCTGACCATCGAGGGGGTGGCGGTCGTGATCGACAGCGGCCTCGCCCGGGCCAGCGCCTTCGATCCCGGCACCGGCATGGGCCGGCTGGTCACCGGGCCGGTCTCGCAGGCCGCGGCCGAACAGCGCCGGGGCCGCGCCGGCCGCCTGGGGCCCGGGACCTGCATCCGCCTCTGGACCGAGGCGGAGCACCGCGCCCTGCTGCCCCATGCCCCGCCCGAGATGCTGCGCGCCGACATGGCGCCGGTCGCCCTCGATCTGGCCCTGTGGGGCGTGGCCGATCCGGCGCAATTGCGCCTGCTGGACCCGCCCAATGCCGGCGCCTTCGCACAAGGCCAGGGGTTGCTGCGGGACCTTGGCGCGCTGGATGCGGCGAATCGGATCACCGGCCACGGCCGCACCCTGGCCCGCCTCGGCGCCCATCCCCGCCTCGGGCATCTGATGGTCGCTGGGCGCGAACGGGGATTGGGCGCCATGGCGGCCCGGGTCGCCGCCCTGATCGAGGGGCGCGACCCGGTGAAGCGCCGGCCGGATGCCCGGGATTGCGACCTGCTGCTGCGCCTGGACGCCCTGGCGGGTGGGGGCGGCGGCGATATCGACCGCGGCGGCCTGCGCCAGATCGATCAGGCGGCGCGGCAATGGGCGCGGCGGCTCGGCATCGATTACCGGGCGGCGGACGATCGCGCCCGGCTCGGCGTCCTGGTCGCGCTGGCCTATCCGGAACGGGTGGCGCGGCGGCGCAGCGGGGGCGGCGGGCTTTACCTCATGGCGTCGGGGCAGGGGGCGCGGCTCGATCCGGCGGAACCCCTGGCGGGGCGGGAATGGCTGGCCATCGCCAGTCTCGACGGCAGCCGGCGGGACGGCCGGGCCTATCTCGCCGCCGCCCTCGACCTGGCCGAGGTCGAGGATTGTTTCGCTGCCAGCATCGAGGCCGAGGCGACGGTCGCCTTCGACGAGGCGACGGGGCAGGTGCGGGCCCGGCGCCGGCGCCGGCTGGGCGCCATCGTGGTCGACGACGCGGTCTGGCCCGATCCCCCGCGCGCGGCGGTGACGGCAGCCCTGCTTGCCGCGATCCGCGTCCGCGGGCTCGATGCGCTGGACTGGAGCCCGGCGGCGGCCTCGCTGCGGGCGCGGGTGAATTTTCTCCACGACCTGCCGGATGGGGCCGGGACCTGGCCCGACTGGTCGGACCGGGCGCTGCTCGACGGGCTGGAGGACTGGCTCGGCCCCTATCTCGACGGTGTAACCCGGCTCGAAGCCCTGCGCCGCCTCGACCTGCACGAAGTGCTGGCCGCCGGCCTCGACTGGGCCCTGCGCCAGCGCCTGGAGGCGGAGGCGCCCGGCCATCTGGAAGTTCCGTCCGGCAATCGCCACGCGCTCGATTACGGCTTGGGCGCGGCGCCGGTGCTGGCGGTCAAATTGCAGGAAATGTTCGGGGCCCGCGAAACCCCCACGGTCGCACGCGGGCAGGTGGCGGTGGTGCTGCATCTCCTGTCGCCGGCGGGGCGCCCGGTCCAGGTGACGCAGGATCTGGTCAGCTTCTGGGCGCGCGGCTATCAGGATGTCAGGGCCGACCTGCGCGGCCGCTACCCGAAACATCCCTGGCCGGAAGACCCGCTGACCGCGCTGCCGACGGCGAAGACCAAGCGTCATCTGCCGCCGGGCAGCGGTTAGAGGGATCGTCCCGGCCCGGGACGACCGGTCAATTGTCGGTCAGGTTGGTCGTGTAGGACTTGGCTTCCTGGCCGGTGTCGACCTCGGTGAAGTTCTTGGCATAGAAGCCGCGCTTCTCGCAGTTGGTGTTGCCGCGGATGGTGAAGCTGGCGTCCTTGGCGCAGAAGGGCGATTCGCCCGGCCAGCTGCTGCCGTCCGGATGTTCGGCATAGACATAGACGTAGCGCACCTTCAGGGGCCCGCTGATCGGCGTCGCGCATTTGCCGGGCTCGACGTTCCACCAGCCTTCCGAGACCCAGACGCCGTTCTCGACGCCGTCATTGGTCTTGTCCTCGTAATAGCCGACGGCGACCGAGGTGGTCTGCCCGGTCTTGTTGCAGACGGTATATTCGGCAAAGGCCGGCGATGCGGCGACCAGCAGCCCCGCAGCCATGGCCGCGGCACCCGCAACGGCAGAACGGATCTTCATCCCGTTCACTCCCCCATAAGAAAAACCTCGCATGGCACGAATATGCCATGCCTCGACCGCCCCCGCTGTGACCTGCGACACTCCATCCGTCGGACGTCACGGCCGATACGGTCCCCGCCTTAGTTATCGGGCGGAAAAGAGCGGCGTCAAGCGCCAGCACGGCCAGGGGGCCAGCCCAGGATGCCGGCATGGTCCGGGAAGACGCTGGCGCCGCCGCCTGCTATCATGCCGGCACCCGTCCACGACAAGGTTCCATCGAGAAGGGGAGAGGCTAAGGTGCAGCGGTCGATGTTTAAGGCGATGGGATTGACGCTTGGCCTGGCGCTGGCGGCTTCCGGATCCGCGCTTGCCCAGGGCAGCTTTCTTGGCGGCATGAGCGGCCGGACCAGCCCCGCCCCGGCGGATCCGGCGCCTGCGCCCACCCCCGCGCCGGCCCCGACGCCGGCTCCTGCACCGGCCCCGACACCTGCACCGGCCCCGACTCCGGCCCGGCCGGCCCCGGCCCCGGTTCCCGATCCGGCCCCGATCCCGCCGCCGGCCAAGGCCACGGCGCCGACCACCGGTTTCACCGGGGTCTGGGAAGGAACCTATACCTGCGCCCAGGGCCTGACCGGGGTAAGCATGTCCTTCGACGCGCCGGAGAAGGGCGAAGTGTCGGCGGTGGTTTCCTTCTATGCCGTGCCGTCCAACCCGGGCGTGCCGTCGGGGCGCTTCCGCGTCGTCGCCACGGCGCCGGACCAGGGGGTGCGCTTCATCACCACGTTCCCGGACGCCTGGATCGAGCGGCCCCAGGGCTATGTCATGATCGGCTTCGACATCGAATTGTCGGACGACGACATGGCCATGCGCGCCACGCTGAACGGGGCGGCGGGCTGCACCACCGCCCTGCTTGCCCGTCAGAACTGAGCGGGGCAGGGCGGCATCAGGGCGGGGCCGATATCGCCGGCCCGGCCCTGGATGCGCCCGGCATAGCGGTTGACATAGGCCGACGGCTTCGAGGCCGAGAAGCGGATCGGATTGGGCAGGACGGCGGCCAGCAGGGCCGCCTCCCGCGCCGACAGCTGCGCCGCCGGCTTCTTGAAATGGTGTCGCGCCGCCGCCTCCACCCCGTAGACCCCGGGGCCGAATTCGACCGAATTCAGGTAGACTTCCAAGATCCGCCGCTTCGGCCACAGCGCCTCGATCAGGACGGTGAAGCCGGCCTCCAGCCCCTTCCGCACCCAGGAGCGGCCGGGCCAGAGGAAGACGTTCTTCGCCGTCTGCTGGCTGATGGTGGAACCGCCGCGCAGGCGGCCGCCGCCCTCCGCCGCGTCGAGGGCGTCGTTGATCGCTTCCCAGTCGAAGCCGTGGTGCTGGCAGAACTTGGCGTCTTCCGCGGCGATGACAGAGCGGATCATGACCGGCGCGATCTCGTCGTAGGAAACCCAGTCATGGGACAGGCCATAGCCCTCGGCGAGGCGCAGCAGCATGAGCGGCGTCGCCGGCACCGGCACCACCCGGTAGAACAGGACCAGGGACAAGGGCACGAGCACAGCCGCCGCGAACAGCGACAGCAGGAAGCGCCGCCAGATCCTGCCCCGCACCGGAACCGCCGTCAGGGGCTCAGCGGTCGCGGCCGAGGGCCGCCGACAGCAGCCGGGCCAGCTTGCCGATGTCGGACGACTTCAGGGCCGCGGCCAGCACGTCCTCGTCGTCGATCTCGGACGACAGGCGCATCAATTCGTCGAACTGGCGCAGGAAACGGTCGACATAGGTGCGGAATTCGCCGTCGCCGCGGTATTTCGCGGTGATGCCCTCGTGGCCGTCGCGCGGGCGCTGGCCCAGCAGGCGGCGGGTGAAGACCCCCTTCTCCCCGCCCAGGTAGCGGCGCCACAGATCGTCCGGGATATCGTCGTCGAGGGTGCGGGAAAGGTCGACGGCAAGGCCGTTCAGCCCCTCGACCACGGCGGCGGAAGCCTTGATCGCGGTCGCGCGGCGCTGGCCGCGGTCGGTCTCTTCCAGGGTCTTGCGGCGCAGTTCGATTTCGGCGGCGGTCTCGCCCAGGTGGTCGACCTCGCGCGCCATGGCCTTGACCAATTCGCCCATCAGGTGGCGGGCTTCGTCGGCACGGCCGGTCAGGGACTGGGTCTCGACCGACAGGTTGCGCGCGATCTGGCCGAGCGAACTGGCGGTCTCGTCCGCCAGGGTCTTCAGTTCGGCGCCGCGCCGGGTCGCCATCAGGATCGCGGTTTCCAGCTCGTCGCGGCTGCGGGCCGAGGATTCGACCAGGGCCTGGCGCTCGCTCGCCATGGTGCTGCCCATCTCGCGCAGCTTGGCGATGGCGTCGTTGGCCTGGGCGGCCAGCATCGTATCCTCGCGCTGGAGGGTTTCGATCAGCAGGTTCAGGTTGCCGACCGCGGTCTGGGTCGCGGCATCGAGGCGGGCGGCGAACTGGCCGAGCTGGCGTTCCGCCTCCGCCACCTGGCCCCGGGCCTGGGCGATCCGCTCGTCCACCGCCTCGCCGATGGCGTTGAGCGCCTGGCCGGCCTTGCCCGCCTCGTTGCCCGCCCGTTCGGCCACGCCCTGGATGGCGTCGCCCTGGCGCTGCATGGCGCCGACCGCAAGGTCGATGCGGGCGGTGGCGCGTTCGGCCGCGGCTTCGAGGTCGCGGCCCCGGCGCTCGATCGTGTCGGCCGCCTGTTCCACCCGGCTGCCGGCATGATCGGCGGTGTTCGACAATTCGCGCGCCCGGCCGTCCAGGGCGCTGCTGCTTTCGTGCAGGCGGCGCTCGGCGGCGGCGGCGCTTTCGGCGAGGGCGTCGGCGCGCTGGCGGAAGCCGGTGACCACGGTGGTCAGGCGCTGCACCGCATTGTCGGCGGTGGCGATCACTTCGCTGCCCTGGCGGGCCAGGGTCTTCACGGCATTGTCGATGGTGGCGACGGCGCCCTGGGCCTCGTCGTCGAGATGGGCGGACTGGGAATCGAAGCGGCGCCCGGCCTCGTCGACCATGCCGGCGGCGCGGCTGGCGGCGGTTTCCAGCGTGCGGGCGTGGTCGTCCACGCTCGCCTCCATGGCGCGCAATTCGTCCTTCAGCTTCTCGCCGGCGCGGGCGACCTCGCGGGCGGTTTCGGCGGCGATGCGGCCGGCCTCGCTGCCGCGGGCCTGGGCATCGTCGACCGCGGCGCGCAGCCGGGCCGCCAGGGCGTCGAAGCCGTGGCCGACCTCGGCGATCCGGCTGATCGCATTGTCGGCATTGGTGGCCAGCGCGGTCGCGCTGCTGCGCAGGGCGTCGGTCGCGGCGTGGGAGCGCGAGGCGGCCTCGTTGCCGGCGGTGGCGATTTCCTCGGCCACCTTGCGCAGCTGGTCGCGGGCGGCGCCGGCCTTCTGGGTGGCGCCATGGGTGATTTCGGCGTGTTCGCTGGCGCTGCGGCGCAGGCTTTCGCCCAATTGGGCGAAATCGGTGACGGCGCGGCCCAATTCGCTCTGGGTCGCGGTGACGAGGCCGCGCAGGGTGCGCTCGGTCTGCTGCAATTTGGCCAGGGCGGTATCGGTCGCCTCGCTCACCGCCTGGCCGGCCCGGGTGGTCGAGCCGGCGGCGATGGTGATGGCGGCCTGGCTCGCCTCGGCAAGGTCCTTCAGGCGGGTGCTTTCGGTCGACAGGGCGTCGGTCGCCGTCGACAGGCGGCGGGCGATGCCGCCGGCCGAATCCTCGAGCGCCAGCATGCTGCCCCGGGTCGTCGCCAGGGTCTCGTCCAGGGTGGTGTTGACCTCGGTGATGCGGGCCAGCATGCGCTCGACCGCTTCCGAGCGGCGGTCCTGGGTTTCCAGCGCCTCGTCGGCGGCGGCCGAGACCCGGACGGCGGCATGGTCGATGTCGGCCCCGACCTGGCGCAGGCGGGCGGTGGCGCCATCGGCCTTTTCGGCCGCGGCATCGCCCGCCGCCAGCATGGCGTCGGCCTGGCGCTGCAGGTCGGCGGAGGCGGCGGCCGCGGCGGCGGCGGCCGAGCGGGCACTGTCGGTCAGCCGGCCCAGGCGCTGGTCGAGTTGCTGCTCGATGGCGCTGAGCGCACCGGTCAGCGCGTCCGAGGTCGAGCGGGTGGCGGACGACAGTGCATCCAGGGCGCCGCCGATGGCACTCCGGGTCTCGCGCGCTTCCTGCATCACCCGGCGCAGGTCTTCGGTGCGGGCGGTGATGATGGTGACGAGGTCGCGGGTCGCTTCCCGCGCTTCCAGGGTGGCGAGGCGGATATTGTCGACCTCGACCTTCAGGCGGGTGCTGACCTCGGGATGCAGGGCCGCGGTCTCGGCCGAGGCCGCGAGGTCGAAGGCCCGGGCGGCGGGGCCCGGGCGGCTGCCCAGGGCGCGCAGCACCGCGGCGCGCTGGTCGATCATCAGGGCGACCAGCCAGAGAATGGCGACCGGGCCGAGAACCCCGATCAGCACCGCCGCCAGTTCGTGGGGCGCCAGCGTGCCGAGGGCGGAGAAGCCGACGACATCGCCGAGATAGGTGCCCGCCGCCGCCAGCCAGCCGACCGACAGCGCCAGCACGAAAGCCCAGCCGATCAGGCCGGCCAGGGGCGCATCGGTCGCGACCGGCGCCGGTTCCCGCCCCGCGGGGATTTCGGTCGGCACGGGAAGCTGGGGGTCTGACGGGTTCGACATTGCACTCTCGTCGGGCGAATCAGCCGGAAATCGGATGGTGAAACCTTAGCATCACGAAAGGAATTCTGTGGCCGTGCCGTCACGCGGATCGATCGCCACCAGGCGGTGATGGGCGCGTTCCGCCATCAGGAAGCGCCCGTCGCCGATCGGGGCCAGGCCCCGGGGCTCGCCCGCGGGCAGGCACAGGGGATCGCGGCAGGTCAGATCCAGGGTCGCGAGCGTGCCGGCGGCAAGATCGGCCCGGCGCAAGCCGCCGTTATAGGTATCGGCGACGAGAAGGCGGTCCGCGGCCTCGAAGCAGACCGCTTCCGGGTGCTGCATCAGGCCCTCGGCCAGGGCGCCGTCGCGGTCCCCGAAGTCGAACAGGCCCTGGCCGGCCAAGGTGGTCACCCGGCCGCTCGCGCCGTCGAGCAGGCGCAGGGCGGAGGTTTCGGCATCGACGAAGGCGATCGTGCCGTCCGGCCCGCGGTCGAGGCCGCTCGGCTGCGCCAGCACCGCCTCGGCGCCGATCCCGTCGCGCAGGCCCTCGGCGCCATTGCCGGCGACCGGCCGGACCATGCCCCAGGCAAGGTCATAGGCGAGGATCTGATGGGTGCCGGCATTGGCGATGAAGACTTCCCGCCCGGTGCCGACGACATCCTGGGGCGAGGCGAGGGCGGCCAGCGGGCCGGGCAGGGGCTCGCGCAGCACGGGCCCCCGGCGCCCCAGGCCGGCGACCGTGGTCACGGTCAGCGACGCGATATCGATCCGGCGCAGCAGGTGATTGCCGCTGTCGGCGACCCAGAGCGCGGTCGCATCCGCCCCGACCCCCAGGGGCGTGTCGAAATTGGCGCCGCCCCAGGGCCCGTCGCCCGGGCCGGGCCGGCCGCTGCCGATGCGGGCGACCTCCGCCGCCGCGGCGGCATCGATCAGCACGATCTGGTGGTGGCCGCTGTCGGCGAGCACATGGGTCGCCCGGCCGATCGGCACGGGCAGGCGGCGCAGGCCGGCGGGAAAGCGGAAGCGCCCGCCCGGGGCGATCTCCGCCGGCGGCGCCGGGGGCAGGGGCGCCGGCTCCTGCCCGAGAAGGCCGGCGACCAGGGCGGCGAGGCGCTTCGGGTCCGGCTCGCCGGCGGTCGAATCGACCACCCGGCCCCGGGGATCGATCACCACCAGGGTCGGCCAGGCCTTGACCGCATAGTGATGCCACAGGCGGCGGTCGGCGTCCTGAAGCACCGGGTGGCGGATGTTCAGGCGGGCGATGGCGCTGTCCAGCGTGTCGCGGCGGCGCTCGGCGGGGAATTTCGGGCTGTGGATGCCGATCACCGCGAGGTCGGCGCCGAAACGCGCCTCGAGCGCCGCCAGGACCGGCTGGGTATGGTGGCAGTTGATGCAGCCCGCGGTCCAGAAATCGAGGATGACCACCTTGCCGCGCAGGGTGTCGAGGTCGAGGGGCGCCCCGGCGTTGACCCATGCCGCCCCGGGCACCGCCAGCGCGGGGGCCCGGGTGATGCCGAAGCGCCGCCCGGTCATCGCCGGAAGACCGGGCCCCCGGCGCCCAGGTGCCAATGGCTGAGGCTGCGGTCCATATGGCTCATGCGCCAGGACAGCATCCGGCCGGCATAGTGCAGCACCTCGCCGGCCCGCTCCGGCGCGGCGGCGAGATCGGTGAATTCGCCCGGGTCCGCCTCGCGATCGAAGAACAGCGGCGCAAGGCCGGCGAAATGGACGTATTTCCGCCGCGCGTCGGCGATGACGGCCAGGTTGCTGGTCTCGATCGTCAGGCCCAGGCGTTCCTCGGGGGCCGCCCCCCTTATGTCGCGGAAGTCGTATTCCCAATGGACCGCGTCGCGCCAGTTTGCGGGCGGGCGGCCGCGCAGGAAGGGGACGAGGCTGCGCCCGTCGCAGGCCAGCGGCACGGTCAGGCCCAGCCAGTCGAGGATGGTCGGGGTGATATCGACCGCTTCCGTGAAGTGCCCGACGATGGTGCCGCGGGCGGCATCCGCCGCCGGGGCGGGGTCGCGGACGATCAGGGGGATGTGGAAGCTCTGGTCGAAATAGCCGGATTTGCCCAGCAGCCAATGGTCGCCCAATTGTTCGCCATGGTCGCTGGTGAAGACGATCAGGGTGCGGTCGTACTGCCCGTTCGCCTTCAGCCAGGCGACGATGCGGCCGAACTGCTCGTCCACCTCGGTCATCAGGCCGTAGTAGGTCGCCTTGAACTGGCGCAGCGCCACATCGTCGGCCGGGGCCTGGAAGCCGCTGCGGCCGAGCTGGAAGGCCAGCCAGGGGTGCTGCGCGCCTTCCTGTTCGCGGTCGTCGCGGCGGATGAAGCCGGGCACGCTGTCAGCGTCGTATAGCGTGTTGTAGGGCTCGGGCGCCACCCAGGGCGGATGGGGCCGCAGCCACGACAGATGCACGAACCAGGGCCGCCCGCCCCGGGTTTCCAGATAGTCGAGGACTTCCCCCGCCAGGAAGGCGGTGTTCGACTGTTCGGCGCCATAGACCGGGGGCGGATAGCTGGGCCCCTTGTCGCCGGCGCCCGGATAGCCGGCGACGGGCAGGTAGATGTCCAATTCGTCCCGCGGCGTCGGGAGGCCTTGGGCGCGCAGCCATTTCAGCCAGGCCTGCGGGTCTTCCGGCAGGTAGCAGACGGGGTCGAAGCCCGGCAGGACATTCTCGTAGGTCGCGAGGGCGGGATCGCGCGGGTCGCGGCCCCGGGGATCGAGGCTGGTGTCGGTATAGCCGAACAGGGCGGGGGCATAGCCGAGCGCCCGGGTTTCCAGCGCGACATTGGTGAAGCGGGCGTCGAGCGGCGTGCCGTTGGTGCCCGAGCGGTGGTTCATCAGATACATGCCGGTCAGCAGGCAGGCCCGGCTGGGGCCGCAGGGCGCGGCGCTGGCGAAATGGCGGTGGAACAGCACGCCGTCCGCGGCCAGCCGGTCGAGATGGGGGGTGCGGACCCCATGGCCGAGCCGCCCCAGGCATTCGCCCCGCCACTGGTCGGCGGTGATCAGCAGGATATTGGGGCGGTCTGGGGTCATCGGGCGGGCCTCGCGGTGGCGATGCCCCTGTTCTAATCCAGGGGCGGCGCCGGGGAGAAGCCCGCCAGCATCACTTCTCGACGAAAGCCTTTTCGATGGCGAAATGGCCGGCCTTCGAGAAGCTGGCCTCGCTATAGCCGTTGTCGTTGAAGTATTTCACCATGTCGGCCAGCATTTCCGGGCTGCCGCACAGCATCAGCCGATCGTCTGCCGTCGACAGGGGCGGCAGGCCGATGTCGGCGAACAGCTTGCCCGAGCGGATCAGGTCGGTCAGGCGGCCCTGGTTGCGGAAGGCTTCGCGGGTCACGGTCGGGTAATAGACCAGCTTTTCGCGCACGAAATCGCCGAAGAATTCATTCTCGGCCAATTCCTTCTCGATCAGGTCCTGATAGGCGAGTTCGGCGACCTGGCGGACGCCGTGGACGAGAACGACCTTCTCGTATTTCTCATAGACTTCCGGATCGCGGATGATCGACATGAAGGGCGCGAGCCCGGTCCCGGTCGAGAGCAGGTAGAGCCGCTTGCCCGGCAGCAGGTTGTCCGAGATCAGGGTGCCCGTGGGCTTCCGCCCGACCAGGATGGTGTCGCCGACCTTGATGTGCTGAAGCCGCGAGGTGAGCGGGCCGTCCGGCACCTTGATCGAGAGGAATTCGAGATATTCCTCGTAGTTGGGCGAGACGACGCTATAGGCGCGCAGCAGCGGGCGGCCGTTCACCTCCAGCCCGATCATGGTGAACTGGCCGTTCAGGAAGCGCAGCGACGGATCGCGCGTCGTCGTGAAGGAGAACAGGCGGTCGGTCCAATGGTGGACGCTGAGGACACGCTCCTGGTTCAGATTGCTCATCGGACACTCGCCAATCGGAAAAAACCGCTCGCGCCCGGGGGCCTCGAACGGCGGTGACATGGCATAGCCAGATCCGGCCGCGCCCGCAACTGTCGACGGGGGCGACGAAAGCGCGCGTCGGCCCGGCGCCGGATGGGGATATCGCCGGGAAGGCAGGAAATTTTCCTGCATTCAAAACATCAATTGAAAAAAATTCACGCTCTGTCCAGATTGACGGGATGAAATCCATTTCCCGATGGATATGGCGGAAATCGAAAATTTTTCCGATCGAACGGTGATATATGCTTGATGCAATCGATTATGCGTTAATTGCGCATCTTCAGCGCGATGGCCGGATCGGCGTTGTGGAATTGGGCCAGGCGGTCGGCCTGTCCACCTCGGCGGTGAACGAAAGGGTGCGCAAGCTCCAGGCCCGGGGCGTGATCCGGGCGACGGTCGCGCTGGCCGATCCCCTGGCGCTCGGCCTCGGCATCGCCGCCCTGATCACCGTGACCCTGGCCCCGGGGGGCGACGAGGCGGGTTTCGTCGCCCATGTCGGCGGCGACGACGCGGTGCTGGAATGCCACCATGTCACCGGCGCCGCGAACTATCTGCTGAAGGTGCGGGTCGCCGACGTGGCGGCGCTGGAAGCCCTGCTCACCCGCCTGAAGCGGACGGGGACGGTGGCGCGCAGCGAGACCCAGCTGATCCTGTCGACGGTCAAGGAAACCACCGCCCTGCCGGTGCCGCGGGGGCGGCCATGAACGCTTTCCCCCTCGGCCTTTTCGCCAGCGCCTTCGCGCTCGGCTTTTTCATCGCCATGCCGGTCGGGCCGATCTCCCTGCTGATCCTGCGCCGCACCGTCGCGGGCGGGGTCGCGGTCGGCATCGCCACCGGGCTCGGCGCCGCGACGGCGGACACGCTCTATGCCCTGCTGGCCGCCTTCGGCCTGTCGGCGGTGACCGCCCTTCTGGTCGAACAGGCGGCGCTGCTCGGCCTTGCCGGCGGGCTGATGCTGGTCTGGCTCGGCATCGGCGGCTTTCGCGCCGCGGGCCGGCGGGCGGCCCTGCCCGCCGCCGCGGGCGACGGCGGGGCCCCGGTCCGGGGCATCCTGCCGGCCTTCGTCTCGGCGGTCGGGCTGACGCTGACCAACCCGCTCACCGTCGTCTCCTTCGCCGGGGCCTTTGCCGGGATCGGCCTTGCCGCCGCCGGCGGCATGGCGGCGGCGGCGGCGACCGTGGCCGGCCTCGGCCTTGGTTCCGCGACCTGGCAATTGACCATCGTCGCGGTCGCGGGCGGGGCCCGGCGCGTCCTGGCGCCCCCGGTGCTGGCGGCGATCGACCGGCTGTCGGGCCTCGTGCTCGTCGCTTTCGGCGGGCTCGCCCTGTGGAATGCCTGGGCGATGTTTGGCAGTCGTTAACCCTCGCCGGCTAGGGTGCCTTTGACCCCCACCGCAACGCACCGTGGCCAGTCCGGCGCCGGATGTGTTAAAGCGGGGCCACGAACAGACGGCGACCAAGCCGGCCATGGGGCATACGGGCATGCGTAGAGTGACGATGCTGCTGCTGCTTGTCTTCGTCGGCGCGCCCCTGGCCGCGCTTTTGGCGGCGGGGGTCGCATCCTCTCTTCTCGGGGCGGCGGTGCGGATCCCGGTCGCGGCCCCGCCGGCCGACCTGGCCCTGGCGCCCGTGCGTTTCACCACGCGGGACGGGGTGGAGATCGCCGCCTGGTCGGCGGAGGCGGAGGCACCCAAGGCGACCGTGATCATCGCCCCCGGCTTCGGTTCCAGCCGCGGCGATGCCGCCGGCGGCCTTTACGCCCTGATGCGCGACCTGCTGGGGCGCGACTATTCGGTTCTCGCCCTCGATCTCCGCAATCACGGCGAGTCGGGCGACGGGCCGCGGCTGCTGGCGGGCGGCATCGACGAGGCGGCGGATATCGTCGCCGCCCTCGACTGGATCAAGCGCCGCCACCCGAGCCGCCGCATCGCCGTCTACGGCATCGACCTCGGTGCCGCCGCCGCCCTGGTCGCGGTCGCCGGGGACCCGCGGATCGAAGCCGTGGTCAGCGCCGATCTCTTCGCCCGCGCGGAACCGTTCCTGTCCGGGGTGCTGGTCCGCCGCGCCGCCTGGCCGGCGCTTGCCGCCGATCTCGGCCTCTGGGGCCTGCGTCATCTCCGCGGCGAGCGGCGCGAGCCGACGGACATGGCCGTCCTCGCCGCCCATCTGCCCCCTATGCCCTGGCTGATCGTCCAATCCGCCGCCGATCCCCTGGTGCCGCTGGCCGAGGGGCAGGCCCTGGCCAAGGCGGCACCCTGGGCCGCCTTCTGGGTGGCGCCGGCCCCGGCCCTGGACCATCCGCTGCTCGCCGGCGGCGGCCTGCACGGCCGGGCCCATGAGTTTCACCGCGAGGACTGGATCGAGATCGTCGCATCCTTCCTCGACAGTACTTTCGCCACGATGTTCGGCTGAGATCATGAGTTTCGAGACCAAAAGCGCCGACAGCGTGCAGATCCGCCTGACCACCGGCTTCGACAGCCATATCACCGCCGTCGACGAGGGCTTCGCCGCCCTGACCGGCTGGCCGGCGGGCGAGGCGCTGAACCAGACCATCGCCATCCTGTTCGGGCCGTGGAGCGAGCGCGGCACGGTCGACCGCCTGACCCGCGCCGTCGAACGGGGCGAGACGGTCGAGCCGACGCCGGTCAAGCTCTATGCCTACAGCGGCCAGACCTTCGAGGCCGTGGCCTCGGTCGCCGGCGGCGGGCCGGGGGTCTCGGTCCTCACCTTGCACGGGCCGGCCGGGCTCGGCGCCCCTGTCCCCGCCGCCGCCCAGGGGCCGGCGGAAGTGGCCGAACTGGTGCCGCCGAGCGCGGACCGCCTGCTGCCCGCCCTGGTCGAGGCGATGCGCGATGCCTTCGCCGTCACCGATGAGGAGGGACGCCTGCTGCTCGGCAACGAGCCGCTCGGGCGCATGCTCGGCACCGCGCTCGCCGATCTGGCCGGGCGGCCCCTGGCCGAGGTCATGGACCTGCGCTTCCCGCCGGGCGAGAGCGAAGGGCTGGGGGCCGCGGTGATCCATGCCGCCGGCGCCGCCCACCGCTCCGCCGCGGTCAATACCGCCCGCGGCATCGACCAGCGTGGCCGGCCGTTCCGGGTGCTGACCTTCCGGGCCACGGCCTCGGGCGCCGGCCCGGCGAAGCCGGCCAATCCGCTGCAAACCCGGCTGGAAGTGCTGGAACAGACCCTGGTCCGCCGCATCAGCCAGGAAGGGCGGGCGCTGGCCGTCGGCCTGCTCGAAATCGTCGCCGACGACGAGATCGCGCGCGAACTCGGCTCGGTCTGGGGCGATACGCTGGAACGGGCGCGGCTGGCGGCCGGCGTCGCCGTCGCCGGCGAACTCCGGGCCGGCGAACTCTATGCCGTCCTTCGGGACGATGTGCTGATCGTCCTGCTCCAGGGTTCGGTCACGGTCGAGGAAGCCCAGGGCCGCATGCAGGCGATCGCCCAGGTCTGCCGCCATCGCCTGATCGCCGAGCGCGGCGCCCTGGCCGCGCTCGAAGTGCTGGGCGGGGCGACCATGATCGGCCTCGACCATCCCGCCCTGCGGGGCGGGGCGGGCGAGGGCGCCGTGGCAGAACGGATCGGCGCCGCCATCCGCAACGACCAGGGCAGCGGCTATCAGGTCGAGACCGTGATCGCCGATATCCTGGACGAAGGCCTGGTGGTCACCCATCCGGTGCGCGGCCGCGATCTCGGCCCGGCGCGCCAGACCATCGCCGCGTTCGACGAACGCTCGGGCCGCTGGCTGTCGTGGCTGCGCAAGCGCCACCGCCTCAGCCCCAATCTGGAACGGGAATTCGACGTCGCCCTGCTCGGCCGCGTGGTCGAGCGGCTGCATTCGGGCGAGGAAACCACCGGCGCCCTGCTCGTGCCGCTGAATTGCCAGAGCCTGCAGCACCAGTCGACCTTCGACCGGCTGGGCGCCCTCGTCAACGGCCTGCCCCTTGCCGCCAAGGTGCGCTTCCAGGCCCTGGTCACCGGCGTTCCCCCCGATCTCCAGGGCGAGCGCCTGCTGGTCTTCGTGCGCCGGGTCGCGGCCTTCGGACGCGGGATCTGGCTCGGCCTCGACGGGCTGGACAGCCAGGGCATAATCGGCCGGCAGGAAGGCCTGGCTGGCATCGCCCTCGACCACGCCCGCCTCGCGATCATGATCGAGCGCGAGCCGATGCAGGTGAAGCATTTCATCGAACGCCTGCGCGCCGGCAACCAGCCGGTGCTGGTCCACGGCGTCGAGCGGCCGGAACAGGCCCAGCTGCTGTTCAACACTTTCGGCGTCACCCTGGCGACCGGCCCCGGGGTCGAACGGCTGGCCAACGCGCCGCGCTTCGTGCCGATCGAAACCTGAATTCTCAGGGGTCAGGCGGGCAGGCGCACGGTCGCGACCGTGCCCTGGTCGATGCCGGCGCTGGCGAATTCGACCTTGCCCTTCAGTTGCAGGGCAAGGCCGCGGATCAGGCGCATGCCCAGGCTCTTCGCCTTGTCCGCCGGGTTGCGGCCGTCGGCGAGGCCGGCGCCGTCGTCGGCGATGACGAGGGTGAGGGCGCCGTCCCCGGCCTGCAACGAGATGCGGATGGTGCCGCTGCGCCCGTCGGCGAACCCGTGCTTCAGGGCATTGGTCAGCAATTCGTTGGCGATCAGGGCGAGAGGGACGGCCCGGTCCATCGGCAGGCTGACGCTGGACAGATCGAGTTCGAGGGCGACGCGGCCGCGCGTCGTGCCTTCGCCGGTCAGGCTTTCCCCGATCGAGCGGAGGAAGGCGCCGCAATCGACCGCGGCGAATTCGCCGCCCTGGTAAAGCTGTTCGTGCAGCTGCGCCATGGCGCGGATGCGGCTCACCGTGTCGGTGAAGCCCTGGCGCAGCACCGGATCGCCGTATTGCCCGGCTTGCAGGGACAGAAGGCTGGAGACGATCTGGAGATTGTTCTTGGTCCGGTGGTGCATCTCCTTGAACAGGAGCGTGCGGGAGGCCAGCGCCTCCTCGAGGTCCACGGTGCGGGCGGCCAGCTTGTCCTTGGCCGCGTCCTCGCGCCCGATGGCGCGCAGCCCGAAGGCGGTCAGGCCGCTGATCAAGGCGCCGGCGATCACCAGGAAGATGAAGCTGGAACCGGCATTGCCGCGCCAATCCTGCAAGGCCGCCTCGCGGTCGATGGTGGCGAGCGTGACCAGGGGCAGGCCGGCGATCCGCCGGTAGGCGATGATCGCCGGCGTGCCGTTCACGATCGCCGGCGCCTCGACCGCGCCATCGTCCTTGCCGCTCGACAGATAGGCGTGGAAGAAGGGGGTATAGAGGAAATCGCGCCCGACCATGCCGTCGTTGATCGGCCAGCGCACGACGAGGCGGCCGTCGGTGCGGAACAATTCGAGCGCGGTGGTCGAGGGCACGTGCAGCCCGCCGTGGAACTGGGCGAAATACCGCATGTCGATGGCGGCGAGGACGACGCCGGCGAAGCGCCCGTCGCGCACCAGCCGGCGGCTGACGCTGAAATAGACCGAATCGGTCAGCCGGCTGCGGTTGGCCGGGGTGATGAAGAAGTCGTCGCCGTTCTGATGGGCGACGAAAAAGTCGCGGTCGGCGAAATCGGCCGGCGGCGTCTTGCCCTGGCTGGTCGAATAGACCACCCGGCCCTTGTCGTCGAAGAACCAGATCGAGCCGATCTGCGGCAGCAGCCGGGCCATGCCGATCAGGCGCAGGCGCCGGGTCTCGGTGGCGAAAAGCGCGTTCAGGCCCTCGTCGGCGACCAGTTCGACCGCCTGGCGCAGCACGAGGTCCGAGCCCTTGATCGTCCATTGGAAATGCTCGTCGACGACGCGGGACAGCAGCCGCGCCTCGGCCTGGGCATTGGCCAGCGCGCGGTCGTGGGCGGTCCAGGTCAGCGCCGCCCAGGTGACGAAGCCCGAGACCATCAGCAGGGTGACGATGAACAGCAGGATGGTGCGGGGCTTGCGCCCCGCCTGTTCGAGGTCGTCGACCAGGGCCCGGCCGCGCCGGGCCACGGCGCCCAGGCGGTCGGTCTCCGCCTTTGCCGGTTTCGCGGCATTGCCGCCGACCTCTGGTGAAACGCTCACCCTGCCTGCCTTCCGAATGTCCGGGCGCTCAGCCGATCACGATGCGCGGTGCGGCCCGGCCATGATGGCCCGGCTGCTCCAATCCCGCCAGCACCCGCCGCGCGATCGCCAGATAGGCCCCGGCCTCGGCACTGTCCGGCGCGGCGGCGACGATGGGCCGGCCCGCGTCCGCATGCTCGCGGATCGCGATATGCAGCGGCACTTCGCCGAGGAAGGGCACGCCCAGCCGGTCCGCCGTCTCATGGGCGCCGCCATGGGCGAAGATGTCCGAGCGGCCGTGGCAATGGGGGCAGAGAAAATAGCTCATGTTCTCGACGATGCCGAGCACGGGCACCGCCACCTTCTCGAACATGGCCAGGCCCTTGCGGGCGTCGATCAGGGCGATGTCCTGCGGCGTCGAGACGATCACGGCGCCGGCCAGCGGCGCCCGCTGGCTCAGGGTCAGCTGGGCGTCGCCGGTGCCGGGCGGCAGGTCGATCACCAGGATGTCGAGGGGCGCCCAGGCGACGTCGTTCAGCAATTGGCTAAGCGCGCTCATGACCATGGGGCCGCGCCAGATCACCGCCTGGTCTTCCGGCACCATCAGGCCGATCGACATGGCCTTGAGGCCGAAAGCCTCGAGCGGGATCAGCTTCTTGTCCTGAGTGGTGCGCGGCCGCTCGGTCAGGCCCAGCATGCGCGGGATCGACGGGCCGTAGATATCGGCATCGAGCAGGCCGACCTTCAGCCCCAGGCGCTGAAGGCCGAGGGCGAGATTGACCGCCGTCGTCGATTTGCCGACCCCGCCCTTGCCGCTGGCGACCGCGATCACCTTGCCGACGCCGGGCAGGGCCAGCGGCTTGGCCGCCGTGTCGGGCCGGGGCGGGGCCGGGGGGGCTGCGCGATGCGCGGTCAGCACGGCGGTGACCGAGAGGACGCCGGGCAGCGCCATCACCGCGCGCTCGCAGGCGGCGCGGAGCGGCTCGCGCGCCGCGGCCTTGGCGGGGTCGATCTCGATCGAGAAGGCGACATGGCCGTCGCGTAGCACAAGGCCGCTGATCAGCCCCGCCGCGACCACATCCTTGCCGCTGTCCGGGTCCGAAATGCGGGCAAGGGTGGCTATAACCTCGTCGCGTGTTGCCGTCGTCATTGCCTTCGTCCTTGAAATACCCGGCTTTTCGCCCACATTGCGAAGGGCGAAGGATGGGGGGCGGCGGAATCGGCCGATCCGGCGACCCCCGCCGCATGTTCATTGGGATATAGCGCATCGCCGTCCGGTCCCCAACACCCCGGACGCCGCGCTGTGCAAGGTGGGAGATCCAGACAGCATGCCATGGCAGAACAATGGCGGCCCGTGGGGTGGCGGCGGCAACAATGGCGGCGGCGGCAATCGCGGCCCCTGGGGCCAGGGCCCGCGCGGGCCGGGCGGCGGCGGCCAGCCGCCGAATCTCGAGGATCTGCTGCGGCGGGGCCAGGATCGGTTCAAGGACATCATGCCGGGCGGCGGCTGGGGCAAGCGGGGCATCCTGCTCGGCGGCCTCGTGCTCGCCTTCGTCTGGGGCATCACCGGCTTCTACCGGGTGGAGCCGGACGAACTGGGCATGGTCACCCGCTTCGGCAAATGGGTCGAGACCACGCCGCCGGGCCTGCATTATCACCTGCCCGCCCCGATCGAGAGCGTGGCCACGCTGTCCGTCACCACCCAGCGCCGGGTCGACGTCGGCCTGACCACCAATGACGGCGTCCGCGGCCTGCGCCGCGAGAATCCGGACGAAAGCCTGATCCTGACCGGTGACGAGAATATCGCCGACGTCGCCTTCTCGGTCTTCTGGGTGATCGACGATGCGAGCCGCTATCTCTTCAACGTCCAGGATCCCGATACCACCGTCCGCGCCGTGGCCATTTCCGCCATGCGCGAGGTGATCGGCCGTTCCCGCCTCCAGGAGGCGCAGACCGAGGGCCGCGAGAAGATCGCCCGCGAGGCGCGCGACCTGATCCAGAGCGTGCTGACCGCCTATGGCGCCGGCGTCCAGGTGACCCAGCTCCAGCTGCACCGGGTCGACCCGCCGGGCGCCGTGATCGAAGCCTATCGCGACGTCCAGGCCGCCCGCGCCAACCAGGAACAGTACCGCAACGAGGCGGAAGCCTATTACAACGACAAGGTGCCCCAGGCCCGCGGCCTGGCGGAAAAGATCCTGCAGGAGGCCGAGGGCTATCGCCAGCAGGTGGTGGCCGACGCCCAGGGCCAGGCGGCCCGCTTCCTCTCGGTCCTGACCGCCTATAACGCGTCGAAGGACGTCACCATGCAGCGGATCTACATCGAGACGATGGAAGGCATCCTGCGCAACATGAACAAGATCCTGATCGACGGCGGCAGCGGCACCCAGGGCGTGCTGCCCTATCTGCCGCTGCCGGAACTCGGCCGCGCGCCCGGGACGGGAGGCCAGTAATGAACCGCCTTGCCATTGCCCTCGTCGCCGTCGTCGGCCTCGTCATCGTCGGCCTGTCGTCGGTCTTCACCGTATCGATGACCCAGCAGGCCATCGTCCTTCAGTTCGGCGACCCGAAGCGCGTGGTCGCGGAGCCCGGCCTGCACTTCAAGATCCCGTTCTTCCAGAACGTGATCTTCATCGACAAGCGCGTGCTGCTGGTCGATGCCCCGGCCGAGGAACTGATCGCCGCCGACCAGAAGCGCGTCGTCATCGACGCCTTCGCCCGCTGGCGCATTATCGATCCCCTGCGCTACTACCAGCGCCTGCGGACCGAGGATCTGGCCCGCCGGCAGCTTTCGACCTTCATCTCCTCGACGCTGCGCGACGTCGTCGGCCGCGAGCCGCTGACCGCCCTGCTGATCGACCCGCGCGAGACCGCGGGCGGCGGCCGGCGGGCCGAACTGATGCGCCGCATCAGCCAGCTGGTGAACGAAAAGGCCAAGGAGAACGGCATCGAGATCGTCGACGTCCGCATCCGCCGCGCCGACCTGCCGGACGCCAACAGCCAGGCCATCTTCCAGCGCATGCGCACCGAGCGCGACCAGGAAGCCAAGCTGATCCGCGCCACCGGCCAGGAGGCGGCGCAGAAGCGCCGCGCCGAAGCCGACCGCGAGGCGACCGTCATCCTGGCCAACGCCAAGCGCGACAGCGAAATCAAGCGCGGCGAAGGCGACGGCGAGGCGATCAAGATCTTCGCCGACGCCTTCGGCAAGGATCCGGTCTTCTTCGCCTTCTACCGCTCGATGCAGGCCTATCGCGAGGCCCTGAGCGACAAGAGCACCACCATGGTGCTGTCGCCGGACAGCGATTTCTTCCGCTTCCTCGACAATGTTGCGGGCGCGGCGGGCACGCCGGCGAAGTAAAGCGGCACGCGGCCGGCGGCGGAGATTTTCTCCGCCGCTGTGCCCCGGCAGCCACAATGCCTCCACAATCACTGCCTAAACCGCGAATGGCGGATGATCCCCCGGGGTGCCACCGGGCGCGGCCGTCCTCGAATCGATTGCGGGATTTGTCGCGGCATCCAATCCTTGCTGCCGCACTTCATGGAGCCGTCAGGTGATGGATCTCAATCAGCATGGGGACCGCTCGGTCCGGGCCCCGTATCAAGCCCGGGCCTCCTATCGGGCCGTCGCCCGCGCCGGGCACGAGGCGGCCCTGCCCCGCCGCCTGTTCGTCGTCTTCACCGCCTTGCTGCTGCTCGCGGTCATGCTGGGCAGCCGGATCGCCGAAGCGCGGGGCGCGCCCGATTCCTTCGCCGACCTGGCCGAGAAACTGTCGCCGGCGGTGGTCAATATCTCGACCACCCAGACGGTGACCGGCGGCGGCGACGAGGAGGGCGAGGTCCCGATGCCGCAGTTCCCGCCCGGCTCTCCCTTCGAGGAATTCTTCAAGGACTTCCTGGAACGCCAGGGCCGCGGCAATGCCGAACCGCGCAAGGTCACCTCGCTCGGCTCGGGCTTCGTCATCGATCCTTCGGGCGTCATCGTCACCAACAACCATGTGATCCAGGACGCCGAGGAAATCACCGTGACGCTTTCGGACGGCACCAAGCTGCCGGCGGAACTGCGCGGCAAGGATCCGAAGACCGATGTCGCCGTCCTGGTGGTGAAGCCGTCGAAGCCTCTGCCCTTCGTCAATTTCGGCGACAGCGACAAGGCCCGCGTCGGCGACTGGGTGCTGGCGATCGGCAATCCCTTCGGCCTCGGCGGCTCGGTTTCGGCCGGCATCATCTCGGCCCGCAACCGCGACATCAACGCCGGCCCCTATGACGATTTCATCCAGACCGACGCCGCCATCAACCGCGGCAATTCGGGCGGCCCGCTGTTCAACATGGACGGCGAGGTGATCGGCATCAACACGGCCATCTATTCGCCCTCGGGCGGCTCGGTCGGCATCGGCTTCTCGGTGCCGTCGGCGCTGGCCCGCCAGGTCGTCGCCCAGCTCCGCGAATTCGGCGAGACCCGCCGCGGCTGGCTCGGCGTCCGGATCCAGACCGTGACCGACGAGATCGCCGAAAGCCTGACCCTCGACAAGGCGCGCGGCGCCCTCGTCGCCGGTGTCGACGAGAAGGGCCCGGCGGCCGAGGCCGGCATCCAGGCCGGCGACGTCATCCTCACCTTCGACGGCAAGCCGGTCACCGACATGCGCAGCCTGCCCCGCGTCGTCGCCGAAACCCGGATCGGTGCGACGGTGCCGGTCACGGTCTGGCGCGACGGCAAGGAAAAGGGCCTTCAGGTCAAGGTCGGCCAGCTCGACGAGAAGGTCGCCGACGCCTCGGCGAATTCGGGCAACCGCGGCGGCAGCAATCCCGGCCGGGTCCAGGTCGTGCTCGGCATGAGCCTGTCGCCCGTGACCGCCGACCTGCGAACCCGCCATTCGATCCCGGAAGACGTCAAGGGTGTCGTCGTCACCGAAGTGGCGGGCAGCAGCTTCGCCGCCGAGAAGGGCGTGCGCCCGGGCGACGTGATCCTTGAAGTGGCGCAGTCGAAGGTCGAGAGCCCGGCCCAGATCGCCGATAAGGTGAAGGCGGAAAAGGAGGCCGGCAAGAAATCCGTGCTGTTCCTGATTTCGCGCGCCGGCGATCTCAGCTTCGTCGCGCTTCGCGTCGACAAGTAAGGGCAAGCCCCGGACCAGGAACCCGGCCGCGGCGACGCGGCCGGGTTTTTTCTTATCGGCTCAGGCGCTTTTCTTCTTCTTCGGGCCGGCCAGGGCGGCTTCGAGTTCGGCCAGGGCCGCCGGCATTTCCGCCATCAGCCTCTCGATGTCGGGCACCGCCTCGCGGTCGGCGGTCAGGCCGATGGCGACATCGTTCCGATAGGACATGATGGTGATGTTGAGGCCGATCCCCTCGATCGGCAGGGAGATCGGGTAGGAATGCACCAGTTCCGCCCCGGCGAGATAGAGCGCGAAGGGCGGCCCCGGCACATTCGAGATGATGACGTTATAGGGCGGCCGGTGCAGGTCCGCGACCTTGTAGCGGGAATAGAGCCGGGCGGCCTGGGCCGCGACCAGGGGGGCGGCGAAGGCCGACCAGTCCTGAAGCGCATGGGCCGGGATCGCCTTCAGGGCTTCCTTGGCGTGGACGGTGGCGGCGCGGATCGCCGCCAGCCGGGCTAGGGGCTCGGCGATATCGGTCGCCAGGCTCACGAACATGGCCGAGACGGCGTTGTTGGCTACCGCCTTGGTGTTTTCCTGCCGCACCGAGACCGGGCAGACCGCGAGCAGCGATTCGGCCGGCAGTTCGCCGTGGGCGTCGAGATAGCGCCGCAGGGCGCCGGCGCAGATCGCCAGCACCACGTCGTTGACCGTGGCGCCCACCGCATTCTTCACCGCCTTCACCCGGTCGAGCGACACTTCGCCCACCGCATAGCGCCGGTGCGGGGTCAGCGCCCGGTTGAAGGGTGTCTTCGGCGCCTGGAAGGGGGCGGCGGGCATGGGCTCGGTCCGGCCCAGCGCGCGGCGGCCCAGGGCCACCCCGGCGCCGATCACCTTGGGCAGGCGGCGCAGGCTGCGCAGCGGCGAGGCGACGCTGTGGACCGAGGCCCGGACCAGGATTTCGAGGTCGGTCGGCGCCCGTTCCGGCACCCAGGGCTTGTCGGGCGGCGGCACCTCCCGCGGCTCGGGCGCGAAATCGAGCAGGGAGACCATGAGTTCGGTTCCCGCCATGCCGTCGATGCAGCAATGGTGGATCTTGATGTAGACCGCGACCTGATCGTCGGCCAGCCCTTCGATCACATACATTTCCCACAGCGGCCGGCTGCGGTCGAGGGCGCGGGAATGCAGCCGCGCCACCTGTTCCAGCAGTTTCGCCCGGTCCCCCGGCGGCGGCACGGCGATATGGCGGAGGTGAAAGTCGAGGTCGAAATCCGGGTCCTCGATCCAGAGCGGATGATCGATGTCGAAAGGCACCGGAACCAGGCGCCGGCGATAGGTCTTCGACAGGTGCAGCCGGCTTTCGAGCAGGCGGCGCACGGCGGCGAAATAGCCGCCCGCCGCGTCCCCGGCCGGCCGCTTCAGGATCCACAGCATGCCGACATGCATGTGGTTGCTGGGCGTTTCGAGATAGAGAAACGAGGCGTCGATGCCCTTCATGCGTTCCATCGGCGGGGGTCCTTCAGGAGGGGTTGCACCATGCTCGGCAACACCACACGCCGATGATGCGGCGCACCTTAAATCCTGCGGGCGGCCCGGGGATCGACCGAATGGACTAGCCGCGGCGCCTTGCGATGCTATCCTCGGCAACACGCTGTTCGGGAGATGGTGGATGCGCGGGTTTCTGTCGGTCGGGGTGCTCGGGGTGCTGGCGGGCGCGGTGCTTGGGGCCGTGGCCGCGGTCGGCGTCGCGGCGCGGGCCGATTTCGACTATTATTCCTCGACCTTCCGGGCCAGCGGTTCCGACATGGCGGCGCTCGGCGTCGGCTATGGCCCCGAATTTACCGGCGCGGACAGCAGCGTGGTGGCCCCCGCCGCCTATCTGCACACCAGCCTCGGCGACGGGCGTTTCGTCGAACTGGTGGGGACCATGCTCACCGCCAATTTCCTTGCCGATCCCCAATGGCAGATCGGCCCGGCCCTGAACTTCCGCCAGGGCCGGAAATCCGCCGACGATGCGGTGGTCGAGCGCCTGCACGAGGTCGACGACAGCTGGGAGGTGGGGCTGTCCATCGGCTGGCAGTTGCAGGACCCGAACAATGCGCGCAACCGGCTGCGCCTCGGCGTCGACCTGTTGCAGGATGTCTCGGGCGGCCACAAGGGCCTGGTCGCCGATTTCACCGCCCTCTACCGGCAGGAAGTGGTGGCGCGGGTCGACCTCGGCGTCCTGGCCGGGGTGACGGTCGCGACCGGCGACTATATGAACGATGCCCTCGGCGTCACCGCTGCGGACGCTGCCGCCAGCGGTCTTGCCGCCTATAAGCCGGGCGGCGGTTTCCGCGATATCCGCATCGCGCCGCTGGCCGTGCTGCACCTCAGCGAAAACTGGCAGCTGGGCGCCACGGTCGGCTGGGCCCGGCTGATCGGGAATGCCGCCGACAGCCCCATCGTGCGCGATCGCGGCAGCGAGAATCAGATCTTCGCCTCGGTTTCGCTCGGCTACGCCTGGTAGCGGCATGGCGGACCGGCTCTACGACTGGGGCCCCCGGGCCTATCGGCCAGGGGAATTGCTGGCCGACCGCTGGCTGCATCTGGTCGGCATCGGCTTTGCCCTGATCGGCAGCGCCGCCTTGCTGGTCCTGGTCGCCCTTTACGGCGATGCCGGCGCGGTCGCGGCGGTCCTGCCCTATATGGTCGGGCTGAACGCCATGTTCATCTGTTCCGCCGCCTACAACATGACCAAGCCTTCGGCCCGGCGCGAATTCCTGCGCCGCTTCGATCACGCGGCGATCTTCCTCATGATCGCCGGCACCTATACGCCCTTCACCACCCGCTATCTCGAAGGCGCCTGGGCGATCGCCATCACGGCGGTGGTCTGGGGCATCGCGGTCATCGGCGTTGCCGTGAAACTGGCCTTTCCGCGCCGGTTCGAGCGCCTGTCGATCGGCGTCTACCTGGGGCTAGGCTGGATTCTGGTCATCCCGCTCGGGCAATGGTTCGACACGGTCGAACCGTCGACCGCGATCCTGATCGGCATCGGCGGCCTGCTGTTCTCGGTCGGTACCGTGTTCCACCTTTGGCACCGGCTCGCCTATCAGAATGCCATCTGGCACGGTTTCGTGCTCGCGGCCGCCCTCTGTCACTATGCGGCGGTGGTGCGGGCCATGGCGTTCGGTCTCGGTTCGGGCGTGGTTTGACGCGATATCACCAAAATGGTGGAAATGGATCGCGGCGCAGGCGGGCGTTAGGGGAAATGTTTACCAATGCCGGGTCAGATTGAACCGGATGCGGTGTGAACTCCGGGCCGGACCGGCTTAACCTCCGCACCAGGGTCAGTCGGGGTCGCGTGATGCAAGACGAAAGCACCAGAGCCAACGCCGAAGTGCGGCGCGAACGCGGGGAGAGAGGGGCCTCGGCGATCATTTTCGCCATCGCCCTGCCCTTGCTGATCATGATGATCGCCTTCGTCGTCGACTTCGGCTACGCCTATTATTCGCGCCAGCGCCTTCAGGACAGCCTGGATCTGGCAGCGCTTGCCGCCGTCCGGGAACTGGACGGCGCGAGCTCGCAGCGCGAGCGGGCGCAGGCCGCCGCCATCAACGTGCTGAGCCGCAACGGCCTGAGCGCCGACAGCCTGGGCTCGATCCAATACGGCCGCTATGACCGCACCCGCGCGGTGCAGAGCCGCTTCGTGCCCGAAAGCCTGGGCAGCGGCGATGCACCGACCGCGGTGCAACTCAAGGGCCGCGCGGACTCGCCGCGCTTCTTCTCGCGCATTCTGGCCCGGAACGACCTGAACGTCGCCGCCCGTTCGACCGCGATCAACAGCGGCACCTATGCGACGGTCCGCATCGGCAGCGGCCTTGCCGGCCTGAACGAAGGCTTGCTGAACGGTATCCTCGGCCTCGTCCTCGGCAGCAGCGTCAACCTGACCGCGCTGGACTACAAGGGCCTGCTCGGGGCCAATATCGATCTTCTCGGCCTGCTCGACGCCTATGCGGTCAAGGTCGGGCTCAATGTCGGCGACTACAACCAATTGCTCGGCACCGATGTCTCGGTGCTCGGCGTGCTCGGGGTCGCCGCCGATGTCGCCCAGAACGCCGCCAGCGGTATGCAGGAGGCGGTCGACCTCGGCATCGGTCTCGGCGATGCCTTCCCCGGCCTCAGCAAGCTGCCGCTGGCGCAATTGCGCGATGTCAACGTCAAGCTGGGCGACCTTCTCGGCGTCGCCCTCGGCACGGCCGAGGCCGGCCTTGCCGTGCCGGTGAACCTGTTCGACCTCGTGACCGCCGGGATCTTCGCCGCCTCCACCGCCGCCAATGAGACCGGCCCCCATGCCCTCGGCGTCAGCCTCGGCACTTTCCTCGGCGCCAGCCTCGACGTCTCCGTGGTCGAGCCGCCCCAGCCGCCGAGCGGCATGCGCCTGATCACCGAGAACGATATCCGCACCGGCAACAACCTGCTGCGCACGGCCCAGATCCGCCTCCTGCTGCAGGTCAACCTCGAAGGCCCGCTCGGCAGCGCGATCTCGGGCGTCAACGGCCTCCTCGGCCTGCTGCAACTGGTCGGGGTCCAGATCCAGCTGCTGCCCGGGACCAAGAACCTCAGCGTCGGCATCAATGTCGCGCCGGCCCAGGCGGTGGTCACCGAACTCGGCTGTTCGCCGCCGAACGCTGCCGACCGCTATGTGGCGATGAATATCGATACCGGTCTCCTGACGGCCCATATCGGCCAGATCGACCGCGCGGCCTTTCTCTCGAACAGCGCGCCGGCGACGGCATCGCCGCTGTCGGTGCTCTCGCTTTCCCTGCTGTGGGGCGCGCTGCCGCTGCTCGACGTCGGGCTGGGGGTCAACCTGCCGGTGGTCGGGCCGACGGCGCAGCGCGATGTCCATGCCCGGGAAAGCACGGACGGCGACGCCTTCCCCGATCTTGCCGCCGTTTTCGACCAGCCGGGCGCGCCTGCCGATGCCCAGGCCTTCCCCAGCACCGTCCGCGTCGGCACGGTTCAGATCATTTCGACCCTGGGGGCGAACCTCAAGCAGGCGCTCGGCTTGCAACTCGGCGGTTTTCTCGGCACCTATGTGCTCGCCCCGCTGATCGACCTCGTCACCTTCATCGTCGGGGATGTGCTGATCGCGGGCATCCTCGGGCCGCTGCTCGACGCGATCGTCGACCTGCTCCTCGATACGCTGGGGATCCGGGTTGGCGTGGCGGATGTGGCGGTGATCGACCTGGAGTGCGGCAATGCCAAACTTGTTCCGTAACCTGCCGCTGGCCGAACGCGGCGTGGCGATGATCGAATTCGCCTTCGCCAGCGGGATCATGGTGGTCATGGTCCTCGGCATCCTTGCCTATGGCGAGGTGCTGGCGACCTATGTACAGCTGAAATACGCGGTCGGCGAATTGTCGCGCCAGGTGGCCATGGGCGACGACCTGACCGACCGCCAGGCCCGCTATGCGGCGGCGATCACCCAGGTGAACTCGAGCTATGGCTTCAGCAGCGGCTGCGCGGTCTTCGCGCCGTCGCCGTTCCAGGGCGAAGTCACGATCACCGGCCGCTACTACCTCGACCGCGAGGGCTGCCGGACCATGCCGTCGCTGATGCTGCCGATGCCGTCGGAACTGGTGGCGCACAACAAATTCTCGGTTCCCTGAGCGGTTCGGGCCAGATCATGACACGCCGCGGCGGGATCGGGAGCGAGACGGAGAGAGGGGCGGCGGCGATCCTGTTCGCCGTCTTCCTCATCGCCCTCGTCGGCATGACGGCGATGGTGGTCGACCTCGGCTATGCCTATTACTCGAAGCAGCGCCTGCAGGATGCGCTCGACCTCGCCACCATCGCCGCCGCCCGCGAGCTCGACGGCGCGTCCGGCTACCAGGAAGCGGCGCGGCTGGCCGCGGCCCAGGTGATGAACCAGGAATACAGCACCGAAGGCGGCTTTACCGTCGGCATCGGCTGCGGCAGCCCGTCGTCGCCGCGGACCGCCAATCTCTGCATCGGCGGCTACAACACCACGCGCGACAACCAGGGCCAGCTGCCGCCCCTCGGCCAGCGCTTCCGCGCCAATGATGCGGCCCAGGATGCCGCCCGCATGCTGGGCGAAGCCGAATCGCCCAGTTTCTTCGCCCGCATCTTCGAGGTCGACGTCATCGACGTCGGCGCGACCTCGACCGCGGTGAAGGCGGGCCCGCCCCAGGCCCAGCTGACCATCCGCAGCACGGTCGCGACCCTGAGCGGCGGGGCGCTGAACCAGCTTCTCGGGCTGCTCGGCGGCGGGGTGAACCTGTCGCTGGTCGGCTGGAACAATCTGGCCAACGTCAACCTCAACCTGCTCGGCTATCTCGATACGCTGATCCTGCGCAACGGCGCCTCGCTCAATCTCCAGGCCGGCGCCTATACCCAGGTCCTGAACAGCTATCTGACCGTCGGCGAGATCCTGGGGGCGGGGGTGGAGGCGCTGGGCGCCAACACGACCGCCGGTCTCGCGCTCAATGCGGTGCGCACGGCGACCTCGGCGACGGTCGGCACGGCGGTGATCCGCTTGGGCGACCTGATCGGCGTGCAGACCGGGACCCCGGCCTCGGGCCTCGACGTCAATCTCGGCGTGCTCGATTTCCTCGAGGGCGTGCTGGTCGCGGCCAATGGCACCAGCGCGCTTTCGGGCGACATCACCCTCTCGACCGCCGGCATCACCACCCTGCTGAGTTCGCTCGGCGGCGGTGCCGCCAGTTCGCCCCTGACCTCGGCCCTGAATGCGCTGGCCCCGGTGACCAACCTGCTCGGCGGCATCGCCACGGTGAAATTGAAATTCGCCGTGATCGAAAAGCCCCGCCTGTCGGCGATCGGCAATCCGGAACTTGCCAAGCATGAGGTGAACCAGAAGACGGGGGCCAATGCGATCTATGTCCGCACGGCGCAGATCCGCCTCTATCTCTCGATCGACCTGCCGGTATTGAACGTCTTCAACAGCCTGCTGAACGCGGTGGCGGCCCTGATCGCGCCCGTGGTGCCGGTGCTGAATTCCGTGCTCAGCCTCAATGTCGTTGCCGCAGTGTCCGATCTGCTCAATCTGGTCGGCGCCCTGCTCGAAGGGGTGATCTGTCTGCTGGCCTGCGATATCACCAAATCCGAGACCAAGAATATCGTCGACATCAAGATTCTGGACCGGGGCGGCGGTAAGGGACCGGGCATCGATATCGTGCTCGACGTCGGCGGCGGCGAGGCCTATGTCACCGACTACGACTGCAACACCCCGAACGGCGGCAAGCGGCTCTATACGCAGGTCAATACCAGCGTTGCCAAGCTGAATGTCGGCGCTCTCACCAATCCGGCCTCGGTCTTCAGTTCGTCCAGCTTTCCGGTGATGAATCCGCTCGCCCTGATCGACATCGGCACGATCCTGACCACGGCCACGCAGCGCAAGGTCTGCGGCCTGCTGCTCCTCAAGCTGACCTGCAACATCACCTCGACCACGACCCAGCAGCCCCGGGTCGCCTTCTCGGGCGGGGGCATCGCGCTGAAGCTGGAAACGCCGCTGCTCGGCAACGGGCAGACGACGCTCAGCCCCTCGGGGCCGTCCGGCCTCTGCTCCAGCGCCTTCACCGATCCGCCGGTGGTGGGCGAGGCGCCGGGCTATTGCACCTATAACACCAACAATTATATCGCCAGCCTGCGCGACAGTCTGGCGTCGACCAAGATCCAGGCCATGAAGCCGGCGCCGACCGCGGGCGTGCTTTCCAATCTATTGTTCTCCGAGGTCGGGGTGTTGCAGGCGGCGCTGAACATCACCAATACCGTGCTTGCCCCGATCGTCACGCTGCTGTCCAAGGTGCTGGACCCCTTGCTCAATTTCCTGACCGATTTTCTCGGGCTGAAACTCAATCAGGTTGACGTCGGGGCCAACCTGACCTGCAGTTCGGGGGCCCGTCTTGTCAATTGAACCCGATCCGTGCCGCCGCAAGGCGAGGAGGCTTTTGATGAAATGGCGACGCGCTGAAACTGGCGGCGGCGAACGGGGCGCGACCATCATCGAATTCGCGCTGCTGTCCAGCGTCATGTTCGTGATGCTGTTCGGCATCCTCTCCTATGGCGAAGTCCTGGCCGACTATGTCCAATTGCGCCACCGGGTCGGCGAGATCTCGCGCCTCGTTGCACTCGGCGAGGATGGCCCCGATCGTCAGGCGATCTTCGTCGAGGAGAGAAACAAGATCATGGGGGGCTTCTTCGTGAACAAGCCGAATTGTCTCCGTTTTACTACGCCGGCATTCACCGGGCCCAATATAATTATCGAGATGGTCTACGATTACGGCGAGAACGGGGAATGCCGGATCATGCCGGAAGTGCCCTTCCTGTTTCCACCTCAGACGATCACGGTCCGCAACGCCTTCACGGTCCGGAACTGACCGGCAGCCGGTCCAGGCCGCCCAGGGCGGGGGCGAGCGCCTGCCAGCAGGCGGCCAGCCGGCCGGCCCATTCGGCTTGGCCCGCTTCGTCGCGCAGGCCGTCGTTCCGCATCTCGATCAGGGCATGCAGGTTGCCGCGGCGCTCGCCATAGATGGGCATGGCGTAGTCGCCTGAATCGGTGACCGCATAGGGCTGGTTGTCGCCGACCGTCAGCGCCGGCCAATCCCGCCGCAAGACGTCGATCAGGGCCCCCGCCAGGCGCCGGTCGCGGCCATAGGTGATGCCGATCTGCCAGGGCCGGGGCGCGCCCAGGTTCGGGGTGAAGGAATGGATCGCCAGCACCACGGCGCGCCGCCCCGCCGCCCGGCGCCGGTCCAGAAGGTCGGCGATGGCGCGGTGATAGGGGTGGAACAGGGCATCTTCCCGCTGCTGCCGTGCCGCCGCCGTCAGGGCCTGATTCCCGGGCACGGCGATGCCGCCGGTCAGGGCCGGGATCGAGGTCGGCACGCCGGCCGGGCGGTTGCAGTCGATCGCGAGGCGCGAATAGCCGGTCAGCACCAGGGGCGCGTCGATCAGGGCCGACAGGCGCCGGGCCACTGCCGCGGCGCCGATATCCCAGCCGATATGATCCAGCCGCGCCGCCTCGGAAAGGCCGAGATCGCCCAGGCGCCGGGGCAGGCGCGGGCTGGCGTGGTCGCACAGGAGAACGGCATCGGCGCTGCCGCCGGGATTGACGATATCGACGGGTGCCGGTTCGTCCGCATCAAGCCAAGACATGTTTTCTGCCCAGATCGGGCCCTTCGCGGCCCCGGAATTTTCCACCTTTACCAATCCTTTGGGGCCGGGAGCAACGGCCCCGCCCGATTCTCGCCCATATCTTGTGGTCGCGGTGGCCGGGGGCCCGGCCGGCGGGGGCGGGCACGGGCGGATTTGCGGGTGGACATGATTATTTCGGTTTGTTACACGGGTTGGGCAGGGCAGTCGGCAATCCATCGGGGGCAGGATGACGCAGCGTTCAAGGCTTATCGTGCGGGTAGCGCTTGCCTCTTTCGTCCTTGCCTTCTGCGTTTCGGTCACCACGCCCGCCCGTGCCATTGAATGCGTGCCCTATGCCCGGCAGGTTTCGGGCGTCGCCATCATGGGCGATGCCTGGACGTGGTGGGGGCAGGCGCGCGGCGCCGGCTATCGCACCGGCGGCAAGCCGCAGGCCGGCTCGGTCATGGTCTTCAAGCGCGCCAACGGCATGCGCCGCGGCCATGTCGCCGTGGTGCGCGAAGTGGTGAATGCGCGCGAGGTCGTGATCGACCATGCCAATTGGGCGACGCGGCGCAGCGGCCGCAAGGGCAAGATCGACCGCGGCGTTTCCGTGATCGACGTCTCCCCGCGCAACGACTGGTCGATGGTCCGGGTCTGGTACCCGCTGATCGACGATTACGGCACCAGCGCCTATCCGCTTTACGGCTTCATCTACGGCGGGCGCGGCGACGCCGATATCGAAATGGCCGCGGCGGCGATGACCGTGCCGGCCGAACGTCCCGAGGTCGGCACCCGTCCGGCCGCCGCCAGCCCGCGCCTGGTCGAGGCTTCGGTTCCCGCCCGCACCGAGGGGGCCGCCGCCGGCACGCTGGATGCCCAAGTGGCCGGGGCGACCGTGCATATCCGCGCCGGCAAGCCGGTGGTCATGGGCCGCCCGGTCTATTCCGCCGGTGATCCCGGTCATGTCGCGGTCGAACCCGCCCGCCGCCCGACCGAACGGGCGGACGAGCCGCGCCGTCCCTCGGCCAAGCCATCGCGCGCCGATATCGCCAGCCCGGTCCGCCATGTGGCGATGAAGCCGGGCGCCGGCCGCGCCGACGGCGACGCGCAGCCGCCGGTCCTGCCCAGCCTGAAGCCTGCGCCATAACCGCACGCCCCGCTTCGCGAATCGCCCTGGAGCGAATGCCGGTTCATTGAACCGGCATTCGCTCCAGCGTCCTTGAATGGAGCGGTTTCTGACGACAAACCGGTCTCCACTTTGTCGGAAACCGCTCTAGCCGCTGACCGGCCGGGGTGGTTACTCTATGTTTCCGTCCGTTGCCTATCGCGTCCTTGCAACCGGGGGAAGGAACGGTGCCATGCAGCAGTTGTCGGGCCTGGACCAGGGGTTCCTGACCCTTGAGACGGCGAATTCGCCCATGCATATCGCGGGCCTGTGCTTCTACGACCCGGCGACCGCCAGCCAGCCGTTCAGCTTCGACCTGATCCGCCAGGGCATCGAGAAGCGCCTGCACCTGGCGCGCACCTTCCGCCAGCGCCTGGTCGAGGTGCCCTTGCATCTCGACCGCGCCTATTGGGCCGAGGATCCGGAGTTCGACCTCGACTATCACCTGCGCCATGTTGCGGTGCCGTCGCCGGGGGATTGGAAGTCCCTGGTGACCATGGTCTCGCGCATCCTGTCCCATCCCCTGGATCGGACCCGGCCCTTGTGGGAATTCTACGTCATCGAGGGGCTGGACAAGGTCGACTGGCTGCCCCCGGGCAGTTTCGCCACCCTGGTCAAGATCCATCACGCGGCGATCGACGGGGTTTCTTCCAACGACATCCTCTTCGCCCTGACCGACCTGACGCCCGAGGGCCGCAACATCGAGCCGCCGCGCAAGCGCTGGGTGCCGGACCGCATCCCCTCGACCCGGCAATTGCTGCTGCGCACGGCGCTGACCAATGTGGTCGCGCCCTTCAAGCTGATCGAGGGCGGGGCGCGCCTCGCCTCGACCGTGATCGGCACGGTCGCCCGCCTGCCGCAATATCGGGAAGACCCGCCGCCGGCGCCCTTCCAGGCGCCGAAGACGCCGCTGAACGTGCCGATCTCGGCCCAGCGCGTGTGGGACGGGGCGATTTTCTCCCTCGATACGGTGAAGCGCATCCGCAAGGCGGTGCCGGGGGCCACGGTGAACGACGTGGTGCTGACGGTCTGCGCCGGGGCGCTGCGCCGCTGGCTGGAAAAGCATCAGGCCCTGCCCGACAAGCCGCTGGTCGCCTTCGCGCCGATATCGGTCCGCAACGAGGCGGAGAAGGGCACCCAAGGCAATCAGGTCTCGGGCATGCTGGTGTCGATCGCCACCGATATCGCCGAGCCCCTGCAACGCCTGGCCGCGGTAAAGCACAATACGGAAAAGTCGAAGGGCATGACCCATGCCATCGGCGCCCGCACCCTGACCGACTATACCCGCTTCGTGCCCTCGGCGACCGCGGCGCTGGCCGCCCGGCTCTATACCCGGATGAAGGTGGCGGACGCCCATAATCCGCTGTTCAACTGCGTGATCACCAATGTGCCGGGGCCGCAGATCCCGCTCTACACCCTGGGCAGCCAGCTGACCGCCCAGATCGGCTACGGCCCGATCTTCGACGGCATGGGGCTGCTGATCGCGATCTTCAGCTATAACGGCACGCTGTCGATCGGCGTTTCGTCGTGCCGGCGGATCATGCCGGACATCGGCGATTTCGTCGATTTCCTGCGCCGGTCGCTGGATGAGCTGGAGGCGGCGGCCAAGGCCGTGCCGCTGGCCCCGGAACCGCCGCCCGCCGCCGCCCCGAAAAGCAAGGCGAAATCCCGCGCCCGCCCGGGCGAGATCCCCCCGGTCGAAACCGTCGCTTAACGTTTGTCGGCTTCCGGCCGAACCGCCGGAGCCTGCCCCTCACCCCGGCCCTCTCCCCGGAGGGGCGAGGGAGAGGCGGCATCGACTCCCTCGCCCCCTTGGGGGAGAGGGCCGGGGTGAGGGGGGCTGCGGAACACCAGCCGGCTGGCCGCCATATAGTTGAAGGCAAGGCCGGCGATCGAGCCGAAGGCGACGGCGATCGCCGGAATGTCGCGCGCCAGGCCCCACCAGGTCACCATCGCGGCATAGACCGCGTAATTGGCCGACAGCCCGCCCAATTGGCTGGTGGCGAAGATGAGCCAGTGCCGCAGCAGGGGGACTTTAGCGCTGTCGCGGAAGGTGATCGCGCGATTGGCGAAAAAGGTGAAGGTGACGGCGCAGAGGAAGGAAAACACCCGCCCGCCGTAAAGCCCGAGGCCGAGCAGGTGCAGCGCCAGGTAAAGGGCGGCGACGTCGACGAGGGCGCCGCCGGTACCGATCAGGGCGAAGCGAAAGAAACGGCCGCGCAGAAACGCTTCGATGCGCGGCCGGAGAGATGAAAGCACCTGTTGCCGATCCCTGTCCCGTCGGCCGGCCTCAGTGGCCGGCCCCCGGGGTCTGGACCTGGCCGGCGGCGGGCAGCTGGCCCCGGGCCGAGGTCCGGCCGAAGGGCAGCCAGCGCAGGCCCGGCACTGCCGAGATCATGGACAGCACCAGCGCCGCCAGATAGGGCAGGGACTGCACCAGCATGACCGCGACCCAGACCCAGGCTTCCCGGTCCCGCTCGCCGTAGACGACCGCGACCGCCGCCGCCGCCGCCCACAGCATCATCATCAGGGTGGTTTCCTCGCGGGCATTCAGCACGCCCTGGATCGCCGCCGGCTTGTCCTCGCATTTCGGCGTGCGCAGGAAGGGCTTGTCCTTCTTGAACAGGCCGATCGCGAAGGCCTTGCCCACCGTATAGGTCAGCGCCAGGCCGGAAATCGCCGCGCCCAGGGCCTGCATCGGCGTGCAGGGCACGCGCTTGGCGTAGAGCGAGAAGGTATAGGCCAGCTTGAAGCCGAAGACGGCCAGGGTCGGCACCAGGAACAGGGTGACCGGGAAGGCGAAATATTCGGGCAGGACCAGCAGGCCGACGGTCCACAGCAGGCCGGCGACCGTGAACATCAGGTTCATGGCATCGGCGAACCACGGCGCCCAGCCCATGATGAAGTGATACTTCTGGGCGAGCGTCAGGCCGGTGTCCTTGAACGGGTTCAGCCAGGACTTGCGGCCGCGCAGGATCTGCATGGCGCCGAAGGCCCAGCGGAAACGCTGGCTGCGGTAGGCGGCGAAACTGTCCGGGGTCACGCCGCGGCCGAAGCGGTGGTTGATGTAGACGGACTTCCAGCCCTCGTGCATCAGCTTCAGGCCCATTTCCGCGTCTTCGCAGATGGTCCAGGTCGACCAATTGTCGACCCCTTCCATCGCCTTGCGGCGGATCAGGGTCATGGTGCCGTGCTGGATGATCGCGTCGCGCTCGTTGCGGATCTGCATGCCGATGTGGAAGAAGCCGGCATATTCCCAGTTGATCATTTCCTTGAAGGCGTTGCCGGCCCAGTCGTAATGGTCCTGCGGCGCCTGCACGAAGCCGACCTTGTCCTCGTCGAAATAGGGGATGGTGGACTTCAGCCAGTCGGGTTCGACCAGATAGTCGCTGTCGATGACGCCGACCACTTCGGCGTCGGGCGCGGTCTGGCTCATGGCGAAGTTCAGCGCGCCCGCCTTGAAGCCCTTGCAGACTTCGAGGTGGAAGAAGCGGAAGCGCTCGCCCAGCCGCTCGCAATAGGCCTCGACCGGCTGCCAGATCGCGGGGTCCTTGGTGTTGTTGTCGATCACCAGGACTTCGAGGTTCGGGTAGTCGAGCTTGGCCAGGCTGTCCAGGGTCCGGCGCACCATGTCGGCCGGCTCGTTGCAGATCGGCAGGTGCAGCGAGACCTTGGGCCAATGGCGGTCGCGCTCGATGTGGGCGGGCAGGCGCATGGGGGTGAAGTGGCGCTTCATCCGCCGGGCGAACAGGCCCTCGGCCATCTCGAAGCCTTCGGCCAGGATCAGCGACAGGAGGAACAGCATGCCGAAGGAGAGCAGGCCCCAGACCGCGATCATGGGCGCGTTCAGATATTGGGTGGTGCCGTAGTGCACGGTCCAGACCATGAGGTTGGCCGCGACCAGGATCAGGCCGGCGAACATCAGCTGGCCCTGGGGCTTCAGATTGTCCGACTTGCGCAGGAAATAGAGCAGGGGCAGGAGGGCGATGGCGGCGGCGATGGCGGCCAGCGTCTGCCAGTTCTGCACCGCGACCACTTCGCCCGCGAGGGGGAACTTGGCCGCGCGCTGGGCGTCGAAGATGCCCCAATAGGCGCCGACCGCCCCTTCGATCCCCCGCTTCCACGGCTGGTCGAAGGCTTCCATGATCGAATAGTCCCAGCCCTTGGCCCGCGCCATCACCAGGAAGTCGCGGATGAACTTGGCTTCATTGTCGAGGGTCGGGGTGGCGCCGTCGCGCATGCGGCCGTCCGACGGCCAGCCGATTTCCGAGATCAGGATCTTCTTGCCCGGATAGGCGCGGGCGATCTGCTCGTAGCGGCGCGCGACATAGTCCAGCGCCTGATCGGCGGGCACGCCTTCCCAATAGGGCAGCAGGTGCACGGCGATATAGTCGGTCGCTTCGACCAGTTCGGGATGGTCGAGCCAGACGTGCCAGGGTTCCGCGGTCGAGATCGGCTGGTCGACCTGGCGCTTCACGTCCTTCAGGAGGCGGATCAGTTCGGGCACGGTCAGGTCGCCGCGCAGGATGGCTTCGTTGCCGACCATCAGGCGCTTGACGTTGCCGTTCTCGTTCGCCATGCGGATCAGCCCGGCGATTTCCAGCTGGTTGCTGTCCTGGCGCTTGTCCAGCCAGGCGCCGGCGATCACCGTCAGGCCGTGGCGCGCCGCCATGGCCGGGATCTCGTCCTGGCCGTTCAGCGACGAATAGGTGCGGACCCCCTGGGCGACGGTGGCGACCAGGGCGAGGTCTTCCTCGATCTGGGCAGCACTCGGGTGGCTGTTGTCGTTGGGGTCCTGGTCGGCCCGGTGCGGGTCGAACGAAAGGGCCTGGATGCTGCCCTGCCAATTGGTCATCTCGGACGGGCGGTTCAGCCAAGCCCAGAGCCCGGCATGGGCGGCAAGGACGAGAAGAAGGACGGCGATATTGACGGCGTATTTGCGCATCTTTGTATGACCCGGAACTGCGTCAAGGCATCAACCCCCGGCCGTGCCATCCGGTTCCTTCCGATATCGCCGCGGCCGATCGCACTGCCGCACGACACGCATGCAGCGGCGGCATGAGCGGGCAGGCAGGGGAAAAGCGGGGAACCGGCAGGTCCTTGTCGGCCAGCGTCCGGGGCGGGGAGGACGGTGCTGGGCCGGCCCGCGGCAGCGGGCGTCAAGGCGGGTGCGGTGCCTCGGCCAGGAGGCGTGGGGTCCCTCATGCGGGCGCGGTCATGCCGAACGGCAGTGCCGCGCCGATTATCGCGATGCCGCAATTTCGCCGCAATCGCAGCACGCTGTCCAGGGGCGAAACCAACCGATCCCTGACGCCGCCGCCATGATTTCGCTGCCCTGCGGCATGGCTGCAACAGCCGTCTCGGCTCGTCTTGCCATGAAACCGCCTAGATGGTATGTTTCGATCATGAGCGAAGCCCACCGCCGCCCGAAACAGCCGGATATCCTGCGCCGCCACCTGCTCGAGGTCACGGCGGACCTTTCCCTGCGCCAGGGCATCGGCAATGTCCGGCTGGAGGCGGTGGCGGCGGCGGCCGGCGTCAGCAAGGGCGGGCTGCTGCATCATTTCCCCAGCCGCCAGGCCTTGCTCGAGGCGCTGTGCCGCGAATATCTCGCCCGGCTGGACCGGCGGCTCGCAGAGGCGCTCGCCGCCGATCCGGTGCCCGGGGGGCGCTTCACCCGCGCCTATCTCGCGGTCATGACGGCGGCCGAGCCGACCGAGCAGGAGCGGACCTGGGGCATTCTCTCCTGCGTGCTCTTCGCCGAACCCGCCTTCCGCAGCCGCTGGGCCGACTGGCTCTCCGGCCATCTGCGCGCCCATGCCGCGACCGACGGCGGGACGGCGCTGGAAATCGTCCGCCTCGCCGCCGACGGCCTGTGGCTGTCGGACATGGCGGGGGAAAGCGCCGACCGGGCGGCGGTCGTCGGCCGGCTGCACGCCATGACCCTGTCAAAGGAACCGACATGCTGATCCAGGCCTATCTGCCGCTGGTCGTCGCCATCCTGCTCGAACTGGCGGGGACCAGTTTCCTGCAGGCGTCGCAGCAGTTCACCCGGCCGTTGCAGACCGGCCTGATGGTCGCGGCCTATATCGGCTCGTTCTATTGCCTGTCGCTGGCGCTGCGGGTGCTGCCGGTCAGCATCGCCTATGCCACCTGGAGCGGGCTCGGCATCGTGCTGATCGCCGTGATCGGCTATGTCGTGTTCCGGCAGTCCCTGGATTGGCCGGCGATCGCCGGCATCGCCCTGATCGTCATCGGCGTCGTCATCGTCAACGGTTTCTCGAAAACCGTCGGGCACTGAGCGACCGGCCGGGGTCAGTTCTCCGAACAGACGAAGCAGGTGACGCCGCTCGGGATCAGGCGGGCGTCGGGGCTGACGTTCGCCCGGATCTTGCCGCCGGCCTGATAGGCGCCGTTGTCGAAGATCGCCTCGAAGGTCTGTTCCTCGCTGCGGCCGTCCGGGCTGGCCAGGCGCAGACGGTAGTTGACGGTCGAGCAGCGCTTGTCGGTCGAAGTGATCTCGATCAGATAGGCGATGTCGGCGCCGATATTGTCGCGCCGGCGGCCGACGTCGGTGACCTGGACCTTGGCGGTGCAGGCACCCTGGGCGATGGCGCATTCGCAGGGCCGCTCTGCCGCGACGCTCTGGCCGGGCGCGGGCTTCGCATCCGGATAGGTGGTGCTGGGCGGCAGGGGCACGAAGGGTTCTTCCGCCGGCTGCTGCGCCAGGGCGGGGGCGGCGAAGGCGAGCAGGGCGAGGCCAAGGACAAAGCTACGCATCTCGATCTCCCATGCTGTCAGGCCCCCGCGCCGAGCTTTGCGCCCGGCGCCTCAGTTTTCAAGGGCGCCGTGGCAATGCTTGAACTTCTTGCCCGAACCGCAGGGGCAGGGCGCATTCCGCGAGATCTTGCCCCAGTTCGCGGCCGGCGCCCGGCGCGGATCGGCGGGGCGGGGGGCCGGGTCCGGCAGCGGCAGGGGCGCGGCCTCGTTCTCGCCGGTCAGCGGATCGGCGTGAATGGCCTCGAAACCGGCCGGCTCCTCGAGGTCGACCGGGGGCGGCTGGTTCACCTGGATCTGGACATGGGCCAGCAGGCGCACGACCTCGACATTGATCTTGTCCAGCATGGCTTCATAGAGGTTGAAGGCTTCCTGCTGGTATTCGCGCAACGGATCGCGCTGGCCATAGGCGCGCAGCCCGATCGCCTGGCGCAGGTAATCGAGTTGCAGCAGGTGTTCCTTCCAGCATTGATCGAGGATCTGCAACAGCAGGCTCTTCTCGATCATGCGGATGATCTCGGCGCCGAAGCGCTCGGCCTTGTCGGCGAAGAAACTCTCGACCGCCTGGGCCAGGCGCTGGCGGATCTCGTCCTCGGCGATGCCTTCCTCGGCCGCCCAGGCCTGCACCGGCATGTCGAGGGTGAGGATGCGCAGGATCTCGTCGTGCAGGGCTTCCGTGTTCCACGCCTCGGCATAGGAGCCGGCGGGGATATGGCTGGCGACAAGGTCGTTCACTACATGGTCGCGCATCGAGGCGACGATGTCCGAGACGTCGTCCGTGTTCATGAATTCGCGGCGCTGGCCGTAGATCGCCTTGCGCTGCTCGTTCATCACGTCGTCATAGCGCAGCAGGTTCTTGCGGATGTCGAAGTTGCGCGCCTCGACCTTCTGCTGCGCCTTCTCAAGGGCCTTGTTCACCCAGGGGTGGATGATCGCCTCGCCTTCCTTCAGGCCGAGGCGCTGCAGCATGCGGCTGAGGCCGTCCGACCCGAAGATGCGCATCAGGTCGTCTTCGAGGCTGAGGAAGAATTTCGAATTGCCCGGGTCGCCCTGGCGGCCCGAGCGGCCGCGCAGCTGGTTGTCGATGCGCCGGCTTTCGTGGCGCTCGGTGCCGATGATGTAGAGGCCGCCGGCGGCGATCACGGTTTCCTTGTCCACCGCATGCTTGGCGCGGATGCGGGCGACGTCGTCGTCATGGCCCGGGCCCTCGGCGATCTCGTCCAGCATCATGGAGAGATTGCCGCCGAGCTGGATGTCGGTGCCGCGGCCGGCCATGTTGGTGGCGATGGTGACGGCGCCCGGCTGGCCGGCCTGGGCGACGATGCCGGCCTCCTGCTCGTGGAAGCGGGCGTTCAGCACCCGGTGCGGCACCTGCTTCTTGGTCAGATGGGCGGAAAGGAGTTCCGACTTCTCGATCGAGACGGTGCCGACCAGCACCGGCTGCTGGCGCTTCCGGCACTCTTCGATCAGGGCGACGATGGCATTGTATTTGTCCGTCATCGTCAGATAGACCTCGTCGTCGAGGTCTTTCCGCTTGACCGGAACATTGGTCGGAATCTCGAGCACTTCGAGCTTGTAGATTTCCGCGAATTCGGCCGCTTCCGTCGCCGCCGTGCCGGTCATGCCCGAAAGTTTCGGGTAGAGGCGGAAATAATTCTGGAAGGTGATCGAGGCCAGCGTCTGGTTCTCGTTCTGGACCGTGACGTTTTCCTTGGCCTCCAGCGCCTGGTGCAGGCCTTCCGAATAGCGCCGGCCGGTCATCATGCGGCCGGTGAATTCGTCGATGATGATGACCTTGTCGTCCTTCACCACATAGTCGCGGTCGCGCCGGAACAGGACATGGGCGCGCAGCGCCTGCTGCAGGTGATGGACGATGGTGACGTTTTCGGCGTCGTAGAGATTGCTGCTCCTGAGAAGGCCGGCCTCGACCAGCAGCTTCTCGAACTTCTCCTGGCCGTCCTCGGACAGGGAGACGGAGCGCTGCTTCTCGTCCTTCTCGTAGTCGGCCTCGACCAGCCGCGGCATCAGGTTGTCGATGCGGCGGTAGAGGTCGGAATTGTCCTCGGTCGGGCCCGAAATGATCAGCGGCGTGCGCGCCTCGTCGATCAGGATCGAGTCCACCTCGTCGACGATGGCGTAATGGAAGGGCCGCTGCACCAGATGGTCCAGCCGGTACTTCATATTGTCGCGCAGATAATCGAAGCCGAACTCGTTGTTGGTGCCATAGGTGATGTCGGCGTTATAGGCCGCGCGGCGCTCGTCGTCCGAGAGGTCGTGGACGATGACGCCGGTGGCAAGCCCGAGGAAGCCGTAGACCCGGCCCATCTGGCCGGCGTCGCGCTTCGCCAGGTAGTCGTTCACGGTGATGACGTGGACGCCCCGGCCCTCCAGCGCGTTCAGATAGGCGGCGAGGGTCGCCACCAGGGTCTTGCCTTCGCCGGTGCGCATCTCGGCGATCCGGCCGGAATGCAGCACCATGCCGCCGATCAGCTGGACGTCGAAATGGCGCTGGCCGAGCGTGCGCTTCGCCGCCTCGCGGACGGTGGCGAAGGCTTCGGCCAGCAGGTCGTCCAGGCTTTCGCCCGCGGCGAGGCGGGCCTTGAACTTGTCGGTCTGGGCGCGCAGGTCCGCGTCCGAGAGGGCCGAGATCCCGGGCTCGAGGGCGTTGATCGCTTCGACCTTGCTGCGAAGCTGCTTGACCATACGATCATTGGCGCTGCCGAACAGCCGTTTGGCGAGCGAGCCGAGGCGGAGCATGAAGCGACCTTCTCTAACCGCGATCAGCCCCAAGGGGCCTGACGGGCGCAGGGATTAGGCGGGGAAGCGCCCCGCATGAACTGGGTTCGCGGGCCCATCAAGGCACCCGCGAAGGCATGGGACAGATAAGACCGTGCCCGCGCGATGTCAACGTGGTGCCGGGTCTCCGGACACCGCCCGCGCCCGCGCCGGGGGCCGGCGGGGCCGGGGCCGGGGCCGGGCGGGGGCGCCTATCCTGCCCTAATCCTGCCTTTTCTTTCTGCCATGAAGCGATTCGCCGGAGCTTCCCGCGACGGCTTGCAGAGCGTCGCGGGAAGCTCCATGATCCGCGCCACGCCGGCCCGCCCGGGCTGGTCTTCCGGGGTCCCATTCGGGGTAATCATGTCTCGTCTTGCTCTTCCGTGCCTGCTCGCTTTCGGCCTGGCGCTTTCCCAGGCCGCCCATGCCGAGGGGACGGCCAGCCCTGCCCCGGCCGATGCCGCGGCGCCCGCCGCCGCCACCCCCGCCGCCGCCGAGGATCCGGTCGTCGCCAAGGTCGGCGACGGCGTCATCCGCCGCTCCGAAGTGGTCGCCGCCTATAAGACCCTGCCCGAGCAATTCGCGCAGATCCCGATGGACGCCATCTTCACCGAACTGGTCCAGCAACTCGTCGACCGCAAGGTGATGGCGCTGGCCGCGGCCAAGGCCGGCGTCGACAAGGATCCGGAATTCACCCGCCAGATGGACCTGCTGCGCGAGCGCGTGCTCGAGGATCTCTATGTCTCGAAGGTGATCGAGGCGGGGGTCACGGATGCGGTGCTGAAGGCGAAATACGACAAGGTCGTCGCCGACAACCCGCCCGAGGAGGAAGTGCGCGCCCGCCACATCCTGGTCGACAGCGAGGAACAGGCGAAGAAGCTGAAGGCGGAACTGGAGAAGGGCGCCGATTTCGCCGAACTCGCCAACAAGAATTCCAAGGACAGCCGCGACGGTTCGGGCGGCGACCTCGGCTATTTCACCCGCGACCGCATGGTGCCCGAATTCGCCGAGGCGGCCTTCGCCGCCGAGAAGGGCAAGGTGGTCGGCCCGGTGAAGACCCAGTTCGGCTGGCACCTGATCCTGGTCGAGGACCGCCGCAAGCGGGAGCCGCCGCCCTTCGAAAGCGTGAAGGACCAGGTGCGGCAGATGGTGGTGCAGGAACTGACCGCGGCCAAGATCGAGGAATTGAAGGCCGGCCTGAAGATCGAAATCCTGAACCCCGACGGTTCCGTGCCGCGTCCGCAGATCGCGCCGACCCCCGCACAGTGATTCCTGTCCGTCCCCGCGTCTAACCCTGCCTGAGGAGAAGTTTCCATGGCCGGTGGGAAAGCCCATCCCGTTTCGCCGCTCGCCCCCGAGGGGCTGCCGGCGCTGCCCGCGATCGCCGGTATCGAACTCGGCGCGATCGAGGCCGGCGTCCGCTACAAGGGACGGACCGACCTGATGATGATGCGTTTCGCGGCCGGCACCACGGTCGCGGGCGTCTTCACCACGTCGAAATGCGCGTCGGCCCCGGTCGACTGGTGCCGCTCGATCCTCGACAAGGGCAATGCCCGGGCGCTCGTGGTCAATTCGGGCAATGCCAATGCCTTCACCGGCAAGGCGGGCGCCGCCGCGGCCAAGACCGTCGCGGTCGCCGCGGCCAAGCTCGTCGGCTGCAAGGCGGATGCGGTGTTCATGGCCTCGACCGGCGTCATCGGCGAAGTGCTGCCGGCGGAAAAGGTCACCGCCGCCCTGCCGCGCCTCGCCACCACCCTGAAGCCCGAGCGCTGGGACGAGGCGGCGCGGGCGATCATGACCACCGACACTTTCCCCAAGGCCGCCACCCGCAAGACCGAGATCGACGGCAAGCCGGTGACCATCGTCGGCATCGCCAAGGGCTCGGGCATGATCGCGCCCGACATGGCGACCATGCTGTCCTTCGTCGCGACCGACGCCACCATCCCGGCCGACGTGCTCCAGGCCCTGCTGGCCAAGGCGACGGACAAATCGTTCAATTCGATCACCGTCGACGGCGACACCTCGACCTCGGATACGCTGCTGGCCTTTGCGACCGGCAAGGGCGCCACGCACAAGCCGGTGGCGAAGCTGGCCGACAGCCATTTCCGCAATTTCCGCGCGGCCTTCGAGGACCTGCTGATCGAACTGGCCCAACTCGTCGCCAAGGACGGCGAGGGCGCGCAGAAATTCGTCACCATCACCGTGACCGGGGCCCAAAGCGCCAAGGCGGCGCGGACGATCGCCCTCTCGATCGCCAATTCGCCCCTGGTGAAGACCGCGATCGCCGGCGCCGACGCCAATTGGGGCCGCATCGTCATGGCGGTGGGCAAGGCCGGCGAAAAGGCCGACCGCGACAAGATCACCATCAAGATGGGCGGCCGCCTGGTCGCCGAGAAGGGCGCCGTCCACCCCCGCCACGACGAGGCGGCGGCGACCGAGCATTTCAAGAGCCGGGACATCAGGATCGAGGTCGACGTCGGCATCGGCAAGGGCGAGGCCACGGTCTGGACCTGCGACCTGACCCACGGCTACATCGACATCAACGCCGATTACCGGAGCTGACGGCGCCTTGACCCGCATCGTCCTCGTCACCGCCGCCGTGCTGGTCGATGCCGACCGGCGCATCCTTCTGGCACAGCGCCCTGCCGGCCGGTCGCTGGCCGGGCTGTGGGAATTTCCCGGCGGCAAGATCGAGGCGGGCGAGAGTCCGGAAACCGCCCTCATCCGCGAATTGGACGAGGAACTGGGGATCACCGTGCGCGAGCCCTGCCTCGCGCCGCTGACCTTCGCCAGCCATGCCTATCCCAATTTCCACCTGCTGATGCCGGTCTATATCTGCCGGCGCTGGGAGGGGACACCGGTGGCGCGCGAGCATGCGGCGCTGGCCTGGGTGCCGCGCAAGCGCCTGGGCGAATACCCGATGCCGCCCGCCGACCTGCCGCTGATTCCCGTCATTCAGGATCAGGTGTGACGGCGGCCGGCGGCCTATGGATTTTGCATCGCGACCGCGGCATATTTTCCGCAGTCGGGGTGCTGAAAGCATGGCGGGGCAATGAGCATCGGTGAAGCGGCGGCAACGGAGCGTTATCTGCGGGGGATGGAGCGCCTGCTGCGTGCGGTGCAGGAATTGTCCCTGGCCCGGACGGTCGGCGAGGTCCAGCGCATCGTGCGGACCGTCGCCCGCGAATTGACCGGGGCGGACGGCGCCACCTTCGTCCTGAACGACGGTTCCTTCTGCCATTATGCCGACGAGGATGCGATCGGCCCGTTGTGGAAAGGCAAGCGCTTTCCGAAGGAAATCTGCATCAGCGGCTGGGTGATGAACAACCGGCGGCAGGTCGTCATTCCCGATATTTCGGTCGACGGCCGCATCCCGCAGGACGCCTATCGCCCGACCTTCGTCAAGAGCCTGGCCATGGTGCCGATCCGCGCCATGGACCCGATCGGCGCCATCGGCAATTACTGGGCCGCGCTGCACGAGCCGGGCCCGGAAGACATGCAGCTGCTTCAGGCCCTGGCCGATTCGACCTCCATCGCCATGGAGAATGTCGGCGTCTACGCCGAATTGGAGCGCCGGGTCGAGGACCGCACCCGCCAGCTGGCCGAGGCCAACCGCGAGATCGAGGCCCTGTCGGTCACCGACGAGATGACCGGGCTGCACAACCGCCGCGGTTTCTACCGCGAGGCGGAGCGTATCCTGAACCGGCACCACTGCGTGCTCGCCTTCATCGATGTCGACGGGCTGAAGCAGGTGAACGACCGCCTGGGCCATGCCGCCGGCGATGCCATGCTGATCGACGTCGCCAGGGCGCTGCGCGACGCTTTCCGCGCGTCCGACGTCATCGCCCGCATGGGGGGCGACGAATTCTGCGTCCTGGTGACGGATACGAGTGTCGATCTGGCGGCGCTGCGGGCCGCCTTCGAGGCGCGCCTCGAAGAATTCAACGCCGGGGCGGCGGCGCCCTATCGCCTGTCCGCCTCCATCGGCCTGATCGCGGCCCTGCCGGCCGATCTCGACGGGCTGGACCGCATGATCGCCGAGGCCGACAAGCGCATGTATGCGGAGAAACAGGCGAAGAAGGCGGCCTGACCCTTCTTCTTTCAGGCTTCAGGGCGTGATCTCGTCGGTGCCGAGGGCATCGGCCAGCCGGTGGGTGGCGGAGCCCCGGCGCTTCGGCACCGGCTGGTCCGGCCCGGGCGCCCAGCCGGACAGGGTGACGATCTCGAAGGTCGCGGGGATCCGCCCGTCGTCCAGGCCGAAACGGTCGCGGTATTCCTCGGCCAGGGCCAGGATGGTCTCGCGCTGCAGGGGCCGGCGGCGGCGTGCCGCCAGGGCATTCTGTTCCCCCATGCCGCGCAGGTCGCGCATCAGGGCGAAGGCATCGCCATAGGTGACGGTGATCGTCTCGAGGTCGACCACCGGCATGGCGAAGCCGGCGCGCTGCATCAGGCCGGCGGCGTCGCGCAGATCGACGAAGGGCGAGACATGGAGCGAGGCGGCCCCCTCGATGCGGGCCTCCGCCGCCAGGAACGCCTGGCGCAATTCGGTCAGCGTGCCGCCGCCGATCATGGAGGCGACGAAGAAACCGTCGGGCTTCAGGGCGTCGCGGATCTGGATCAAGGTCCCCGGCAGGTCGTTCACCCAATGCAGCGAGGCGGAGGAGACGATCAGGTCGAAGGCATGGTCGGCGAAGGGCAGCCATTCCTCGTCCGCCGCCAGGGCCTTGCCCCCCGCCAGCCGCGCCATGGCCGGGGCGAGGTCGGCCGAAACCAGATCGCCGATGCGCCCGGCGGCCCGCAGCCTCCGGCCGAGCCCGCCGTCATGGCAGCCGAGGTCGAGGGCGAGGGCGAAGGTCCGGTTCACGTCCTCGACCCGGTCGACCAGCCGTTCCGCGATCTCGGCGAAGAGGAAGTCGTGGCGGGCGAGGTCGCGGGCGGCGCGGGCCCGGTGGCGGGCGACGCTGCCTCGGTCGAACACCAGCATGTCGTCGGGGGCCGGGGGCGGGCTTTGCGGGGATCGGCTCATGGGCCCTGATATGGCACGATGCGCCGATGAGGGCGAGGGGGTTTGGCGATGCTGAAGGGGGCGATGCGGAAAGGGGCGGGGGCGGCCGGGCGCTTCCTGCTCGATTTCCTGCTGCCGCCGGTCTGCCTCGGCTGCGACCAGGGGGTCGATGCGCCGGGCCTGCTCTGTGCCGCCTGCTGGCCCCAGGTCGCCTTCATCGGCGCGCCGCACTGCGCCTGCTGCGGCCTGCCCTTCGAACTGCCGGTGCCGGCGGAGACCCGCTGCGGCGCCTGCATCGCCCATCCGCCCGCCTTTGCCCGGGCGCGCTCGGCGGTGCGCTATGGCGGGCCGATTCGCGATCTTCTGCTGCGCTTCAAGCATGCCGACCGTCTCGACCTCGCGCCGGCGCTGGCGCGGCTGATGGCGCAGGCGGGGCGCGACTGCCTGGACGGCGCCGATTACCTGGTGCCGGTGCCGCTGCATTGGCGGCGCCGGCTGTTCCGCCGCTACAACCAGTCGGCCGAACTGGCCCGCTGCCTGGCCCGGGCCGGGGGGCCGCCGGTCCTGGCCGATGTTTTGGCGCGGCGGCGGGCGACGCCGGCCCAGGGGCGGCTCGGCCGGATCGGGCGGCTGCGCAATGTCGCCGGCGCCTTCGCGGTCAAGCCGGCCCGGCGCGGCCCGGTCGCGGGCGCGCATCTCGTGCTGGTCGACGACGTCATGACCACGGGGGCGACGGTCGATGCCTGCTGCCGGGCCTTGCTCGCCGCCGGGGCCGCGCGGGTCGATGTCCTGACGCTGGCGCGGGTCATTCATGACGGCGGCGGGGCTTGAGGATCTTTTTGCACTGCATCACGTTAGTGGGGTGAGTTTCCGGGAGACATTGCCGTGGCCGACGTCACCATCTACACCACCCAGATCTGCCCCTATTGCTACCGGGCGAAGCAACTCCTGAAAGCCAAGGGCGTCGACTATACCGAGATCGACGTGTCGATGGATGCCGCCCGCAAGCGGGAGATGGTGGAGAAGGCGGGCGGACGCCGCACCGTGCCGCAGGTCTTCATCAACGGCACCCATGTGGGGGGCTGCGATGATCTTTATGCGCTTGATCACCAGGGGGGGCTGGATAGGCTCCTTGCCGCGTCCTGAGCTTTCGGCGGGAGTCCGATGATGTCCTTCCTGCGTGTCGCCTGCGTCCAGATCACCGCGGGGCGGGAGGTCGCGGCCAATGTCGCGACCGCGAGCGGGTTGATCCGCCAGGCGGCGGCGACCGGCGCCCGCCTGATCGCGACACCGGAAATGACCTCGCTGATGGAGCGCGACAAGCGCGCCATGCGGCCCAAGATCCGCACCGAGCAGGACGATTCGGCGCTGGCCGCCTTCCGCGACCTCGCGGCGGAACTGGGCGTGCATCTGCTGATCGGTTCCCTGCCGATCGATTTCGGCGGCGACCGCCTGGCCAACCGGGGCTTCCTGATCGACCCGCAGGGCGGCATCAAGGCGCGCTACGACAAGATCCACATGTTCGACGTCGACCTGCCCCAGGGCGAGAGCTTCCGCGAGAGCGCCTCCTATCAGCCCGGCGGCAGCGCGGTCCTGGCCGATGTCGAGGGGGCGCGGCTCGGCCTCTCCATCTGCTACGACCTGCGCTTCGCGCCGCTCTATCGCCGGCTGGCCCAGGCGGGGGCGGATATCCTGGCCGTGCCCGCCGCCTTCACCCGCATCACCGGCGAGGCGCATTGGCATGTCCTGCTGCGCGCCCGGGCGATCGAGACCGGCTCCTTCGTCATCGCCCCCGGCCAGACCGGCGTCCATGAGGACGGCCGCCAGACCTTCGGCCATTCCCTGATCATCGATCCCTGGGGCACCGTGCTCGCCGATGCCGGGACCGAGGTCGGGATCGTCACCGCCGACCTCGACCTCGCTGCGGTCCAGGGCGCCCGGGGCAAGATCCCGGCGCTTCAGCACGACCGCGCCTTCCAGGGGCCGTGACATGCGCCGCCTGCTGCTGACGGCGGCCCTTGTCCTTGCCGCCGCGCCGGCCTCGGCCTTCGATTGCGCCAAGGCGACGACGGCGGTCGAACGGGCCATCTGCGCCGATCCGGCGCTGAAGGCCGCCGATGACGCCATGTCCGCCGCCTATGCCGAAGCCCGCGCCCGCCTGGATGCGGCGGGGCAGAAGGCGCTGCGGTCGATGCAACTCGACTGGATCAGGCTGCGCGACGGCCGGTGCAGCGGCTGGGACGGCGCGACCGCGCCGGACGCCGCCTGCTTGGGCCGGGAAATCGCCGACCGCACCGCCCTGCTGACCGCCGCTCCCTTGCGCGCCGGGCCGGGGGCGCCGCGCTTCACCCCGGTCTTCCAGCGCCGGACCGACGCCAAGGCCGAGATCGACGTGGCGCTCGCCTATCCCCAGGTGGCCGATCCCTCGACCGCGGCGCTCCGCGCCCTGAACGCGCGCCTTGCCGAGCCGGCGGTCGGCGGTTCGCCTGAAATCGACGAAGCGGCCCTGGAAGGCCCCTATACCCGGAGCCTGGCCTATCGGATCGGCTATGCCTCGGGCCGTCTCGTCTCGGTCCGCTTCGAGGGCTACGAATATACCGGCGGCGCCCACGGCATGAGCTTTACCAGCGGGGTCAATTTCCTGTTGCAGGCCGGGCGCATGATGGCGACCGGGGACCTGATCGATCCCGCGCGCCTGCCGGCCCTGACCGCCTATTGCCGGGCCCGGCTGACCGCGGAGAAGCGTGCGCGCGAGGTGCCGGAAGAATTGATCGCCGATTCCCTGAACGACGAGGCGGTCAATACCGGCCTCACCGCGGTCGACGCCTGGAGCTTCGACGACCAGGGCGCGGCCGTGCACTACGATCCCTATGTCCTCGGCGCCTACGCCGAAGGCGGTTATGACTGCGCCATTCCCTGGGCGGACCTGCGGCCCTTGCTGAAGCCGGATGCGCCCTTGCCGTTCGACTGATCCCCCTTGTCAAAGTGCCGCGCAACCGTCACATCAGAGATCATGATCGTCTATGACCTCGGCTGTCCGGCCGGCCACACTTTCGAGGCGTGGTTCAAGGACAGCGCCACCTTCGAGAAACAGGCCCGCCAGGGCAAGGTCGCCTGCCCCGCATGCGGCGCGACCAAGGTCACGCGCGGGCCCCAGGCGACCAATATCGCCACCGGCGTCAGCCGCGGCAAGACGGTGAAGGCGGCGGAACAGCAGGCGGAAATGCGCGCGGCGCTGCGCGAACTGCGGAAGGCGGTCGAGACCAATTGCGAAAACGTCGGCAATAATTTTGCCGAGGAAGCCCGCAAGATCCATTACGGCGAGGCCGAAGCCCGCGGCATCTACGGCGAGACCACGCCGGATGAGGCCAAGGCGCTGGACGAGGAAGGCATTCCCGTCGCCCGCCTGCCCTGGGTCGAGCGCGAGGACGCCTGAGGCCTGCCGTTTTCCCCCTCACCCCGGCCCTCTCCCCGGAGGGGCGAGGGAGTTGATGCCGCCTCTCCCTCGCCCCGCTTGCGGGGAGAGGGCCGGGGTGAGGGGCCTTACGCCGGCCTGACCGCGAAGGCCATGTAGTTGACGTCCACGTCTTTGCCGATGCGCCATTCATCGGCCAGCGGGTTGTAGGAGACGCCGGCATAGTCCCGGATGTCGAGGCCGGTCGGGCGCAGTGCCGCGGCCAGTTCGCTGGGGCGGACGAATTTCTGGAATTTATGGGTGCCGCGCGGCAGCCAGCCGAGCACATATTCGGCGCCGACGATGGCGAGGGCGAAGGCTTTCATGGTGCGGTTCAGGGTGGCGGTGACCATCACCCCGCCCGGCTTCACCATGGCGGCGCAGGCGGCCATGAACAGGTTGAGGTCGGCGACATGCTCGACCACTTCCATGTTGAGGACGATGTCGAATCGCTCCCCCGCCCGGGCCAGGTCTTCGGCCGAGGTGTTGCGGTAATCGATGGCGAGGCCGCTTTGCTCGGCGTGCAGCGCCGCCACCTTCACGTTCTTTTCCGCCGCATCGGCGCCGACCACGCTGGCGCCGAGGCGGGCCATCGGCTCGGACAGGAGGCCGCCGCCGCAGCCGATGTCGAGCAGGCGCAGGCCCTTGAACGGCGTCACGGCCGACTCGGGGGCGCCGAAATGGGCGCCCAGGCGGCTGCGGAGATAGGAAAGGCGCACCGGGTTGAAGCGGTGCAGAGGGCGGAACTTGCCGTTCGGGTCCCACCATTCGTCGGCGATGGCGGCGAACTGGGCCACTTCCGCCGGATCGATGGTGGTGCGCTGGGCATTTTCGCCGGTCATGGCCGTCCTCTCGTCCGGCGGCCGAGCGCCGCCTTGCCAGTAATGAACTCGGGGGATATGTATACGCGCCTTTTACCGCCGGCCAGACCTGACTGAAACGCCTCGTCCGGCCGGTCACTGCATGGAATGATCTGGAGTACCACGCGCATGGCCCGCCTGGTCCTGAAATTCGGCGGCACGTCCGTCGGCACTATCGAGCGCATCAAGAATGTCGCGCGCCGGGTGAAAGCCGTGGTCGAGGCCGGCAACGAGGTCGCGGTCGTCGTCTCGGCCATGTCGGGCGAGACCAACAGGCTGGTCGGCTATTGCCGCGAGATCGCCCCCCTGCACGACCAGCGCGAATATGACGCGGTGGTGGCCTCGGGCGAACAGGTGACCGCCGGCCTCCTGGCCATCGCGCTTCAGGAACTGGGCGTGCCCGCGCGCTCCTGGGCCGGCTGGCAGGTGCCGATCGAGACCGACGGCGCCCATGGCGCGGCGCGCATTCTGCGCATCGACACCGCCGAGATCGAACGCGGCATGAAGGACGGCAAGGTGGCGGTGGTCGCCGGTTTCCAGGGCGTCGGCCCGGAGAGCCGGATCGCGACCCTTGGCCGCGGCGGTTCCGATACTTCGGCGGTAGCACTCGCCGCCGCCATGAAGGCGGATCGCTGCGACATCTATACCGATGTGGACGGCGTCTACACGACCGACCCGCGCATTGTTGAACGGGCCCGCAAGCTCGATAGGATCACTTACGAGGAAATGCTGGAAATGGCGTCGGTCGGCGCCAAGGTCCTGCAGATCCGTTCGGTCGAGATGGCGATGAAGCATCGCGTCCGGGTCCAGGTCCTGTCCAGCTTCGAGGACAAGCCCGGCACCCTGGTGGTTGACGAGGACGAAATCGTGGAACAGGAACTCATCTCCGGCATCGCCTACAGCCGCGACGAGGCGAAGGTCACCGTGCTCAAGGTCGCCGACCGGCCGGGCGTCGCCGCCGCGGTCTTCGGGCCGCTGGCCGATGCCAACGTCAACGTCGACATGATCGTGCAGAATGTCTCGGACGACGGCCGCTTCACCGACGTCACCTTCACCGTGGGCAAGGCCGACCTCGGCCTCGCCCTCAAGGTGCTCGAGGACAACAAGGCCGCGATCGGCTATCGCGACCTGCATACCGACGGCAATGTGGCCAAGATCTCGGTCATCGGCGTCGGCATGCGCAGCCATGCCGGCATCGCGCGCCAGATGTTCACCACGCTGGCCGAGAAGGGCATCAACATCCAGGTGATCTCCACCTCGGAGATCAAGATCAGCGTGCTGGTCGCGGCGGAATATACCGAGCTTGCCGTGCGGGCCCTGCACACCGCCTATGGGCTGGATGCCGCCGCCTGAGCGGCATTGACATAAGGATAGGGCGATGACCAAGGGGCGCGACATGCTGGACCGTCTGTGGCAGCGAGGCCGGGATTTTCTCGGCACCGAGACCGCGATCATGGGCGGGGCCATGTCCTGGGTGTCGGAACGGCACCTGGTGGCGGCGATCTCCAATGCCGGGGGCTTCGGCGTCCTGGCCTGCGGTGCCATGACCCCGGCGCTGCTGGAAGCCGAGATCGCGGGCACCCAGGCCCTGACGCGGAAACCCTTCGGCGTCAACCTGATCACCATGCATCCCCAGCTCGACGAGTTGATCGACGTCTGCATCGCGGCCAAGGTCGGCCATGTCGTGCTGGCGGGCGGCCTGCCGCCCAAGGGCGCGATCGACAAGGTGAAGGCGGCGGGGGCCAAGGTGGTCTGCTTCGCCCCGGCTCTGGCCTTGGCGAAGAAATTCGTCAAGTCCGGCGTCGATGCCCTGGTGATCGAGGGGATGGAGGCGGGCGGCCATATCGGCCCGGTCTCGACCGCGGTGCTCGCCCAGGAAATCCTGCCGGAAATCCGCAGCGTGCCGGTCTTCGTCGCCGGCGGCATCGGCCGGGGCGAGGCGATCGCCATGTATCTCGAACTCGGCGCCTCGGGCGTGCAGCTCGGCACCCGCTTCGTCTGCGCGACCGAATCGATTGCGCACGCCAATTTCAAGAAAGCCTTCATCCGCGGCGCGGCGCGGGATGCCATTCCCTCGGTCCAGCTCGACCCGCGCTTTCCCGTCATTCCGGTTCGCGCCTTGCAGAATCACGGCACGCGACGCTTCATGGAAGTCCAGGCGGAGGTGGTCGCCCGCTTCAACCGCGGCGAAATCGAGAAGGACGCGGCCATGCTGGAGATCGAGCATTTCTGGGCCGGCGCGCTGCGCCGCGCCGTGATCGACGGGGATGTCGAGAATGGCTCGCTGATGGCGGGCCAGTCGGTCGGCATGGTCACCCGCGAGCAGCCGACCGCCGAGATCATCGCGGAACTGATCGAACAGGCGGCCACCGCGCTGGCCGCCCGCTACACGGCCGAACCCGTGCCCTTGAGGGCATGATGATGCCGGGCGTCGTCGGCGGCCCCCGTGTCCTCCTTCGGCGCCTGCGTGAAGTCATGGCGGGGCCGGGGACGGCCCAGGAGCGCCTGGACCGGATCGTGCGCAACATCGCGGCCAATATGGTCGCCGACGTGTGCTCGATCTACCTGCTGCGCGCCGGGCGCCGCCTCGAACTCTTCGCCACCGAGGGGCTGAACCCCGATTCGGTGCACAAGGCGACCTTGAAGGTGGGCGAGGGGCTGGTCGGCACCATCGCCGACACGGCGACCCCCCTCAGCCTGCCGGACGCCCAGGCCCATCCGAAATTCGCCTATCTGCCCGAGACCGGCGAAGAGATCTTCCATTCCCTGATGGGCGTGCCCATCATCCGGGCCGGCCGCGTCGTCGGCGTGCTCGTCGTGCAGAACCGCACCATGCGGGAGTACGACGAGGACGAGATCGATGCGATGCAGACCATCGCCATGGTGCTGGCCGAACTGATCGGCCAGGGCGATCTGGTCGATCCGGCCGAATTGTCGGAAACCGAGGCCCGGCGCCGCGAACCCTATACCTACGACGGGGTCGGCCTGGCCGAAGGGCTGGCGCTCGGCGTCGCCGTGCTGCACGAGCCGCGCGTCGCCGTCGACCGCCTGATCGCCGAAGACCCGCAGGTGGAGCTGAACCGCCTGGCCGTCGCCATGTCGTCGTTGCGCAAGCGTATCGACGCCATGCTCGACGACCAGGACGTGCTGGCCGGCGAGCAGCGCGACATCATCGAAGCCTATCGCATGTTCGCCCACGACCGGGGCTGGCGCGAAAAGATCGAGGAAGCGATCAAGAGCGGCCTGACCGCCGAGGCCGCGGTCGAGCGCGTGCAGATGGAAACCCGGGCGCGCATGGGCTCGATCACCGATCCCTACCTGCGCGAACGCCTGTCCGACCTCGAAGACCTGGCCAACCGCCTGCTGCGCCACCTGGCCGGCAAGACCGAGACGGCGGCGGGCGACGAATTGCCGGACGAGGCGATCCTGGTCGCCCGCACCATGGGGCCGGCCGAACTTCTCGACTACGACCGCACGCGCCTGAAGGCGGTGGTCCTTGAGGAAGGCTCGCCCACCAGCCATGTCGCCATCGTCGCGCGCGGCCTGGGCATTCCCCTGGTCGGCGGCTGCGAGCGCGTGCTCGAACGGGTGGAGCCGGGCGACATGGTGGTCGCCGACGGCGATACCGGGCAGGTGATCTTCCGCCCGACGCCGGAGGTCGCCGCCGCCTTCACCGAGAACCTGCGCATCCGCACCGAGCGGCGCGCGGAATATGCCCAGTACCGCAATATGCCCGCCGTCTCGAAGGACGGCGTCGCGGTCAAGCTCTACATGAATGCCGGCCTGACCGTCGACCTGCCCCATCTCGACGAGACCGGCGCGGACGGCATCGGCCTGTTCCGCACCGAATTGCAGTTCATGGTCTCCGCGACCATGCCGCGGCTCGCCACCCAGATCGAGCTTTACGCCAATGCCCTGGCGGCGGCGGGCGAGCGGCCGCTGATCTTCCGCACCCTCGATGTCGGCGGCGACAAGGTGCTGCCCTATATGGGCGCCCAGCGCGAAGAGAATCCGGCCCTCGGCTGGCGGGCGATCCGCCTCGTGCTCGATAGGCCGGCGCTGCTGCGCTACCAGCTGCGGGCGCTGCTGATCGCCGGGGCGGGCAAGGTGCTGTCGATCATGTTCCCCATGGTCGCCGACGTCGCCGAATTCCGCCAGGCGCGCCAGATCCTCGAAGTGGAGCGCCGCCGGCTGGAGCGCCTGGGCCGGCCGCTGCCCCAGGCGATCCGGGTCGGCACCATGCTGGAAGTGCCGGCGCTGGCCTATCAGCTGCCGGCGCTGCTGCCGCTGGTCGATTTCATCTCGATCGGCTCCAACGACCTGCTGCAATTCTTCTTCGCCGCCGACCGTGGCAATCCCAAGGTCGCCGGGCGCTACGACCTGCTGGCGCCCGCCGCCCTCAAGCTGCTGCGCGATATCTGCGCCGCCTGCACCGCGGCCGGCGTGCCGGTCTCGCTGTGCGGCGAAATGGCCGGGCGGCCGCTCGAGGCGATGACCCTGATCGGCCTCGGCTTCCGCTCGATCTCGATGAACGCGGTTTCGATCGGGCCGGTGAAGGCGATGCTGCGCGGTCTCGATGTCGGCGAGTTCCGGGCCTATATCGACCGCCTGATCGACGGGCCGGATCGCACCCTGCGCGGCAAGATCGAAAGTTTCGCCCGCGATCACGGGGTTCCCATATGATGGTTCGGCGCAATCGATCCGGCGCGGGCAACTTGGCCCGAAGTGGTCAACATTGCGTTAACCGAGTTGCGTTCAGGCCTTGTCCTTCATATGTTTGCGTCAGCTTTCTTCGAAATGCTGATGCCTCCCATTTCGTGGTTCCGATCAGTCTGCCGGTCGACTTGAGTATCTGAGTACCGCCGGGGCGTTGCGAGAGTTTCGATGGCACTGGGCAAACGTAAGCCATATCTGGTTCAGCCCGACGAACCGCAGGACTATGCGTCGGCGGCGGCAGGCCCCGTTTACAACGGCGTCGGCAGCGTGCTGCGGGACGCGCGCCTGTCCTATGGCCGGACCACGGCGGAGATCGGCGCGGCACTGCGCATCAAGCCGGCTCATCTCGATGCTCTCGAACGCGGCGATATCGAGGGGATGGCGGGCCTGACCTATGCGCTCGGCTATCTCCGCTCCTATGCCGGCTATCTCGGGCTCGACGGCGAGGCGGCGGTCAATGCCTTCAAGGTCGAGTTGAACCGCGTCCCGGAAACCCGCCCGCTGGTCTTCCCGGCCCCGGTGCAGGAAGCGAAATTCCCCACCGGCCGGGTGCTGTCGCTTTCGGTGGTGCTGGCGGTTCTCGTCTATGGCGGCTTCTACTTCTTCTCGCGCAGCAATACGCTGCCGGCGGAAGTGGTGCCCGCGGTGCCCGCCGAACTGGCGGAGGCCCCGGCTTCGACCCTGGCCCCGGCTTCGACCCTTGGCCCGGCTTCGACCCTGAGCCCGGCCCCGACCGTCGCCGTCCCGCCGGCCCCGGCGCCCAGCGATCCGACCGCGGCCCAGGCCGCCCAGCATATGCCGGAACCGCCCGCACCGGCGCTCGCGCCCCAGGCCCTGACGGTGGTGCCCGGCGCCCCCGCCGTGCCCGGCGCGCTGCCCAGCGTGGTGCCGGCGCCGCCCGGCTCGGCCCCGGCGCCGATGCCGACCGACGTGATGACGGCGCCGCCCGCGCCGCCGGCCCCGACCCTTGCCGCCGCTCCGGCTGCGGCGGCCGTGCCGGCGGAGGGCCGGGTGGTGCTGAGGGCGACGGCGCCGGCCTGGGTGCAGATCCTGGGCCCCAACCAGGAAGTGATCTTCACCAAGATCCTGCGCGCCGGCGACAGCTATACCGTGCCGCCGCGCGCCGATACCACGCTGGTGACCGGCAATGCCGGCGCCCTTGAGATCCAGGTCGACGGCAAGCCGATCGGCCCGATCGGCAACCTGGGCCAGGTGCGCCGCAACGTGCCGCTCGATCCGGACAAGCTGCTGGCGGGCGCGGCCCGGCCGCCGGCCTGAGCCGGACGGACAAGATCATGGCTGTTCGCGCCTATCGCCAGATCGTCCGGCGCAAGAGCCGGCAGATCATGGTCGGCACCGTGCCGGTCGGCGGCGATGCCCCGATCTCGGTCCAGACCATGACCAATACGGTGACCTCGGATATCGAGGCGACCATCGCCCAGGTCCAGGCGGCGGAAGCGGCGGGGGCGGACATCGTCCGCGTCTCCTGCCCGGACGAGGACTCGACCGCGGCCCTGAAGGCGATCGTCAGGGCGGTGCAGGTGCCGATCGTCGCCGACATCCATTTCCACTACAAGCGCGCCATCGAGGCGGCTGAGGCCGGCGCCGCCTGCCTGCGCATCAACCCGGGCAACATCGGCTCGGCGGCGCGGGTGCGCGAGGTGGTGAAGGCGGCCAAGGATCACGGCTGCTCCATGCGCATCGGCGTCAATGCCGGCAGCCTGGAGCGGGACTTGCTGGAGCGCTATGGCGAGCCCTGCCCGGAGGCCATGGTCGAATCCGCGCTCAACCACGCGAAAATCCTGGAAGACAACGATTTCACCGAATTCAAGATCAGCGTGAAGGCGTCCGACGTCTTCCTGGCCGCCGCCGCCTATCAGGGCCTGGCGGAGGCTTGCGACTATCCCCTGCATCTCGGCGTCACCGAGGCGGGCGGCCTGATCACGGGCACGGTGAAAAGCTCGATCGGCATGGGCTCGCTGCTCTGGGCCGGGATCGGCGACACGATCCGCGTCTCGCTCTCGGCCGATCCGGTCGAGGAGGTGAAGGTCGGCTTCGAAATCCTCAAGGGCCTGGGCCTGCGCCACCGCGGCGTTTCCATCGTCTCCTGCCCGTCCTGCGCCCGCCAGGCGTTCCAGGTGATCAGGACCGTGGAAATCCTGGAAAAGCGCCTGGCCCATATTTCGACCCCGATCACCCTGTCGATCATCGGCTGCGTGGTGAACGGCCCGGGCGAAGCGCGCGAGACCATGATCGGCGTCACCGGCGGCGGCCAGGGCAATCACATGGTCTATGTCAACGGCGTCACCGACCATAAGATCGACGACGGCCGCATGATCGATCATGTGGTCGAACTGGTCGAGCAGCGCGCGGCCGATATCGAAGCCGCCAAGGCCGCCGCGGCCGAATAGCGTTACAATCCGAATTTTGGCCACGGCGGGCATGACTCCGCCGTGACGCCTGTACTTGGCATCGACGAGGTAGACCCATGGCAGCCCTGCAGCCCGTTCGCGGCACGCACGACCTTCTCGGCGAAGACGCGCGGCGCCATGCCCATATCGTCGCCACCTTCAAGGCGGTGGCCTATCGCTACGGCTTCCAGGACATCTCGACGCCGATCTTCGAATTCTCGGAGGTTTTCCACCGCACCCTGGGCGAGACTTCGGACGTCGTCTCGAAGGAAACCTATACGTTCACCGACCGGGGCGGCGAGTCCCTGACGCTGCGCCCGGAAATGACCGCGGGCATTGCGCGCGCCTTCATTTCCGGCGGTCTGGCCAAGGACCTGCCGCTGAAGCTCTGCGGCCATGGCCCGATGTTCCGCTACGAGCGGCCGCAGAAGGGCCGGCTGCGCCAGTTCCACCAGGTCGATGCCGAAGTGCTGGGTGTCGCCGAACCCCAGGCGGATATCGAGGTGCTGGCGCTCGGCGCCGATTTCCTGGCGGCCCTCGGCCTCGGCGCCCGGGTCGAACTGAAGCTGAACACCCTGGGCGACAGCGAAAGCCGGCAGGCCTATCGCCAGGCCCTGATCGATTATTTCGGCGCCTACCGGGACCGCCTGTCGGAAGACAGCCTGAAGCGCCTGGAGCGCAACCCCATGCGCATCCTCGATTCGAAGGACGAGGGGGACCGGGAACTGGTTGCCGGCGCGCCCAGGCTGCACGACTACCTGAACGCGGTCTCGCGCGACTTTTTCGCCAAGGTCCGCCAGGGGCTGGATGCGCTCGGCATCGCCTATGCGGTCGACGAGCGGCTGGTCCGCGGCCTCGACTATTACAGCCATACCGCCTGGGAATTCGTCACCACCGACCTCGGTGCCCAGGGCACCGTGCTGGGCGGCGGGCGCTATGACGGGCTGATCGCCCTGATGGGCGGGCCGGCCACCGCGGGCATCGGCTTCGCCGCCGGCATCGAGCGTCTGGCCATGATGATCGAGGCGCCGCCGGCGCCGGCCCGCGCCATCGCCGTGGTGCCCATCGGCGCCGGCGCCGAGGTGCCGGCATTGCAGGTCGCCCATCGCCTGCGCCGGGCCGGCTTCACGGTCGAACAGGGCTATCGCGGCAATGTCGGCAAGCGGCTGGAGCGCGCCTCGAAGCAGGGGGCGCGCCTCGCCCTGCTGATCGGCGACGAGGAGATCGCCGCCGGCACGGTGAAGGCCCGCGACCTCGACACCAGGGAGGAACGGGTGGTGGCGCTGGCCGAGCTCGAGACCGCCTTCGCGGCCTATCGCTGACATGATCCGCGACGAACAGCTGGACCGGATTCTGCTTCGCCACGAAGCCCTGGGCGCGGAATTGTCCAGCGGCCAGCTGGCGGCGGGCGAGTTCACCCGGGCCTCGCGCGAACTGGCGGAACTGGACCCGGTGGTGGCGGTGATCCGGGATTTCCGGGCGAAGCGCCGGGAACTGGCGGAACTGAACGCCCTGCTGGACGATCCGGACATGCGCGACCTCGCCCTGGCCGAGCGCGAGGCCCTGGCCGAACGCCTGCCCGCGCTGGAACGGGCGGTCGCCGTCGCCCTGCTGCCCAAGGATGCGGCGGACGAGCGTTCCGCCATCCTGGAAATCCGCGCCGGCACCGGGGGGGAGGAGGCGGCGCTCTTCGCCCGCGATCTCTTCGGCATGTATACCCGCTATGCCGGCGCCCATGGCTGGCGAGTGGAACTGATGTCCGAGTCCGAGGCGGAGCACGGCGGCTATAAGGAAGTGATCGCCGGCATCACCGGGGCCGGCGTCTTCGCCCGGCTGAAATTCGAATCCGGCGTACACCGGGTGCAGCGCGTGCCGGCGACCGAGGCGGGCGGCCGCATCCATACTTCTGCCGCCACCGTCGCCGTGCTGCCGGAAGCCGAGGAGGTCGATGTCGCCATCGACGAGAAGGACCTGCGGATCGATGTCTTCCGCTCGTCCGGGCCCGGCGGCCAGTCGGTGAACACCACCGATTCGGCGGTGCGCATCACCCATCTGCCGACCGGCATGGTCGTCCAGCAGCAGGACGAGAAAAGCCAGCACAAGAACAAGGCCAAGGCCCTGAAGGTGCTGCGCGCCCGGCTTTACGAGATGGAGCGCGAGAAGGCCGATGCGGCGCGGGCCGCCAACCGCAAGGGCCAGGTCGGCTCCGGCGACCGTTCGGAACGCATACGCACCTATAATTTCCCGCAAGGGCGGGTCAGCGACCACCGGATCAACCTGACCCTCTACAAGATCGACAAGGTGATCGCGGGCGAAGCGCTGGACGAGATCATCGAACCCCTGATCGCGGCGGACGAGGCGGAACGCCTCGCCGATCTCGACGGCCAGGGATGACGCGAGGGGCCGCCGATGACCGCGCTCACCATCAAGGCCCTGGTTCATGAGACGGCGGCGCAGCTGCGCATGGCCGGGGTCGAGGGGCCGCGCCGGGATGCGGAACTGATCGCCGGCCATGCCCTCGGCCTCGACCGCGCCGCGCTGATCGCCCATGGCGACGATCCGGTGACGGACGAGGCCGCCGCCCGCATCGCCGCCATGGCGGCGGACCGGGCGGCGCGCCGGCCCATGGCCCAGGTCCTCGGCACGCGGGAATTCTGGAGCATGCGCTTCAAGGTGACGGCGGCGACCCTCGATCCCCGCCCGGACACGGAAACCCTGGTCGAGGCGGTTCTCGCCGTCGTCGGGCTTCGCCTGTGGAAACCCTTGCGCATCCTTGACCTCGGCACGGGGACCGGCTGCATCCTGGCGGCGCTGCTGCGCGAATGCCCGGCGGCGACCGGGATCGGCATCGACCGCTCGCCGGCCGCGGTCGCCGTGGCGGCGGAGAATATGGCCGCCCTCGGCCTCGGCGGCCGGGCCACGATCGTCGAGGGGGATTGGGCCGCCGGGATCGACGAGCGTTTCGACGTCGTCGTCTCCAACCCGCCCTATATCCCCGAGGCGGACATGCAGCGCCTCGCCCCCGAGGTGCGGCTGTTCGAGCCGCGCGGCGCCCTGACCCCGGGGGGCGACGGGCTCGGCGCCTATCGCGAGATCCTGGCCCAGGTGCCGAGGGTGGCGGCGCCCGGCGCCATCGTCGCCTTCGAGGTCGGGATCGGGCAGGCCGATATCGTCGCCGCCATGATGGAAGCCTGCGGCCTTGGCCCGGTGACCCGGAAGGCGGATCTCGGCGGCATTCCCCGGGTCGTCCTCGGGCAGGCCTGAATTGCATGTCCGGCAGGGCGCCCTGCGGCCGGCGCGACCTTCGTCGGGGCAAAAAAGTCTTGGAAATCCGCCACCTTGCGGCTAGGTTCACGAACGGAGATTGCACGGCGGCTGGCGCCGCTTTGGGATGGGCTGGCAATCTCCCTGATCGTCCCGGTATCGACTGTGCCACCTGGTCCCGCTTTCGCGGCGCCGGGCTCTGCCAGCGATGCCCGCCCCGATTTTCCAAGATGGATTCGACCGAAAGTAGCGACCGTCCATGAGACCAGGACAGCATAACAAGCGCCCGCGCGGCGGCCGTCAGAACAATAACGGCGGTGGCGGCGGTGGCGGTGGTGGTGGCGGCGGCAACGGGCGCAAGTCGGCGCACGGCCCGAACCGGACCTATGATTCGAACGGCCCCGACGTCAAGGTCCGCGGCACCGCCAGCCATATTTTCGAAAAATATCAGCAGCTTGCCCGCGATGCCCAATCGGCCGGCGACCGCATTGCCGCCGAGAACTACCTGCAGCACGCCGAGCATTATTACCGGCTGATGCTGGCCAACAATCTGATCAATCCGCGCGGCAACAATGCCCCGGCGCAGAACGGTCAGAACGGCTTTCCCGGCCAGACCCCGCAGCCCGAAATGCCGCCCTTCGACCTGAGCCCGGCCAGCGCCGGGGACGAAGAGCCGGAAATCCTGGACTTCGATCTCGACGGCGACCGCGTGAACAGCTGATCGCCTGCCACGATCTCCCGCAATGCCCGGCCCGCGTGCCGGGCATTGTCGTTTCTGGGCATTGTCGTTTTTCGGCATTGTCGTTTTCGCCGCCGGTTGATGTCGCGCAACGCTCGACACCCCCTTGTGTTGCACCTTGGCCACACCATATCGAAGGGCGACGGCAGGCGGACCTTACATCCGCCCCTGAAAGGACAAGGGGATCCGGCATGGATTTCGAGAAATATACCGAACGGGCGCGGGGCTTCGTGCAGTCGGCCCAGGGGCTGGCGCTGCGCAGCAACCATCAGCGCTTCACGCCCGAACATCTGGCCAAGGTGCTGCTCGACGACGAGCAGGGCCTGGCCGCGTCGCTGATCAAGGCGGCGGGCGGGCGGCCCGAGGCGGCGCTCGCCGGGATCGAGGCGGAACTGGCCCGGCTGCCCAAGGTCGAGGGCCAGGGCGCGGGCCAATTGTACTTGGCGCCGGAAACCGCGCGCCTGTTCGAACAGGCGGAACAGGTGGCCAAGAAGGCGGGGGACACATTCGTCACCGCCGAGCGGCTGCTGCTGGCCCTCGTGCTGGCGGCGGGGACGCCCTCGGCCGAGATCCTGAAGAAGGCCGGCGTCACCGCGCAGGGGCTGAGCAAGGCGATCGACGATTTGCGCAAGGGCCGCACCGCCGACAGCGCCTCGGCCGAGGATTCCTATGACGCCCTGAAGAAATACGCCCGCGACCTGACGGCGGCGGCGCGTGACGGCAAGCTCGACCCGGTGATCGGCCGCGACGAGGAGATCCGCCGCACCATCCAGGTCCTGTCGCGCCGGACCAAGAACAACCCGGTGCTGATCGGCGAGCCCGGCGTCGGCAAGACCGCGATCGCGGAAGGGCTGGCGCTGCGCATCGTCAACGGCGACGTGCCCGAATCCCTGAAACATAAGCAGTTGATGGCCCTCGACCTCGGCGCCCTGGTGGCCGGTGCCAAATATCGCGGCGAATTCGAGGAACGGCTGAAGGCGATCCTGGGCGAGGTGACTTCGTCCGGCGATGTCATCCTGTTCATCGACGAGATGCACCAACTGGTCGGCGCCGGCAAGACCGACGGCGCCATGGATGCCTCCAACCTGCTGAAGCCGGCGCTCGCCCGGGGCGAACTGCATTGCGTCGGCGCGACCACGCTCGACGAATACCGCAAGCATGTGGAGAAGGATGCGGCGCTCGCCCGGCGCTTCCAGCCGGTCTTCGTCTCGGAGCCGACGGTCGAGGATACGATCTCGATCCTGCGCGGCCTCAAGGAGAAATACGAACTGCACCATGGCGTGCGGATCTCGGACGTCGCCCTGGTCGCGGCGGCGACGCTCTCCAACCGTTACATCACCGACCGCTTCCTGCCCGACAAGGCGATCGACCTCGTCGACGAGTCGGCGAGCCGGCTGCGCATGGAGGTGGACTCCAAGCCGGAAGCCCTGGACGAACTCGACCGCAAGATCATGCAGATGCAGATCGAGCGCGAAGCCCTGAAGAAGGAAGAGGACCGCGCCTCGAAGGAACGCCTCGCCAAGCTCGAAAAGGATCTCGCCGATCTCGAACAGCAATCGGCCGAGATGACGGCGAAATGGCGGGCCGAGAAGGACAAGCTGTCGGTGCAGCAGAAGCTGACGGAACAGCTCGACGCCGCCCGTTCGGAACTCGAGCAGGCCCAGCGGAAAGGTAACCTCGCCCGTGCCGGCGAGATCGCCTATGGTCTCATCCCGGACCTGACCCGCAAGCTCGAGGCGGCCCAGGCCGCGACCGAGGCCGCCAGCATGCGCGAAGCGGTGACGGACGAGGATATCGCCGCCGTCGTCTCGCGCTGGACCGGGATCCCGGTCGACAAGATGCTGTCCGGCGAGCGGGAAAAGCTGCTGAAGATGGAACCCTTGCTGGCCAGCCGCGTCGTCGGCCAGCCGGAGGCGGTGGCCGCGGTGGCCAATGCGGTCCGCCGCGCCCGCGCCGGCTTGCAGGATGCGGCGCGTCCCATCGGCTCCTTCCTGTTCCTCGGCCCGACCGGCGTCGGCAAGACCGAACTGACCAAGGCGCTGGCCGAATTCCTGTTCGACGACGATACCGCCATGGTCCGCGTCGACATGTCGGAATTCATGGAAAAGCACGCGGTTTCCCGCCTGATCGGCGCCCCCCCGGGTTACGTCGGCTATGAGGAGGGCGGCGTGCTGACCGAGGCGGTGCGGCGCCGGCCCTATCAGGTGATCCTGTTCGACGAGGTCGAAAAGGCCCATCCGGACGTCTTCAACGTGCTGTTGCAAGTGCTGGACGACGGGCGTCTCACCGACGGCCAGGGCCGCACGGTCGACTTCCGCAACACGGTGATCATCCTGACCTCCAACCTCGGCGGCGAATTCCTGGCGGCGGAGGATGCGGAGGTCAACCCGGGCCGCACCCGCGACCAGGTGATGGCGGTGGTCAGGGCCAGCTTCCGGCCGGAATTCCTGAACCGGCTCGATGAAATTGTCCTCTTCAACCGGCTGGGCCGGGGCGAGATGACGGGCATCGTCGATATCCAGCTGGGCCGGCTGCGGAAATTGCTCGCCGACCGCAAGATCGTGCTCGATCTCGACCAGGCGGCCAAGGAATGGCTGGCCGAGGCGGGTTACGATCCGGTCTATGGGGCGCGGCCGCTGAAGCGGGTGATCCAGCGCAACCTGCAGAACCCGCTGGCCGAGCTGATCCTCGAGGGCGAGGTCAACGACGGCGATACCGTCAAGGTCTCGGCCGAGGCGGGCCAATTGGTGCTGAACGGCAAGGCGGTCGAGGCGGATAATGCCCTGGTCCGCAAGCCCTCGAATCCGGCCTTCGTGTCGCGGGTCGAAGGGAACGCCTGATCGATCGGCGGGCCGGGCCCGGAAACGGCCCGGCCCGCCTTTCAATCGGGGGGCGTCAGGGGGCCGGCTTCTTGTCCGGTCCCGGCGCCGCCATGGCGGATTGTACCGGAGTCTCGGCCAGCAGCCTGTCGATCTCGCGCTTGCGGGCGTTGAAGCTGGCCAATTCCTTGCCGGCCAGCTTGCGCCCGGACTGGAACTTCACGCCCTGGGGATTGACCTGGGCGCCCGCGGCCAGGATCTCGTAATGGAGATGCGGCCCGGTGGAGCGGCCGGTGGTGCCGACATAGCCGATGGTCTGGCCCTGGCGCACCCGGCTGCCCGGCTTCAGCCCCTTGGCGAAGCGCGACAGATGGGCATAGGCGGTCGAATATCTGCCGTCGTGGCGGATGCGGATGTAATTGCCGTAGGAACCGGCCCGGCCGATCTTGTCGACCGTGCCGTCGCCGGCGGCCAGGATCGGCGTGCCGGTCGGGGCGGCGAAATCGATGCCCTTGTGCATCTTCGAATAGCCCAGCACCGGGTGGCGCCGCATGCCGAAGCCGGACGAGATGCGCGCCCCGTCGATGGGCGTGCGCAGCAGCGCCTTGCGGACGCTTTCGCCCTTGGGGTTGAAGAAATCCGGGATCTTGTCGTCGCCAGGGATATGGCGATAGATCGGCAGGTCGTCGCCCGACAGGATCATTTTGGCATAGAGGATGTCGCCCCATTTCAGGGTGCGGCCGTCCGGGTCCTGGTGGCGTTCGACCAGCAGCTCGAAATGATCGCCCGGCTGGATGTCGCGCTGGAAGTCGACGTCGTAGGAGAACATGCGGATCAGTTCCGCCGTCACCGCCGGCGGCAGGCCGGCGCGCCCCGCCGAGGCGAAGAGACTGTCGTCGATGGTGCCGATCACCCGGGTCAGGGCGACGGTCAGTTCCGTCCTCTCCTCGGCGGCGCTCAATTGGCCGTCGGTGCCGCGGGTGACCCGCACCCGGCGGTCGACGTCCGTATCGAAGGCGAGTTCGGCAAGGCGCGGCAGGTTCTCGTCGTCCGCGGCCGTGGCGGGGGCGAGGACGATGGTCAATTCCTGGCCGACGCGCAGGTCCCGCGGGTTGAACAGGGGGCGCAGGATCTCGACCACCTCATAGGCTTCGGTGCGGTCGAGGCCGGCCTCGGTCAGGATCGACATCAGGGTGTCGCCCTGTTCGACCGAGACCACTTCATGCTCGGCCTGGCCGGCGGCGATATCCTCGGGCGCCGGCGGCTCGACCGTGGGATCGGCGCTGTCGTCCGCCAGCTTCTCCCCGTCGCCGGTATCGGCGTCGGCGTCGGCGAGCGTATTGTCGTCCGCCCCCGCGTCCAGGGGCAGGGGCGTGCCGGCGGCCAGATCCGCCTGCGGTCCATGCCCTGGGGTGCCGAACAGGCTGGCCACGCCGACGCCGGCGCCAAGGCCGATCAGGGCGGCGACGGCGACCGACGCGAGGAAACGCCCGGCCCGGCGGCTGGGCCGATCCTCGATCGAATGGCGGACGATGGTCTTCAGCAGGGCGTTGCCGGGGCCGGTCGCCGGCGGCAAGCGAGGATCATCGCCAGGGGGAGGCTGAAAAGCGGACACGGTCGGGCCTTGCGCGTAAGGAGAATCAGGGCGGCCGATCATCGAAAGCCGAAGCCGTGACCGCGCCGCGCCGGAAGGAGCAGACTCGCCCGTGGGACTCCCGCCGTCAACCTCCTCCGCCTGTCGTGGGTCCGGCCTTGTCCGGACACCAGGAATGGGGCCTTCCGCATTGTCATAAAAAACCCAAAAAAGGGGGTTGCAAGGTCTCCTGAGTCGGCGCTACAAACCGCGCCTCGCCGCAGAGCACCTGGAAGGGAGCGAAGTGGCGGGGGCGCTGCGGCGGACGATCCTGTGGGTTTATCCCACGGCGAAGACCCTGTTTAGCGGTGTTGCCTGTTGGTTTGGTTTTGATGCGTTGAGCTGAAAGAACTGGGTTGACAGGTTGTGGGTCGGGGGGTTAGAAGCCCGGCCTCGTGGTTGGCGGCGGTAACGTTGTTGATCACAGTGTTGGTTGGTG